>NZ_CP128361.1:306510-613020 GCF_030345075.1 Solwaraspora sp. WMMA2065
CGGGCCGAGGCGGGGATGCTGCCCCGGGAGACCCCGTGGAAACCGTCACATCCGGCAACCACCAGGCAGTTCAGTTCGCGTATCGTGCCCTCGTGCGCGAACCGGATGACCGGGGCATCGCTGTCGATCCCGGCCAGCTCGACGTCGGTGACATCGAACAGGATCTCGCCGCCGGCTGCCAGCCGGGCGGCGATCAGGTCCTTCACCACCTCCTGCTGACCGTAGACGGTGATCCCTCGACCGCTGGTCAGCGCGGCCAGGTCGATCCGCCGGCTGACGCCTTCGAAGCGCAGCTCAAGGCCGGTGTGCACGAGTCCTTCGCGGCGCATCCGGGCGCCGACGCCGGTGTCGGCGAGCAGTTGCGCCGTGTCGTGTTCGAGCACCCCGGCCCGGACCCGGCTCTCCACGTACGCCCGCCCGCGGGTCTCCAGCACGACCGAGTCGATACCCTCGAGACGCAGCAGGTGGGCGAGCATCAAACCCGCTGGTCCCGCTCCGATGATGCCAACCTGGGTTCGCACGACGCTCCCTCCACCTGCCAGATTGGCAGGGACTCTTCCGATATGTGACATTGACGTGGGCCCTCGCTGGGTCGTACGTTCATCATAAGAACCACCGTTCGGTCAGCGAACACCCCTGACCGGCTCAACCTCGAACCCATCCCCCTGGAGGTCCCATGCGACGGCCCCTCGTCGCCCTCACCCTGGCTGCCGCGCTGCTGGTCACCGCTGCCTGTGGTTCCGACTCGTCCACCGACGAGGCCGGCGGCACCGAAGAGGTCACCGACGTCACCGTCGGCATCATCCCGATCGTCGACGTCGCGCCGATCTACCTCGGTGAGGAGAAAGGCTTCTTCACCAAGCGCGGCATCAACCTGACCATGGAGAGCGGTCAAGGTGGTGCCGCCATCGTCCCCGGCGTGGTCAGTGAGCAGTTCCAGTTCGGCTTCAGCAACGTGACCTCGCTGCTCACCGCGCAGACAGCCGACGTGCCGGTACAGATCGTGGCCAACGGTGTGGCCTCGACCGGCAACCCCGAGGCCGACTTCGGCGGCGTGGTGGTCCGTGGGGACAGCCCGATCCAGACCGCCGCCGACCTGGCGGGCAAGAAGGTCGCGGTGAACACGCTGAAGAACATCGGCGACACCAGCGTCCGCGAGTCGGTACGCAAGGCCGGTGGCAACCCGGACGAGATCGAGTTCGTCGAGATGGCGTTCCCGCAGATGCCGGCCGCCGTCGAGGGCGGCCAGGTCGACGCCGCCTGGATGGTCGAGCCGTCGCTCGCCATCGCCAAGGACGCCGGTGGCCGGGTCGTCGCCTGGAACTTCGTCGACACCGCCCCGAACCTGACCGTCGCGGTCTACTTCACCAGCACCAAGCTCGCCCAGGAGAACCCCGACCTGGTTGCGCGGTTCCAGGAGGCGATGGCCGAGTCGCTGTCCTACGCCAACGCGCACCCCGACGAGGTGCGCACAGTGCTGCGCAGCTACACCGACATCGACCAGGCGATCCTGGACGCGATGACGCTGCCGATGTGGCCGGCCGAGATCAACCGGGCGTCGATCGAGCGGGTCGCCGAGCTCGGTCTCGCCGACGGTGTCTTCGAGTCCGAGCCCGATCTGGACGCGCTGCTGCCGTGACAGCGGTCGACAACACCCCGGTCGGGGCCGGCTCCGCCGGCCCCGACCGGGGCACGTCAGCAACAGCCCACCGGGCCGCACCCAGCCGGCGACGCCGACCACCGACAGCGCTGCTCGGCGTCGCCGGCCTGGCCGGCCTGCTGGTCCTGGTGCAGGTCCTCCCGTCGACCCCGCTCGTCTCGGCGCGCTACCTGCCGCCGGCCACCGAGATCCTCGCCGCCCTGGTCGAGCTGCTCGGCGACGGTGCCTTCTGGTCGGCACTCCGTGACACGCTGACCGGCTGGGCGATCGGCCTGGCCATCGCGGTCACCGCCGGCATCGCGTTCGGCGTGGTCATCGGTTCGGTGCCGGCCCTGCGCGCGGTCACCGCCTCGACCATCGAGTTCCTGCGGCCGATCCCGTCGGTCGCGCTGATCCCGCTCGCCGTGCTGCTCTACGGCACCGGCCTCGAATCCACCCTGCTGTTGGTCGTCTACGCAGCGTTCTGGCAGGTGCTGGTCCAGGTCCTGTACGGCGTACAGGACGTCGACCCGGTCGCCGACGAGACCGCCCGCAGCTACGGCCTCGGCCGGTGGGCCCGAATCCGCCACGTCGTCTGGCCGACCTCGCTGCCGTACGTGATGACCGGTGTGCGGCTCGCCGCCGCCGTCGCCCTGGTGCTGGCGATCACCGCGGAACTGGTCATCGGCGCTCCCGGGCTGGGCAGCCGGATCGCGGTCGCGCAGACCTCCGGCGCCGTTGACCTGATGTACGCCCTGGTGGTGGTCACCGGACTGCTCGGCGTCGGGATCAACCTGATCGCCCGCGCGGTCGAGCGGCGGGCACTGTCCTGGCACCAGTCGATGCGCGGCGAGGTGATCGTGTGAGGGCGGCCGGGGTGCTGAAGCGGGCCGGGCTGGTCGTCGCGTTGCCGGCCGTACTGCTCGCCGTCTGGTGGTTCAGCAGCGCCGGTAGCACCAGCTTCTACGCGCCGCCGCTGAGCAGGATCCTCGGCTCCTTCGCCGAGACCTGGACCGTCGAGCGCCTGCGGGCCGACGTGCTGCCCAGCCTGCTGCGGCTGGCCGCCGGTTACGCGGTGGCGGTGTTCGTCGGCGTCGCGCTCGGCGTACTGGTCGGCAGCATCCGTACCGTGCGGGCCACGCTGGAACCGGTGCTGGAGTTCTTCCGGGCCATCCCGCCGCCGGTGCTGGTGCCGATCATCATGCTCTTCGCCGGCATCGAGAACACCATGAAGATCGTGGTGATCGCGGCCGGCTGCGTCTGGCCGATCCTGCTCAACACCGTCGAGGGCGTGCGCGCCACCGACGAGGTGCTCTCCGACACGGCCCGCTCCTACGGCCTCAACGGCCCGGCCCGGCTGCGGCACCTGGTGCTGCCGGCGGCCAGCCCGCAGATCGCCGCCGGCATGCGCCAGGCACTGTCGATCGGCATCATCCTGATGGTGATCAGCGAGATGTTCGCGGCCAGCAACGGTCTCGGGTTCACCATCGTGCAGTTCCAGCGCACCTTCGCGATCCCGCAGATGTGGACCGGCATCCTGCTGCTCGGTCTGCTCGGCTTCGCCCTGTCGGTGCTCTTCCGCTTCGTCGAGATGCGGGCGTTGGCCTGGTACCACGGCCTGCGCCAGGCACAGCGCGGCACATGATCCGCTGCCCGGCGCGGCCGGCCGACGTGGCGGCGCCGGAAACGATAGAGAGGTAACGAGCCCATGCTCGATGTCCAGGGCCTGCGCAAGGTCTACGACGGGCGGCAGCGCCAGGTCGAGGCGGTGCGCGACCTCACCTTCACCATCGAGGACGGCGACCTGGTCTGCCTGGTCGGCCCCTCCGGCTGCGGCAAGACCACCCTGCTCAAGTGCATGGCCGGGCTGCTGCCGCCGACCTCCGGCGAGGTCCGGCTGCGCGGTAGGCCGATCACCGGGCCGCCGCCCGGCATGGCGGTCGTCTTCCAGGAGTACGGGCGCAGTCTGTTCCCGTGGATGAGCGTGCGGGACAACGTCGAGCTGCCGCTGCGGCAGAAGCGCATCGCCCGGGGCAAGCGCCGGGAACTGGTCGACGAGGCGCTGGCCGCCGTCGGTCTGGCCGACACCCACAACGCCTATCCGTGGCAGCTGTCCGGCGGCATGCAGCAGCGGGTGGCGATCGCCCGCGCGGTCGCGTACCAGCCGGATGTGCTGTTGATGGACGAGCCGTTCGCGGCGGTCGACGCCCAGACCCGCGCGGACCTGGAGGACCTGATCCGCCAGCTGTGGCAGCGGCTCGGGGTGACCATCCTGTTCGTCACCCACGACATCGACGAGGCGGTCTACCTGGGGCAGCGGGTGCTGATCCTGTCCTCGTCGCCGACCGTGGTGCAGGAGAGCCTGCGGATCGACCTGCCGGACGACCGCGACCAGCTGCACACCCGCGCCGAGCCGCGCTTCACCCAGCTGCGCGGGCACGTCTACGAGCAGATCCAGGCGGCCAAGCGGGGGCAGCGACCACCCGCCCAGGCCGGCCGGCCCTGACCCTTTCCGCCCTTCCGAGGAGGACCGAGATGCCCGTCGCCTATCTCGTCGCCGGGGTGCGTACGCCGTTCGGCCGCTACGCCGGGGCGCTCGCCCCGGTGCGTCCGGACGACCTGGCCGCCCACGTGATCCGCGAACTCGTCGCCCGGCACCCCTCGGTCGACTGGGACGCCGTCGACGACGTGGTGCTCGGCTGCGCCAACCAGGCCGGCGAGGACAACCGCAACGTGGCCCGGATGGCGGCGCTGTTGGCCGGCCTGCCGACCGGGACCAGCGGCACCACGGTGAACCGGCTCTGCGGTTCCGGGCTGGACGCGGTGGCGATCGCCGCCCGTTCGGTGGTAGCCGGCGAGGCGGACCTGGTTGTCGCCGGCGGGGTGGAGAGCATGAGCCGGGCGCCGTTCGTGCTGCCGAAGGCGGCCACGGCGTACGCGCGCACCGCGGAGATCCACGACACCACGATCGGCTGGCGGTTGGTCAACCCGCTGATGCGGGCCGGCTGGGGCACCGACTCGATGCCGGAGACGGCGGAGAACGTGGCCGCCGAGTACGGCGTGGATCGGGCCGCGCAGGACGCCTTCGCGCTGCGGTCCCAGCAGCGGGCCGCCCAGGCCCAGGCGAGCGGCCGACTGGCCACCGAGATCGTGCCGGTCGAGGTGCCGCAGGGCCGTAAGGGCACGGTGACCGTGTCGGTCGACGAACACCCCCGGCAGACTTCGCTGGAGAAGCTGGCTGCTCTGCCGACGCCGTTCCGCTCCGGCGGTACGGTGACCGCCGGCAACTCCTCCGGGGTCAACGACGGCGCGGTCGCGCTGCTGGTGGCCAGTGACGCCGCCATCCGGCGGTACGGACTCACCCCGCTGGCCCGGGTGGCCGGCGCCGCCACCGCCGGCGTCGAGCCCCGGGTGATGGGCATCGGGCCGGTACCGGCCACCCGTCGGTTGCTCGGTCGACAGGGTGTCAAAATGTCCGAAGTGGATGTTGTGGAGCTCAACGAGGCGTTCGCCGCGCAAGCGGTGGCGGTACTGCGGGAGCTCGGTTTGCCGGCCGACGCGGAGCATGTCAACCCGAACGGTGGGGCGATCGCCCTCGGGCACCCGCTCGGGGCCAGCGGGGCGCGGCTGGCCCTGACCGCAGCGCTGGAGCTGGGGGCCCGCGACGCAGACCGGGCGCTCTGCACGATGTGCATCGGGGTCGGGCAGGGTATCTCGCTGCTGCTCGAGTCGGCCAGCTGAGATGGTGTCGATCCGGTGGGCGGATCTCGGGCCGGATGAGGGCAATGTCGTGAACCTGCCAACGGTGCACATTCCACCGTCGCGGCGTTAGCATTGGCCGGCGCCCGGTGCGGACGGCTGGTGCCCGTACCGACCCGCCCGTCACGCCTGGGCCGACGTGGACGTCGCGAACGAGCTGGAGGCAGGATGGCGGAGCAGGCCAGTGGAGTCCCGTCCGGAGTCGACCTGAGTCGTCCCAGCGCCGCCCGGGTCTACGACTTCTTCCTCGGTGGGGCCCACAACTTCGAGGTCGACCGTCAACTCGCCGAGCAGATCGCCGCGATGACGCCGCACCTGGCGGAGACCATGAGGGCCGGTCGGGCATTCCTACGCCGCGCCGTGCGGACGCTGCTCGCCGACGGCGTCGACCAGTTCCTGGACATCGGCTCCGGTATCCCGACGGTGGGCAACGTCCACGAGGTGGCCCACGCGGTCAACCCGGCGGCCACCGTGGTCTATGTGGACATCGACCCGGTGGCCGTGGCGCACAGTCGGAGCATCCTGGCCGAGGTGGGCCGGGCCGCCGTCCTGCAGGCCGATCTGCGCGAACCGGAGGCGATCTGCGCCCAGGCCGCCGCGACCGGGCTGGTCGACTTCACCCGGCCGGTCGGCATCCTGCTCGCCGGGGTGGCGCACTTCGTGCCCGACGCCGACGATCCGCAGGGCGTCCTGCGGCGGCTGCGAGCGACCGCGGCGGTCGGCAGCTACCTGGTGATCTCCCACGCCACCTACGAGGACCAGCCACCGGAAGTGCTGGCCGCGCAGCGGTTGTCGGCCCGGACCGACACCGAGATCACGCTGCGCTCGCGAGCCGAGGTGGCCGCGATGTTCGGTGACTTCACCATCGTCGAACCGGGGGTGGTCCACCTGCCACTGTGGCGGCCGGACACCGACGCCGACGTGGACGCCCACCCGGAGCGGTTCGGCGCCTTCGGCGGCGTCGCCCGCCTGGACGCCGCCGCGGTCTGACCATGGCGACGTCCGCGACGGGCGATGGCGGTGCCGATCCCGAGGGCGCGCGACGCTTCGCCCGGGACTGGGCGACCGCCGCCGCCGGGCTCGGCTATCTGCCGTTGAGCCACGCCGAGACCGCCGACATCCTGCACGGGCACACTCTGCGGCTGGCCGCGGCGGTGCTGGCCGGGACGTTCGACGGCCAGGCCGGCCGGGATGTCGGGCGCTGGCTGGTGGAGGGCCACCTGACCGAACCGGCCGTGCTGGGCTGGACCGTCCAGGCCCTCGGCCAGGGCTTCCTGCCGCTGGTGCTACCGCAGCTGGCGACGTCGGCACCGGCCCGGGAACGGATCAGCCACCTGCAGGGCGGGCTCGCCGAGGAGTACGCCCGGGCACTGCGCAACCGGACCTTTGCCCAGCAGTCCAGCATCCGGCAGGCGGCCTGGTCCGCCCGGGACGCGGCCGAGCAGGCGCTGCGGGACAGCGAAGTGCGGTTCCGGGCGGTCTTCACCGGCGCGGCGATCGGCATCGGGCTGGCCGACCTCGACGGGCGGATCATCGACGTCAATCAGGCGTTCGCCGACATGCTCGGCTACACCATCGCGGAACTGCGGGAGATCAACGTCGGGCAGCTGTTCCACCCGGACGACGCGCCCGGCATGTACCAGTTCTACCTCGAACTTATCGAGGGCAAGCACGACCGCGCCCGGGTAGAGAAGCGTTACTACCGCAAGGACGGCGCACCGATCTGGACGGACCTCGCGGTGTCGCTGATCCGCCACGACGACGGCCGACCCCGGTTCACCGTCGCGATGGTCGAGGACATCACCGACCGCTACGAGCTGCAGGAGCGGCTGCGTTTCCAGGCCGAGCACGACCCGCTGACCGGGCTGCCCAACCGGGTGCTCTTCTTCGACCGGCTCGCCCAGGCGTTGGCCGACCCGGACGGACAGGTCGGCGTCTGCTTCCTGGATCTCGACGGGTTCAAGTCGATCAACGACGGGCTCGGTCACGACATCGGCGACCAACTGCTCGCCGTGGTGGCGCGGCGGCTCGCCGGCAGCGCCGCCGACGCCGGGCACCTGGTCGCCCGGATGGGCGGCGACGAGTTCGTGATCCTGGTGACCCGTTGCACCGGCACGCCGCAACTGGTCGGTGTCGCCCAGTCCGCCCAGTCCGCGCTGGCCGCACCGATCCAGGTCGATGGGCACCAGCTGACCGTCTCGGCGAGCATTGGGGTCGTCGCCTCGCCCACGGCCGGCACCACCCCCACCGAGGTGATGAAGGCCGCCGACACCACGCTGTACTGGGCAAAGGCCGACGGGCGAGGCCGGTGGGCCGTCTTCGACCCGGTACGCGGCGCACGCGACGTCACCCGCTCGGCGCTCGCCGCCGCACTGCCGGCCGCGCTGGACCGTGGCGAGTTCGTCGTCGAGTACCAGCCGATCACCCGGCTGTCCGACCGGACGGTGGCCGCCGTCGAAGCGCTGGTCCGCTGGCAGCATCCGATGCTCGGCCGGCTCGGGCCGGACCGGTTCGTCGCCCTCGCCGAGGAGACCGGGCTGATCGTCAGGCTCGGCCGGTGGGTGCTGGAACAGGCGTGCCGGCAGGCGAGCCGGTGGCGGGCCGAGCACCCGCAGGCCCCGATCGTGGTCAGCGTCAACATCTCCGCCCGCCAGGTCAGTGATCCGCAGCTCGTCGGGGAGGTGGCCGGGGCGCTCACCCGGACCGGTCTGCCACCGGAGCTGCTGCAGCTGGAGCTGACCGAGAGCGCGGTGATGGCCTCCGGCGGTGAGCCGCTGCCGGCGCTGCGCCGGCTGGCGGGGCTCGGCGTCCGGTTGGCCATCGACGACTTCGGCACCGGCTACTCCAACCTCGCCTACCTGCGGCGGATGCCGATCCACGTGCTCAAACTCGCCGGTCCCTTCGTAGAAGGGATGCGGGTCGCCGGTCCGGAGGGCGACCGCGACGAGCGGATCGTTGACGCGCTGGTCCGGCTGGCCCACGCGCTCAACCTGACGGTCACCGCCGAGGCGGTGGAGACCGGTGAGCAGGCGGACCGGCTGGTGGCCCTCGGCTGCGACCAGGCTCAGGGCTGGCACTTCGGCCGTCCGGTGCCGGCCGGGGAGATCACCGAGCGGTTGTCGCGTGGCCCGGATCGACCCGCAGCCGGACAGTGAGGTCGACGGCCCCGTCGTGGGCGAGCCGGTCGGCCGTGTCCCGGCCGAACCGCACCAGATCCGGCACGGGTACGCCGTACGGCCGCTGCCCGGCGTACGGCGCGATCCGGTCCGCGGCCCTGGCCAGCAGCCGCGCCGCACCGGCCAGGTTGCCCCGTCGCGCATGGGTGAGCCCGACCGCCAGCTGCGCCAGCCCGCGCCAGAACTCCCGCTCCACCGGCGGGGCCGCCTTCCAGGCCGACTCCAGCACCTCGTGGGCGTGGAACGGCCGGCCGGCGTCGAGCAGCCGCTGCGCCTCGTCGAGCGCGTCGTGCGGGGTGAGCACCAGGTCGTCGGGCATGGTCGGTACGCCCGACGCGCCCGGCGGCAACGGCCGACCCAGCTCGTCGCGCGGCCGGGCGTTGCGTGGCCGTCCCGCGGGGTCGCGGTCCCGCTCTGGACGGTGGTCACCTGGCGACAGACGGGCCATCGGTCAACAGTAGTGCGGGCGACGGGGCCGGCTGGTCAACGGGTACCGGCCACCGGCAGCTCGCCGAACCTGACGTCGCCTTCGCGTACCAGGTCCGCTGGCAGCCGGGTACCCCAGCGCGGATCGAGGACGACGGCGAGGGTCTCCTGGCCGGTCAACGCCGTCGGTAGTGGTGTGCTCCGGGCCGGGCCTCCTCCGCAACGGGCCAGATCCAGCCGGATCAGTAGGCCGTCGGCTCGGTGGTACCGCACGGAGCGGCCACCGAGGCAGGTGCCGGCGCCATCGTCGAAGATGACCGTGCCGCCGCCGGCCAGTGGGTAGCAGATCTGGCCGGCGGCGCAGCCTGCCGCCAGTGCTTCCTCCGACAACTGGTCGGGCGACACCGAGAACCGGATCAGCAGGGGCCCGTCTCCCCGGTCCAGCTGCAGCTGCACCGCCACCGCGCCGGCCGACCCGGCCGGGTCGACCTTGGCGTACCCGCTTGTCCGGCCGGCCGGCAGCAGCCGGGTGAGCAGTTCCACCGCGCCCGCCGCGGTGGCCGGTGCGGTGGTGCCGGCGGCGACCGGCGGTATGTCGAGATCCCACACCTCAGCGACCGGACAGTTGGCCACCTCGGTGGGCGCGGCCGGCAGCGCGGTGACGGTGGACGAGCTGCCGTTGACGTCACATCCGGGTCGGACCGTCGGCTCCCCGGCGGCCGGCGGCACAGGTTCGATGCTCGTCGCCTCGGCCAGATCCGCGCCGGGGGTGACCGACCAGGCCGGTGCCACCGGCTGACCGACGCCCGGCGCACCGACGTCGGCCGGTGCGCCGTCCGGCACCGGCAGCCCGCCCCCCACCACCGCCGGAACCAGCAGGACGGCGCCCGTCGCCAATGCGGCGGCGATTCCGATGCCGGCGGCCCGTCGGTTGCGGCGCTGCCGCCCCAGGCGTACCGACTCGGCGACCAGATCCCCGATCGGTGGGGCCGGCCGGGCGGCCAGCTCCTGTTCCAGCAGCCGCCTCATCTCACCTGCCACGGTGACCGCCTCTCCGGTGCCGCTGGCCATGTCTGTCGGCGCCGGCGCGGCGCCCGTACCCGGCATGACGTCCCGGCCAGGCGGTCCGGTGACAGACAGCGCCGCAACCAGAGCGGGCCGGCGACCTCCCCGGGCGGGTCGCCGGCCCGGCCGCCCGACCTGGTACCCCACCGTCCAGATCCGGCGGAACCGACCCTGGCCACCCCGCAGCTCAGCTGATGTTCTTCGACCAGCATCCATGATCTGCCAGCCTTCTCCTGACCGCCCGGTCGACCACACGTTACGTTCGAGCGGCGCCGGGGTAGGAGGCGACCCACGCCGCATGACTGGGCCCGGCCCGGCCGGCGGGCGTGGCGGGGCTCCGCAGGTGGACGCGGTGGCGGCGGCCGGGTGACGGGTTCGACGAGCGAGGGTGGCCAGCGATGACAGAGGGCGAGCGGTCGGTCGGCGCACCGATGGTGCCGGCTCCTCGACCGGCCGTCCCTGCCTTGCTCGCCGCGGCCCTCGGCCGGGCCGGCGAGACCAACCGGCTGATCCGGGAGCGCGACTGGAGCCGCAGCCCGCTCGGCGCGCTGGGCAGCTGGCCGGCCAGCCTGTGCCAGGCGGTCGGCATGATGCTCTCGTCGCAGGCCCAGATCGTGCTCTACTGGGGGCCGCAGCTGCGCGCCTTCTACAACGACGCCTACCTGCCCACGATCGGCGCCAAGCATCCGGCCGCCCTGGGCGAGCCCGCCGCCGAGCACTGGTCGGAGCTGTGGGACGTGCTGGAGCCGCTGTTCACCGGGGTGGTCGAGAGCGGGACCGCCTACCGCGGCACCGATCATCCGTTCCTGCTCGAACGGCACGGCTTCCTCGAGCAGACCTACTTCGACGTCTCCTACGACCCGCTGCTGGTCGAGGACGGCAGCGTCGGGGGTGTTTTCTGCATCGTCAGTGAGACCACCGGGCGGGTGCTCGGCGAGCGTCGGATCCGTACCCTCGCCGGGCTGGGTAGTCGGTTGTCCGATCTGCAGAGCCAGGCCGACCTACGCCGTGGTGTGCTGGAGGTACTCGACACCTGCCACGATGACATCCCGTTCGCCCTGCTCTACCTCGGATCGGATGCGGACTCCGCGCGACTGGCCGGCTGCACCGGCGTCGCGACGCAGACCGTCATCGCGCCGACGCAGCCGAGCCCGGGCGACGCCCCGGCCGCGCTGTTGGACGCCCTGCGTGGCGGTACCGTACAGACCGCCCGGGCGGCGGACTTCGTCGCCGCACCACCGGACGCCGCAGCACCGGAGGTGCTCGTCCTGCCGATCTGCGCGGCGACCGACCCGGTCGGTGCGCTCGTCCTCGGCCACAGCCGGCACCTGCCGTTCACCAGTGACTACCGCGACTTCCTCGACCTGATCACCACCCAGATCTCCAGCGCGGTCAGCCAGCAGCGGGCCTATCTGCACGAGCGGGCCCGAGCCGCCGAACTCGCCGTGATCGACCAGGCCAAGACCGACTTCTTCGCCAACGTCAGTCACGAGTTCCGGACCCCCCTGACGTTGCTGCTCGGCCCGATCGAGGACCAGCTTGCCGACGCGGGCCTGCCGGTGGCACACCGCGAGCGGGCCGAGATGATGCACCGCAACGCCCTTCGCCTGCTCAAGCTGGTCAACACCGTGTTGGACTTCTCCCGGCTGGAATCCGGCCGGGCGCGGGCAGCGCTGCAGCCGGTCGACCTGGCCGACTTGACGAACCGGTTGGCCAGCACGTTCCGCTCGGCTGCCCAGCGGGCCGGGCTGGACCTGGTCGTACAGTGCCCGCCGCTGCCCGGGACCGTGCAGGTTGACCCGGACCTGTGGGAAAAGATCGTCCTGAACCTGCTGTCCAACGCGGTGAAGTTCACCTTCGACGGCACCATCACCGTGCGGTTACGGGCGCTCGGCACGTCGGTCGAGCTGGCTGTCGCCGACACCGGGGTCGGTATCCCCGCCGCCGACCTGCCGCATCTGTTCGAGCGGTTTCACCGGGTGGCCGGCACCCGGGCCCGCAGCCACGAAGGCACCGGGATCGGGCTGGCGCTGGTCCGGGAGCTTGTTCAGCTGCACGGCGGGGCCGTCGCGGTCCGCAGCGAACCGGGTCAGGGCAGTGTCTTCACCGTCGAGATCCCGGTCGGCGTCGGGCCGACCCCGCCGGCCGGCCCGGTCGCCGATCCGGCGACCGGCGAGGACTCCGAGCGGCCGGCCGGGCGCGACGAGGTCGGCGACACCAGACAGCTGTACCTGGCCGAGACGCAGCGGTGGAGCGTCGGGCCGGCGCGGGAGGTGACCGAGCAGCCACGGGTCGACCAGTCCGTCGGGCGGATCCTGGTGGCCGACGACAACGCCGACCTGCGCGACCACGTGACCCGGTTGCTGGCACCGCACTGGCAGGTGGTCGCAGCGGCCGACGGTGCCGCGGCGCTTGCCCTCGCCACCCGTACCCCCTTCGATCTGATCCTGACCGACGTGATGATGCCGGAACTGGACGGTTTCGGCCTGGTCACCGCGTTGCGCGCGGACCGGCGGACGCGGCATGTGCCGATCGTCGTGCTCTCCGCCCGGGCCGGGCCCGAGGCCGCCGTGCTAGGGCTGTCCGCTGGCGCCGACGACTACCTGGTGAAGCCGTTCGCCGCGCAGGAGCTCGTCGCCAGGGTGCGGGCCAACGTCGAGCTGGGTCAGCTGCGGGGCCGGATCATCCACCAGCTGCGGGCCCTCGCCGACGCCGCCGTCGCGGTCAACACCGCACAGACCACCAGCGAGGTGCTGCGGGTCGCGGTCGAACACGTGCAGCGGCTGGTCCGGGCGTCGAAGGTGGTCGCCACCGCACCGGGTGCCCGCTACGAGGCGGACGGCGGCGGCCAGCCCTCCGCCCACCCGGCGACGGTCACCCCGTTCATCGGCGCCGACGGGGAACGGCTCGGCGAGTTGTCGGTCTGGCCGTTCGACGGCGTCGGCGCCGACCCGGACATCGACGAGGCGGCGCTGGCGGAGTTCGCCCGGATGGTCGGGCTGCGGCTGGGCAATGCCCGGCTGTACGAGGCGGAGCACCGCATCGCCAGCACCCTGCAGCACAGCCTGCTGCCCCAGACGCTGCCCAGGGTGCCCGGCGCGCTGATCGCCAGCCGCTACCTGCCCGGCAACGCCGAGGCTGAGGTCGGCGGCGACTGGTACGACGTGGTGGAGGTCGGCGGCGGTCGGCTGGTCCTGGTGATCGGCGACGTGGTCGGCAAGGGTGTGAACGCGGCGGCCACCATGGGTCAGCTGCGTAACGCGCTGCGGGCGTACCTGCTGGAGGGCTTCTCGCCCGGTGACGCCCTCACCCGGCTGAATCGGCTGGTCACGACGATGGGCCGGCGTTCCCTTGCCACCGTGCTCTGCCTGTGGCTCGAGCCGTCCAGCGGTGTGCTGCGGTACGCCAGTGCCGGCCATCCGCCACCGGTGGTGGTTGACGGCGCAACGGCCGAGCTGCTGCACGAGCGGGCGCTCGGCCCGCCGATCGGGGCGATCCGGGACAGCCGCTACGACACGGCGACCGATCGGCTCGACATCGGCAGCCGACTGATCTGCTACACGGACGGGCTGATCGAGGACCGCACCAGGGGCATCGACGCCGGGCTGGACCAGGTCCGGGCCGACGCCCGAGCCGGCGGCGATCACGTCGAGGAGATCGCCGACCGGCTGCTGCGCCGGGTGGCCCGCCGGCCACGTCGCGACGACGTCGCGGTGCTGGTGCTGGAGGCGACCGAGCTGGACCGCCTCAGGATGCGGCTGCCGGCGCAGGCGCGGGCACTGGCGCTGCTGCGTCGACGGCTGGCGGACTTCTTCGCCGCGCACCGGATCGGCGACACCGACCAGTTCGATCTGACGGTGGCGATCTCCGAGGCGGCGGCCAACGCGATAGAGCACCCGGTCACCCCGGCGCAGCCGGACATCTGGCTGGAGGTTGGTATCGACGGGGACCACCTGGTCGCCAGCGTCCGGGACAGCGGCGGTTGGCGGGAGGACTCCGACATCGGGTTCCGGGGTCGGGGACTGGCGTTGATCGCCGCCCTGGCCGAACTGCGGATCGACCGGGACGGGCAGGGCAGCGAGGTCACGTTGCGCCGTCGACTGGATCCCCGACCGGATCCCTCCTGACCGCCCGGACCGGGCCGCCGGTCGGTGTCAGTCGGCGGCCAGCCACGGCTGCCCGCCGAGGCCGGAGATGTCCAGGACCCGGCGGACCTGCCGGGACGGCAGCACCGTCAACGCCTGCGGGTAGTGGTCGGTGAGCTGGAGCAGCGCGTGGATGGCCGCCGAGTCGAAGAACGAGACCGTACGCAGATCGAGGGTCACCTTGCCGGCGTCCTCGTGGATCGCGGCCCGGTACATGCGATCGGCGGTGGCCATGTCCACCTCGCCGGTGACAGTGACGGTCAGACGGTCACCGTCCAGGTCACTGGTGGCGGAGAAGTGCTGCTCCTGACCCTGCTGATTCACGAACGTTAAGATGGCACAACTGTGCGGATCCGGCAAGATTCGGCGGTAAAAGGTCGACTGCCCAGCGTGATGGTGGTGGCCCGGTCGCCGGCCGGTTGGGTCGGCACCGACGGCGCTAGGCTGGACGCATGACCTCCGTCCGCGCTCCGCTGACCCCTGGAAAGATCTCGCCGTGGCGGCCGGTGCCGGCGCACATCACCCGGCCGGAGTACGTCGGTCGCAAGCAGCCCGCGCCCTGGCGGGGCTCGCACGTGCAGTCCCCGGAGACGATCGAGCGGATGCGGGTGGCGGGTCGGCTCGCCGCCCGGGCCGTGCAGCTCGCCGGTGAGCACTGCAAACCAGGGGTGACCACCGACGAGATCGACGCGGTGGTGCACGACTTCCTCTGTGACAACGGCGCCTATCCGTCGACCCTGGGCTACAAGGGGTTCCCCAAATCCTGCTGCACCAGCCTCAATGAGGTCGTCTGCCACGGCATCCCCGACTCCACGGTGCTGGCCGACGGCGACATCGCCAACGTCGACGTGACCGCCTACATCGGCGGGGTGCACGGCGACACCGACGCGACCTTCTGCGTCGGCGAGGTCTCCCAGGAGGCCCAACTGCTGGTCGAGCGGACCCACGAGGCGATGATGCGGGGCATCCGGGCGGTGGCCCCGGGGCGGCAGATCAACGTGATCGGCCGGGTGATCGAGTCCTACGCCCGTCGGTTCGGCTACGGCGTGGTACGCGACTTCACCGGCCACGGCATCGGTGAGGCGTTCCACAGCGGGCTGTACGTTCCGCACTACGACAGTCCACGACCCACGGACGTGATGGAACCGGGAATGACGTTCACCGTCGAGCCGATGATCACGCTCGGCACGCACGAGTACGACATGTGGCGGGACGGCTGGACGGTGGTCACCAAGGACCGCCGGTGGACCGCCCAGTTCGAGCACACGATCGTGGTCACCGAGGACGGCTTCGAGATCCTCACCCTGCCCTGACCGGACCGGGGCCCAGCAGACTGGTCTCACAGTGGTCGAGCCAGCGGATCTCCGCCTCCGCCCGGAACAGCATCGCGTCGAGCACCAGCCGGCCGACGCGGTCGACGTCGGCCGACCTCGCTCGGGCACGGGTCAGCTCCCGTACCGCGTCCAGGGTCGCCGCCCGTTGCGCCGCGACCACCCCGCGTACGTCCGCCCGGGGTGTGCTCAGCGCGAGGGCGATCTTCACCGTCAGCTCGTCGCGGCCTTGGCCGACGCGGCCCACCGGGCTGCTGAACCAGCCGGCCAGCGCGTCCCGGCCGGCGTCGGTGATGGCGAACGGTCGCTGCCCGGCCGCGTTGCCCGCCAGCGCGTGCACCAGCCCGTCGCGTTCCAGCCTGCTGAGCGTGGTGTACACCTGACCGATGTTGAGCGGCCACGCCCCGCCGGTGGCCTCCTCGAAGGCGGCCCGGAGCTGGTACCCGTGCATCGGGCCCCGGTCGAGCAGCGCGAGCAGCCCGTGGCGGATCGACATGCCAGCTGAGTATGCATACCGGGTAGGTGGGCGGCAACCGGGATCATGAATTGCGGTTCCGGTCGCGGGATTTCCGGTCGCGCGTCAGCCTCGCTTCAGCCGGGCCGGCCCGGCCAGGTCGGTACGGCCGGTGTGACGCCGGCCGCCTGTCGCCAGCGGGTCGCGCGGACCGCGTACTCGATCAGGACGGTGAGGGCCGCCTCACGGTCCGCGCCGGAGGTGACCGGCAGCACCGCCCGCCAGACGGCGGCGGCCCGCTCCTCCACCTCGGCGGCCAACCGCAGGGCGCTGGTCGTGTCGGTGACCGGGAACGGCAGCTGATAGGCCGGGTCGACCGGCGGTGCGGCGGCGCCGATCCGCAGGATCAGCTGGTCGCGCCGGTCCCGGTGGGCGGCCTCGGCGTCCCGGGCCCGGCCAGCGGCGTCGCCGTCGAGCTGGACCCCGAGTACGCCGTAGGCGAAGATCGCCGCGTACTCGGCGGCGAGTGCCTGCTCCCACCCGTCAGCCACGGTCTCTGCTCCTTCTGATCCGGTGATGCACGCTCAACGCAGCACCTCAAGGTGGCAGGTGCGGGCGGCGGCGATCGAGCCCAGTAGTGCGGCCCGGTCGGCAGCGGCGGTGTGGCACGCGGCTGCGGCCTCGGTTGCGGCAGCCTCCTCCGCGGACCGCAACGCGGTGAGTACGGCGGCCCGGTCGCCCGGCGGGGCCGAGGTGCCGGGCCCCGGTACGGCCGTGCCCGGGTCGGTGGGTTGGCCGCCGGGGGCGGCGGTCGTCGGGGCCGGTAGGGCGATCCCGGTCAGCCGGCTGAGCTCCTCGGCGTGCGCCCGGTGGGTGGCGACGACCGGGGTCAGCAGCGGGCCGAGTCCGGCCGCCGTGGTCATCGCGGCGTCGTAGCGACCTACCAGCTCCAGCGTGGCGGCGAGCAGGCCGGCGAGTGGATCCGGCTCCGGTTCGGGCTCCGGCTCACCGCCGAGCAGGCCGCATCCGGCCAGCCCGGCCGGGACGGCGAGGGCGACGGCCGCTCCGACGGCACCCCGGATCACTCCGCGTCGGCTGCAGCCGCTGGCCGCAGAGGTGGCCGGGTGCGCGATCCTGCCGATCGCCCGCCGGCCTGGTTGGTTCGCGAACACCGGACCAGTCAACACCATCGACGCCGCGTTCGGTCCGCGCCTCCCGGGATCGGCCCGGCCGGAGCCTATCCGGAAAGTTCTGTACTCGCGACTCAGTGTGGTCGTCGCTGTCCCGGGTGGCTACCCGTATCCGCGTGCGGTCGGGTGTCCGGTTTCCTCGGTGCGCCGGGGGGTCGATCGCCTCGGCCGCGCGTTACGCTCTGCCCAGTCGCGTCGGAGTAACATCCGGCGGCACCGCTGGTGTCGCGTCGAGCGGCCAACGAAGAAGATAACGGTGGAAGGGTGCGGAGATGACACAGCGTGACCGCGCTGGTGGCAGGTCACCCGGTTCCCGCGCCCGTCGGGCCGCCGCCACGCGGCCCCGTCCGGACGGCACGCAACGGCCCCAGGTCGCAACTGCGGCCCGGCGTGACCGGTTGCGTGCGATCGTCGAGCCAGTGGTCCGGGCTGCCGGCTTCGACCTGGAGGACGTCTCGGTCTCCCGGGTGGGTCGTCGATACCTGGTCCGGGTGATCGTCGACGCCGACGGCGGCGTCGGGCTCGACTCGGTGGCCGAGGTGTCCCGCGCGGTCTCGGTGGCCCTGGACGAGGCCGAGTCGGTGGCCGGCGCGGAGCTGATCGTCGGCGAGTACCAGCTCGAGGTCAGTTCCCCCGGCGTGGACCGGCCGCTGCGGTTGTCCCGGCACTGGCGCCGCAACGCCGGCCGGCTGGTGCGGGTGACCGTGGCCCAGCGCCAGGTGACCGGCCGGATCGTCACGGCCGACGATGAGTCGGTGGAGCTGGACGTCGACGGTGACGTGCAGCGGTGGCCCTACGACGACCTCGGCCCCGGGCGGGTCCAGGTGGAGTTCAACCGCCTCGACGAGGTCGTCGACGACGACCCGGCGGATGTCGACGACCCGTCCGACGACGACGAAGTGGAGGACGAGGAGAGGTGAACATCGACCTCGCGGCGCTGCGCGCACTGGAGCGCGAGCGGGAGATCCCGTTCGACACGATTCTCGCGGCTATCGAGGCCGCGCTGCTGACCGCGTACCGGCACACCGAGGGCGCGCAGACCCATGCCCGGGTCGAGATCGACCGGCGCAGTGGGATGGCGCTGGTCTACGCCCAGGATCTCGACGCCGAGGGCGCGGTGCTGCGCGAGTGGGACGACACCCCGCACGATTTCGGGCGGATCGCCGCGATGACCGCCAAACAGGTGATTCTGCAGCGGTTGCGGGAAGCAACCGACGAAGTTCACTTCGGGGAGTACGCCGGGCGCGACGGTGACCTCGTCACCGGGGTGATCCAGGCCCATGAGGCCCGCACCGAGAAGGGGATCGTCACCGTCGACCTGGGCAAGTTGGAGGCAGTGCTGCCGGCCGCCGAGCAGGTGCCGGGTGAGACCTACCCGCACGGCCAGCGGATCCGGTGCGTGGTGGTGCACGTGGCCAAAGGGTTCCGGGGGCCGCAGATCACCCTGTCCCGTTCTCACCCCAATCTGGTCAAGCGGCTGTTCGCGCTGGAGGTCCCGGAGATCGCCGACGGCACCGTGGAGATCGCGGCGATCGCCCGGGAAGCGGGCCACCGGACCAAGATCGCGGTACGGTCGACCGCTTCCGGGGTCAACGCCAAGGGTGCCTGTATCGGTCCGATGGGCCAGCGGGTGCGGGCGGTGATGAGCGAACTGCACGGCGAGAAGATCGACATCATCGACTGGTCCGACGACCCGGCCGCCTTCGTGGGTAACGCGCTGTCGCCGGCGAAGGCGTTGCGGGTCGAGGTGGTCGACGCGGCCACCCGTACCGCCCGGGTGACGGTGCCGGACTTTCAACTTTCGCTGGCCATCGGCAGGGAGGGGCAGAATGCCCGGCTTGCTGCCCGATTGACCGGCTGGCGGATCGACATCCGACCGGACACCGAGGCCGGTTCCGCTGGTCGGGATCCGGCTCCGGAACCGGGCGGCGCGGTCTCTGGCGCGTCGGGGTAGACTTTTCTCGTGGTACGACGTGCGTTGCCGGTGCGCACCTGTGTGGGCTGCCGACGACGTGCACCGGTTCACGAGCTGCTACGGGTTGTCGTAGTCGCAGGCGAGGACGTGTCGCGCCTGCGACCTGATCCGATCCGTGGTTTGCCGGGGCGGGGTGCGCACCTGCATCCCGGTCCGGCATGTCTGGAGCTGGCACAGCGGCGTCGCGCCTTCGGGCGGGCGCTGCGGGTGTCCGGTGTCGTTGACACCGGCGAGCTGGCCGAGTACATCAGCACGTCAACCGCTACGTCCGGTCATCCGGCCGGACGAGGGTCGCACAGCAAGGTAGGACGACCGACATGAGCACACGATGAAGTCCCAGCAATGAGCAGGCTTCTAGTGCACGAGTGAGGTCGCTGCGGGTGCTGCCCGCACGACCTCGGAGTGAGGAGTGCAGTGGCAGGCAAGGCCCGCGTACACGAGCTCGCCAAAGAGCTCGGGGTCGAAAGCAAGACCGTTCTCGCCAAACTCAAGGAGATGGGCGAGTTCGTGAAATCCGCGTCGAGCACGGTGGAAGCACCGGTCGCCCGACGCCTCCGTGGTGCGTTCGCGGCGGCGTCCCAGTCGTCGTCACCGTCGGCACCGGCCCGGCCGGCCGCGGCGCCGACGAACAGCACCGAGCCGAGAGTCTCCGCCAAGCCGGCGCCACCGCGCCGGCCGGCGGCGCCGTCGTCGATGCGCCCCAAGGCCCCGGTGCCCGGTCCGCCGCCGTCGGCGGCCCCGGTGGCCAAGCCAGCGAGCGCGCACGACATCGAGGTGGCCGCCGCCGAGGCGCGGGCGGCAGCGCTCAAGGCCGAGCAGGAGGCCAACGTCAAGGCCGCCCAGCAGGCGGCGAAGCAGCGGGACACCGGCCGGCGGGAGCCCCCGGCGGACGGCGGTCCCCGACCCAAGCCCGGACCAGGGTCGGTGCCGCCGCGTCCAGGTAGCCCGGCAGCCGGTCGCTCGACCGGCGGTCGGCCGTCGACGCCCGGTGCGCCATCGTCGGGGGCACCCGGTCGGCCGGGTGCCCGCCCGCCGGCGCGGGGCGGCAACAACCCGTTCGGCATCAGCCAGGGTGGTGGGCAGCGACCCGCCGCCGGTGGTGGGCAGCGGCCCAACCCGGCGTCGATGCCACCGCGGCCGAGCCCGGCGTCGATGCCACCGCGGCCGAGTCCGGCGTCGATGCCGTCGCAGCGCCCGGGTCGCCCGGGTGGTCCCGGCGGCGCCGGCCGACCCGGTGGTCCCGGTGGCGGCCGTGGCGGCGGTGGCGGCGGTTACCGTGGCGGCCCTGGTGGCGGCGGCGGTGGCGGCGGTTACCGTGGCGGCCCTGGTGGCGGCGGCGGTGGCGGCGGTTACCGTGGCGGCCCTGGTGGCGGCGGCGGTGGCTTCCGCGGTGGCGCCCCTGCCGGCGGCGGGGGTCGGCCCGGTGGTGGCGGCCGTGGCCGTGGTGGCGGCACCGCAGGTGCCTTCGGGCGGCCGGGTGGGCGCCCGACCAGGGGCCGCAAGTCCAAGAAGCAGCGCAGACAGGAATTCGACAACCTCTCCGCGCCGACGATGAGTTCCGGCGCGCCGCGTGGCCAGGGTCAGGCGGTACGGCTGTCGCGTGGGGCGTCGCTGTCGGACTTCGCTGACAAGATCAACGCCAATCCGGGGTCGCTGGTCCAGGAGATGTTCAACCTGGGCGAGATGGTCACCGCCACCCAGTCCTGCTCGGACGAGACGCTGCAGTTGTTGGGTGAGCACCTCGGGTTCAACGTGCAGATCGTCAGCCCGGAGGACGAGGACCGCGAACTGCTCGCGCAGTTCAACATCGACCTCGATGCCGAGGTGGACTCCGACCGGCTGGTCACCCGACCGCCGGTGGTGACCGTGATGGGTCACGTCGACCACGGTAAGACCAAGCTGCTCGATGCGATTCGGCAGACCAACCTGGTCGAGGGCGAGGCCGGCGGCATCACCCAGCACATCGGTGCCTACCAGGTGCACGTGCCGCACGACGGGGTGGACCGCGCGTTGACCTTCATCGACACCCCGGGTCACGAGGCGTTCACCGCCATGCGTGCCCGTGGTGCGCAGGTCACCGACATCGTGGTGCTGGTGGTTGCGGCCGACGACGGAGTCATGCCACAGACCATCGAGGCGCTGAACCACGCCAAGGCGGCCGACGTGCCGATCGTGGTCGCGGTCAACAAGATCGACAAGCCGGAGGCCAACCCGGACAAGGTTCGCCAGCAGTTGACCGAGTACGGTCTGGTCGCCGAGGAGTACGGCGGCGAGACCATGTTCGTCAACGTGGCGGCCAAGCCCGGCACCGGCATCGACCAGTTGCTGGAGGCGGTGCTGCTGACCGCCGACGCTGCGCTCGAGCTCACCGCTCCGGTCGACGGCCCGGCGCAGGGCATCGCGATCGAGGCGCACCTGGACAAGGGCCGGGGCGCGGTGGCGACCGTACTGGTGCAGAAGGGCACCCTGCGTACCGGCGACTCGATCGTGGCGGGCGGCGCGCACGGCCGGGTCCGGGCCATGCTGGACGAGAACGGCAACCAGGTCGCCGAGGCGGGTCCGGCCCGTCCGGTGCTGGTGCTCGGTCTCACCGCAGTACCCAGCGCGGGTGACACGTTCCTCGCCGCGCAGGACGACCGGACGGTGCGGCAGATCGCCGAGCAGCGACAGGCACGGCGGCGGGCGGCGAGCTTTGCCAACTCCCGCGGCCGGGCGACGCTGGAGACGCTCATGGAGCAGATCAAGGAGGGCGAGAAGACGTCGCTCAACCTGATCCTCAAGGGCGATGTCTCCGGCTCGGTCGAGGCGTTGGAGGACGCGCTGTTCAAGCTCGACATCCCGGACGAGGTCCAGCTGCGGATCCTGGACCGGGGTGTGGGTGCGATCACCGAGAGCAACGTGATGCTCGCGAGCGCGTCCGCCGAGGCGGCGACGATCATCGGCTTCAACGTCCGGGCCTCCAACAAGGTCCGGGAGATCGCCGACCGCGAAGGCGTCGAGATCCGGTACTACACCGTCATCTATCAGGCCATCGAGGAGATCGACGCGGCGCTCAAGGGCCTGCTCAAGCCGGAGTTCGAGGAGGTCGAGCTGGGCAGCGCGGAGATCCGCGACGTGTTCCGTTCGTCCAAGATCGGCAACATCGCCGGCTGCATGGTCCGGTCGGGCATCATTCGACGCAACGCCAAGGCCCGGCTGCTGCGCGACGGCGCGGTGGTGGCGGACAACGTCACCATCAGCTCGCTCAAGCGCTTCAAGGACGACGCGACCGAGGTCCGGGAGGGCTTCGAATGCGGTCTGACCCTGGGGAACTACAACAACATCCAGGTGGGCGACATCATCGAGACCTTCGAGATGCGGGAGAAGGTACGTACCTGATCCGCTCGGCGTAGGGCTCGCAGCACGCCGACGGGCGGTCGGCAACCGGGTGCGCTTCACCGGTTGCCGACCGCTTGCTCGCGTCGGTGCCGCCTGGCGGTACCGCCTGCCGATCGCCGGTCGGCGTCGGGTGCCGGCCGAGTCCGCCGCTGACCGCGTATTCTTCGGGACGATGTTCACCGGAACCGCCACCTTCGACATGCTGCTGCCGGGCGACTCCCAGTCGCTGAAGGCGAAACGCTCCTACGTACGCCCGATCGTCGCCGCGCTGCGCCGCTTCGAGGTCTCCGCCGCCGAGGTCGGCGCGCTCGACCGGTACGGCCGGGCGGAGATCGCGGTGGCGGTGGTCGCGGCCGACGCGGCGCACGTACGTGAGGTACTTGACAACTGTGAACGGATGGTGACCGGTCGGCCCGAGATCGAGCTGCTCTCCGTCCGGCGCCGGCTCTACGGCGCCGACGACTGATCCACGACACCGACTGGTCCGGCACGCACGCGCACCGACCGGCCCGGCGTACGGCGCACAGGTAGGGTCGACACGTTGACCGGACACCGCGGAGGTAGAAATGACGGACCCGGCGCGGGTGCGCAGGCACGCGGAGCGCGTGCGCGAGCTGGTGGCTTCGGTGGTGCGTACCCAGATCAAGGACCCCAGACTCGGCATGATCACCATCACCGACGCGCGGATCACCGCTGATCTGCGCGACGCGACGGTCTTCTACACGGTCCTCGGTGACGCCGCCGCCCAGGCCGGCACCAAGGCGGCGTTGGACAGCGCGAACGGGCTGCTGCGCAGCACGGTCGGCAAGGCGCTCGGGCTGCGTCACTCACCGACGCTCACCTTCGTCCTCGACGACGTGCAGGAGCATGCCAAGCACATCGACGATCTGCTTGCCGCAGCCCGCAGCGCCGACGCCGAGGTGCAGCGGCTGGCGGCGAACGCCGAGTACGCCGGTGACGCCCAGCCGTACCGGGCCGATTCGGATGACGACGAGGACGCAGCGGACGACGAAGACCCAGCGGAGGCGGCCCCGAAGGGCACGGCGACCGCTGACGCAGCCGGGTCCGGCCAGCCCCATCCGGACGGGCGACCCCGATGATCAGCGTTCCGTCTCCGGTCGGTCCACCGGCCGCCGATCAGGCGACCGGGCCGACCGGGGACGAGTGGGCGGCCGCAGTCGCCGCCGTCCGTGCGGTCCCGCCCGGCGGGAGGGTCCTGCTGCTGTGCCACGTCAACCCCGACGGTGACGCGCTCGGCAGCATGCTCGGCTTCGGGCTGGGCCTGACCCGGCTCGGCGGCTGCGCGGTGCAGGCCGCGTTTCCCGGCAACCAGGAGCTGCCGCCGTCCCTGCGGGGAATGCCCGGCTCCCACCTGTTGGTCCAGCCGGACGAGGCGTGGGCCGATCCGGATCTGGCGCTCTGCTTCGACGTGGCGAGCGCGTCCCGGCTGAACGCCCTGGCCGATCGGATGACGACCCGGACGGCGATCGTGGTCGACCACCACGCCTCCAACACCCGGTTCGGCGGTATTCATCTCGTGGACCCGACTGCGGCGGCCACCTCGGTGGTGGTCGACCAGTTGCTCGGCCGGCTCGGCGTACCGCTGGACCGGGAGATCGCCGAGTGTCTCTACATTGCGCTGATCACCGACACCGGTTCGTTCCGGTTCGACATGACCACCCCGGCGGTGCACCAGTTCGCCGCCCGGTTGCTGGCCACCGGCATCAGCCCGGCCGAGGTCTCCCGGCGGGTCTTCGACAGCCGACCGTTCGGGGCGGTCCAGCTCTTCGGTGCGGTGCTGCAACGTTGCGTCCTGGAGCCGGCGGCAGCCGGCGGCCAGGGCCTCGTCTGGACCCATGCCACCCTGGCCGATCTGGAACGTTTCGACCAGCCGCCGTATGTGCTTGAGGCGTTGATCGATTCGGTCCGGTGCACGGTCGAGGCGGATGTGAGCTGCGTGCTCAAGCAGGTGAGCGAGACCGGATGGGCGGTATCGATGCGCAGCAAGGGCGGTGTCGACGTGAGTGCGGTGGCGGTGGCGCTCGGCGGCGGTGGGCATCGGCTCGCTGCCGGCTTCACCGGTGTCGGCAGCGCCGACGAGGTCATCGCTGCCATCCGTGCCCAGCTTGGCTGAGTGCCCCGATCGCTGACCCGGGCGCGGGTCGGTCTCCTCCACAGGTGCCAGATCTCGCCAACCGAGCCCCGACCACCTGCATAGACACTTCACTCGTCGTCACCGACCAGGGACAATCGAGTGATGGAGCAGCCGTCTGAGCTCACCGCGGAGGTGCCGCGGGCCTGGGACCGACCGGTCGTCTCGATCCCGGTCATTGCCGTACTGTCGCTGGTGGGTGGGCAGCTGCCCTCGTTCTCGACGGCGGCGAACCTGTACACCATCGGCACCGGCGGGGCGCTGATCTGGTTCGGTCTGTCGCACCGGGTGCCACGGCGGCCGACCCCATGTCGACTCGGTGACGGTGCGGTGTGGTGGATCGTGCCGGTCGCGATGTTCACCGTCGTCGAGGGCGCCACGTTCGCGATGGGCTCGACCGACGACTTCCCGACCTTCTCCAAGCTGGCCGATCCGGTGCTGGACGGGCCAGTGGCCCGGTCGGCGGCGTACTGCGGCTGGCTGGCCGCGTTCTGGGTGCTGGTGCGGCGATGAGTGGTACTCGGGCGGCGGTGATCGGCGGTTTCGTCGTCGCGCTGGCGCTGTTCGGGGTGCTGGAACTGCTCGCCAGGCGGCCGGGCTCGCGGATCCCGACGTTCGGTGACGTTTGCGCGTACGTGATGCAGTACGAGGTGGGCAGGGTGCCGGTCGGTCGGATCGGGGTCTTCGGATTCTGGTGGTGGGTCGGGTGGCACTTCTTCGCGCGGTGATCGACGTAGACTAATGTATTTCTCTCGCATTGTGGGAACAGTGCGCAGGATGTGGACCTGAACGATAACTTGGGTGTGGTGCGGGCCACACCTGCCCGCCGCCTGTCCGCCTGGTCGCGGCCCCGGTGATCCCGGAGGTGCCGTCGTCGGCAATCCGGTGTCAACCTGTGGGAAGGTCGTGGCGTCATGCCCAGCAAGCCCAAGCCCGAAACCGCCGACGAAGCGCGCGAGCAGGCCCGGCGGGCATTGCAGATGTCGATGGACACCCGCCAGTAACGTCTGCGGGTCGCCTCCGGCCGCGCCGTCGCGCGAGACCGCGCGGCCTGGGTCGGTGTGTTGCGGGAATCGGTCTGCGGTGTTCCGCCTAGGTAAGTGACCTGGGCAATAGCGCTCCTTACCAATCGGCTGTCAGGCTGTACCGCGATGGCCACCTCCGGCACTACGCCACCGTCGCCACCGTCCGGCCCGGGGTCCGAACCACGGTCGGCGTCCACCCGACGGATCGTGCGCCTGGCACTACCCGCTTTGGTCGTGCTGGCGGCCGAGCCGATCTACGTCCTCGTCGACACCGCCGTCGTCGGCCGCCTCGGGCCGGTGGCCCTCGCCGCCGTCGCGGTGGGTGGCACCGTGATGTCGGTGGCCGCCTGGCTCGGCACTGTCGCGGCGTACGGCACCACCGGCCGCGCCGCCCGCCGTTACGGCGCCGGTGACCGGGCCGCCGCCCTGGCCGAGGGGGTTCAGGCGTCCTGGCTCGGGGCGTTCGCCGGACTGCTGCTCGCCGTAGCGCTGCAGATCCTGGCCGGTCCGATCACCGCTGGGCTCGCCGGGGCGCACGGCCCGGTCGCCGACGCCGCCGAACAGTGGCTGCGGATCGCCGCCTGGGGCGCGCCGGGTCTGCTGCTGGCCGCCGCCGGCAACGGCTGGATGCGCGGTGTGCAGGAGACCCGCCGTCCGGTGTGGTACGTGCTGGCGGCCAACGTCGTCTCCGCCGTGCTCTGCCCGGTGCTGGTCTACCCGCTGGGTCTGGGGCTGACCGGGTCGGCGGTGGCCAACGTCGTCGCGCAGACCCTGGGCGGTCTGCTCTTCGTCCGGGCGCTGGCGACGGCCGGGGCGCCGTTGCGCCCCCGGCCGCACCTCCTGCTGACCCACCTCACCGTCGGACGTGACCTGCTGATCCGAGGCGCCGCGTTCCAGGTCAGCTTCCTGTCCGCCACCGCTGTCGCGGCACGGTACGGCACCATCCAGGTCGGCGCCCACCAGATCGCCATCCAGCTGTGGTTCTTCACCGCGCTGGCGATGGACGCGCTGGCGATCGCCGGCCAGTCGCTGGTCGGCGCGGCGCTGGGCGCCGGTGACGCGGCGGGCGCCCGGCTGCTCGCCCGCCGGCTGGTGCTGTTCGGCCTCCTCGCCGGCGTCGGATTCGCGGTGCTGTTCGCCGCCGGTGCCCCGGTGATTCCCGGCTGGTTCAGCCCTGACCTCGGCGTGCACGACCAGGCGATGGTCATCTGGCCGTGGTTCGTGGCGCTGCAGCCGGTGGCCGGGGTGGTCTTCGCTCTCGACGGGGTCTTCATCGGGGCGGGTGATCTGCGTTACCTACGTGACCTCACGATCGGTGGCGCGCTCGGCGGATTCCTGCCGGTCATCTGGGCCGGCTACCTGCTCGATTTCGGTCTGGCCGGCATCTGGGCCGGGCTGGCGGTGTTCATGCTGGTCCGGCTGGTCGGGCTGGTCCACCGGCTGAGGTCGCCGCAGTGGACGGTGCTCGGCGTGCCGGCCGGCCGGACCTGATCGCTGCGGCCATCGGGCGACCGGACCTGATCGCCACCAAGTATCGGGATCTGGCAGGCTTGGCAGTCGTGAGTACGCACGGACTGATCGTGGTCGACAAGTCGGCCGGGATGACCTCGCATGACGTCGTCGCCCGGATACGGCGGCTGGCCGGCACCCGTCGGGTGGGCCACGGCGGCACCCTGGACCCGATGGCGACCGGCGTGCTGGTGGTCGCGGTGAACCGGGCCACCCGGCTGCTTACCTACGTGATCGGCGTCGGCAAGACCTACACGGCCACCATCCGGCTCGGCGTGTCGACGGTGACCGACGACGCCGAGGGGGAGGTCACCGCCCGGTTGCCGGTGGACGGTGTCACCGAGGAGCGGATCCGGGCCGGGCTGACCGCGCTGACCGGGGAGATCGACCAGGTGCCCAGCGCCGTGAGCGCAATCAAGATCAACGGGCAGCGGGCGTACCGGCGGGTCCGCTCCGGCGAGCAGGTCGAGCTGGCCGCCCGCCGGGTGACCATCTCCCGCCTCGACCCGATCGCCGTCCACCCGCCGACCGACGGCAGCGTCGACGTCGACGTCGAGGTGGCCTGCTCGTCCGGCACGTACATCCGGGCCATCGCCCGGGATCTGGGGACTGCGCTCGGCGTCGGCGGGCACCTCACCGCGCTGCGCCGGACCGCGGTCGGCGGGTTCACCGCGGCCGAAGCCGCCACTCTGGCGGAGCTTGAGCAGCGGGCACCGGACGTGGTGCAGTTGCCCATGGCGACCGCCGCCAGCCGCTTCCTCACCGGCCGCGAGGTCGGCGCGGAGGAGGCCCGGGTGCTCGGTCACGGTGGCCCGATCGCACCGATCGGCCGACCCGGGCCGTATGCGGTCTACGCCCCGGACGGCGAACTGCTCGCGGTGGTGTCGGAACGTGACGGCCGGGCCCGCGCGGAGGTCGTCCTCGCGCCGGCGTGACAGCATCGAACCCGGCCGGTCACCCGGTTGGGGCAAACCTTGGCGGCACAGGCGGGAGGCATCATGCAGCGGTGGCGGGGAGTGGAGGCGGCCGGTGGTGGCTGGGGTCGCGCGGTGGTCACCATCGGGGTGTTCGACGGCATCCACCGCGGGCATCAGGCGACGATCGGGCATGCCGTCAAGCGGGCCCGCGACCTCGGTATCCAGTCCGTGGTGGTGACCTTCGACCCGCATCCGGCCGAGGTGGTGCGGCCCGGTAGCCATCCGGCGGTGCTCACCGGGCCGGCCCGCAAGGCCGAGCTGATCGAATCGCTCGGCGTGGACGTGCTCTGCGTACTGCCGTTCACCGTCGAGTTCTCCCGGCTGACCGCTGAGCAGTTCGTCCACGACCTGCTGGTCGAGCATCTGCACGCCGCCGTGGTGGTGGTGGGGGAGAACTTCCGGTTCGGGCACCGGGCCACCGGGGACGTCGCGCTGCTGGCGCGGCTCGGTCGCCGGTTCGGGTTCGCGGTCGAGGACGCCAGCCTGGTCACCGACAGCGGCACGGTCTTCTCTTCGACGTACATTCGGGCCTGTATCGACGCCGGGGACGTGACCGCCGCCGCCGCCGCGCTCGGCCGGCCGCACCGCCTCGAAGGGGTGGTGGTCCGCGGCGACCGTCGCGGCCGGGAAATCGGCTTTCCCACCGCGAACCTGCTCACCCCGCGGTACGCGGCGGTGCCGGCGGACGGCATCTACGCGGCCCGGCTGGTGCGCTCGGACGGCCCGGTCCGCCCGGACGGGCTCAGCGGAGGAGGCCCCGGGCTGCCGGCTGCGGCCTCCATCGGCACCAACCCAACCTTCGCCGGCCGCGACCGCCGGGTGGAGGCGTACGTCCTCGACTTCGACCGGGACATCTACGGCGAGCAGGTGGCGATCGACTTCGTCGCCCGGCTGCGGGAGACCCGCCGGTTCGACGGGGTCGGTCCGTTGGTCGTCCAGATGAACGAGGACGTCGCCCAGGTCCGGACGGTGCTCGGCGCCTGACGTCCACCGGAGCCTCCCGGGCCGGTGGGCAGCCGCGATCCGACGCACCGTGGGCTTGCCGGCCGCCGTGCCGACCGGCTGGTAGCCTGAACACAGCGTCGGACCACCGACGATTCGTCTCGCCTGCCTGCACGACGCCGCGGGCGCCGAGACGAGGGACGACCCCACACAGATTCAGGGAGACCATGGCGCTCGATCAGGAAGCCAAGCGCAAGATCCGCGAGGAGTACGCCACCGCCGACGCGGACACCGGTTCGCCGGAGGTCCAGGTCGCGGTGCTCACCAAGCGGATCGCCGACCTCACCGGGCACCTCAAGGTGCACAAGCAGGACCATCACAGCCGTCGTGGTCTGCTGCTGCTGGTCGGCCGGCGCCGCCGGCTGCTTAACTACCTGCAGAAGAAGGACATCAACCGCTACCGTTCGCTCATCGAGCGGCTCGGTCTGCGGCGGTGACGTAGCGGCGCGGCGGCGGCCGTCCATGGCCCCGCCGCGCCGCACCACCATCATCCGACACCGGGCACCACGACCCACCCGTCGACGGGAGCCGGTCAACGTACCGGTCCTCGGTAGTGGCCCCCGGGCCAGCCGGCCACGACGCCGGCTCCCCCGGGCGCTTCGATCGATGACCGGCCGGTTGAGTAGCTCCCCGAGGTCGTGGCCCCACGACGCGTAAAGGAGCGCGACATTACCATGACCGAGCAGCACAATCTCGGCACCCAACGCAGCACCGCCGTGATCGACAACGGAGCTTTCGGCACCCGCGAGGTCACCTTCTCCGCCGGACGGCTGGCCCGCCAGGCCGCCGGCTCGGTGATCGCCCAGCTGGGCGACACCGTGGTGCTCTCCGCGACCACCGCCAGCAAACAGCCGCGTGAGCACCTCGACTTCTTCCCGCTCACCGTCGACGTCGAGGAGCGGATGTACGCCGCCGGGCGAATCCCCGGCTCGTTCTTCCGCCGCGAGGGTCGGCCGAGCGAGGAGGCGATCCTCACCTGCCGGCTGACCGACCGGCCGCTGCGCCCGACGTTCGCCAAGGGCCTGCGCAACGAGGTCCAGGTGGTGGCCACCGTGCTGGCGCTGGACCCGGCCCACCCGTACGACGTGATCGCGATCAACGCGGCGTCGATGTCCACCAAGCTGTCCGGCCTGCCGTTCTCCGGGCCGATCGGGGCGACCCGCGTCGCCCACGTCGACGGCGCGTGGGTGGCCTTCCCGACCCTGGACGAGCTGTCCCGGGCCACCTTCGACATGGTGGTCGCCGGCCGGGCCCTGCCGGACGGCGACGTGGCGATCATGATGGTCGAGGCTGAGGCCACGCCGCACGCGGTGGGGCTGATCGCCGGCGGCGCCACCGCCCCCACCGAGGACGTGGTGGCCAGCGGGCTGGAGGCGGCCAAGCCGACCATCCGCGAGCTGTGCCGGGCGCAGAGCGAGCTGGCCGAGGTGGCGGCGAAGCCGGTCGCCGACTTCCCGGTCTTCCTCGACTACGGCGACGACGTCTACGACGCGGTCGTGGCCGCCGGCCGCGACGAGGTCGCCGAGGCGTTGAAGATCGCCTCCAAGGCGGAGCGTGAGGACGCGCTGGACCGGATCAAGGACAAGGTCGCCGGCGAGCTCGTCGAGCGCTTTGAGGGCCGGGAGAAGGAGATCGGCGCGGCCTTCCGGTCGTTGACCAAGTCCGAGGTCCGGGCCCGGGTGCTCCGCGAGCAGGTACGCATCGACGGCCGCGGCCCACGGGACATCCGACCGCTGACCGCCGAGGTCGGGGTGCTGCCCCGGGTGCACGGCTCGGCGCTGTTCGAGCGCGGCGAGACGCAGATCCTCGGGGTCAGCACGCTGAACATGCTGCGGCTGGAGCAGACGCTGGACACCCTCTCCCCGGAGAAGTCCAAGCGCTACATGCACAACTACAACTTCCCGCCGTACTCCACCGGCGAGACCGGCCGGGTCGGCTCGCCGAAGCGGCGGGAGATCGGTCACGGCGCGCTCGCCGAGCGGGCCCTGGTGCCGGTGCTGCCGACCCGCGAGGAGTTCCCGTACGCGATCCGTCAGGTCTCCGAGGCGCTCGGCTCCAACGGGTCGACGAGCATGGGCTCGGTCTGCGCCTCCACGCTGTCGCTGCTGTCGGCCGGGGTGCCGATGAAGGCCCCGGTGGCCGGGATTGCGATGGGCCTGATCTCCGACGAGGTCGACGGGCAGACCCGGTACGTCACGCTGACCGACATCCTCGGCGCCGAGGACGCGTTCGGCGACATGGACTTCAAGGTGGCCGGCACTCCAGAGTTCGTCACCGCGTTGCAGTTGGACACCAAGCTCGACGGCATCCCGTCGGACGTGCTCGCCGGTGCCCTGCAGCAGGCCCGCGAGGCCCGGATGACCATCCTCGAGGTGATGCGCCAGGCGATCGAGGGGCCGGCCGCGATGAGCGAGCACGCCCCGCGGGTGACCACGGTGAAGATCCCGGTCGACAAGATCGGCATGGTGATCGGCCCGAAGGGCCAGACCATCAACGCGATCCAGGACGAGACCGGCGCGGACATCTCGATCGAGGACGACGGCACCATCTACGTCGGCGCCACCAACGGGCCGGCCGCCGAAGCCGCCGTCGAGCGGATCAACGCGATCGCCAACCCGACGCTGCCGAAGGCCGGCGACAAGTTCCTCGGCACGGTCGTCAAGACCGCCGCGTTCGGCGCGTTCATCTCGCTGCTGCCCGGCCGCGACGGACTGCTGCACATCTCCAAGGTGGGCGACGGCAAGCGGGTCGAGCGGGTCGAGGACCACCTCAACGTCGGCGACAAGGTCGAGGTGCAAATCGCCGACATCGACGCCCGCGGCAAGATCTACCTGGACAAGGTCCGCCCGGAGGGCGCCGAGGCGCCGGCCGCGTCCGACGGCGGCGAGCGTCCCGGTGGCCGCGACCGTGGTGACCGGGGGCCGCGCGATCGCGGGGACCGGGACCGTGGCGACCGGGGCCCCAGCCGGGGCGACGGTGGCGAGGGCGGCGAGCGCCGCCGACGTAACCGGCACAGCTGACGCCGGCCAAGATGGCCAGGACCGAACCGGTCACCGGCCGGGGCCTGTCCCGGCCGGTGACCCGGACACTCACCGCCGACCCGTTGGGCGGTACGGTACGCCGTACCGTGCTGCCCAACGGGCTGCGGGTGATCACCGAGGCGATTCCGGCGATGCGCAGTGTGTCGTTCGGCGTGTGGGTCGGGGTAGGCTCGCGCGACGAGACCCCGGCCCGCTCCGGGGCCTCGCACTTCCTAGAACACCTGCTGTTCAAGGGGACGCAGCGGCGTACCGCGTGGGATATCTCGTCGCAGATCGAGGCTGTTGGCGGCGAGACCAACGCGTTCACCACCAAGGAGTACACCTGCTACTACGCCCGGGTGCTCGACGAGGACCTGCCGCTGGCCGTCGACGTCGTCTGTGACCTGGTGGCCAACTCGGTGATCGACCCGGCCGACGTGGAGACCGAACGTGGCGTGATCCTCGAAGAGATCGCCATGCACGACGACGAGCCCGACGACGAGGTTCACGACCTGCTCGCCGAGGCCGTCTTCGGCCCGCATCCGCTCGGCCGGCTGATCTCCGGCACCGAGGCAACGATCTCGGCGTTGACCCGCCGGCAGATCCACGACTTCTACCGGCGCCGCTACACGCCCGGGGCGATGGTGATCGCTGCCGCCGGCAACCTCGACCATCGGGCGGTGGTCCGCCAGGTACGGGCCGCGCTGCGGGGCAGCCCGTTGGACGCCGAACGGCCCGGTGCTCCGGCGCCGCTGCGCCCGGCCACCCCGGCGGTACGCGCCCGTCGGCCCCGAGTGATGGTGCGCCATAAAGAGACCGAGCAGGCCCATCTGGTGCTCGGCGGCCCGGGTATCAGCCGCGGCGACAACCGTCGGTTCGCGCTCGGCGTGCTGAACAACGTCCTCGGCGGCGGGATGTCCAGCCGGCTGTTCCAGGAGGTACGGGAACGCCGAGGGCTCGCCTACTCGGTCTACTCGTACGCCAGCCAGTACGCCGACGGCGGGACGTTCGCCGTCTACGCCGGTTGTGCGCCGAGCCGGGTCGACGAGGTGCTGGAGCTGGTCCGGGCGGAGCTGGCGGCGGTCGTCGAGCACGGGCTGAGCTCCGACGAGCTGGCCCGGGGCAAGGGCATGAGCCGCGGCGGGTACGTGCTGGGCCTGGAGGACACCGGATCCCGGATGGGTCGGCTGGCCAAGGGGGAGCTGCTCTACGGCGAGCAGTTGACCGTGGACCAGCTTCTCGCACGGGTGGCGGCGGTGACCGCCGAACAGGTCGGCGCGGTCGCCGCCGAGCTGCTCACCCGGCCGATGTCCCTGGCGGTGATCGGCCCGGTGGAGTCCACGATGTTAGCCGGCGCGCAGCCCTCGCCGGTGGGGTAGGCGCTGGCCGGACCGTTGTCTCCGCCGGTGGGATAGGTTGTGCCGGTGAGCGAAGACGGTACGAATGTGACAGTCCCTCCGGGCGGCTCCGCAGTGGCCGCCCGGTCGTCCGCCGGGCCGGTCCGGGTCGGCGTGCTCGGAGCCCGCGGCCGGATGGGCGTGCAGGTCTGCAGAGCGGTCGAGGGGGCCGACGGTCTCGCACTTGTCGCCACGATCGACGAGGGTGACCGGTTGTCCGACGCCTCGGACGCCGCCGCAGAGGTGGTCGTCGACTTCACCAACCCAGACGCGGTGCTGGACAACTTGCGCTGGTGCATCGACCAGGGGATCAACGTGGTCGTCGGGACCAGCGGGTTCACCGATCAGCGCCTCGACCTGGTCCGCTCCTGGCTGTCCGACAAGCCCGAGGTCGGCGTGGTGATCGCCCCCAACTTCGGCATCGGCGCGGTGCTTATGATGCAGTTCGCGGCGAAGGCGGCACGGCACTTCGAGTCCGTCGAGATCATCGAGCAGCACCACCCGGCCAAGGTGGACGCGCCCAGCGGCACCGCAGGACACACCGCGCGGGTGATCGCGACGGCCCGGGCCGCCGCCGGGTCGGCTGAGATGCCGGACGCCACCACCGCCGAGGTGCCGGGCGCGCGGGGCGCTGACATCGACGGGATCCGGGTGCACTCGGTACGGGCGGCCGGCCTGGTCGCACACCAGGAGGTACTGTTCGGCACGGCGGGGGAGACCCTGACGATCCGGCACGACTCCTACGACCGGGCGTCGTTCATGCCGGGGGTGCTACTGGCGGTACGGGCCGTGACGCGCCGTCCCGGGCTGACCGTCGGGTTGGACAGCCTGCTCGACTGAGCTTTACCGGGTCCTGTTGCCGGACTCTGGTGGGTCCTGCTGCCGGGCCCTGTCGGGTCGTGCGGCGGGCCGGGTCACTGCTCCGCGGCAGCCGCCGGTGGGACCGCCACGTGCAGCCGTAGCTGCGGGACCAGCATGTCGGCCACGTCCAACGCCCGCGTCGCCCCGTCCGGCTCCCAGCCGGCCGAGCCGAGGAACTTGCGGGTCGCCGGGTCCCGTTCGTACGCCCAGGCGAGCGCGGTGTCGAAGCCGTCGGTGCGCCACAGGTCCACGGCGGCGGCGAGCAGTCGGCTGCCGTGTCCCCGCCGGCCCCAGCGCGGCTCGACCAGCAGGTCGGTGACGGCGGCGATCCGGTCACCGAGCGCCCCGGCCGGTTCCTCGGGAGCCAGGGCCTGCTCGTCGGTCGGGCCGGACGCGGTGAAGCCCACCAGATAGGATTGCTCGGCCTGCTCGACGGCGACGAGCACCCGGTGCCGCTGCGACGGCGGATCGTTGATCGCAGCGTCCCACCGCTGCGCCAGCCAGCCCTCGTCCACCTCGTCGAGCGCCTGGCGGGGCAGCAGTCGCCGGTAGGCGACCCGCCAGGTGGTCAACTGGATGCGGGCAATCTCACCAGCGTCGCCCGGTCGGGCAGGACGGACATATCCGAGCGCCATGAGTGGTCAGCGTACGGACAGGGGCGAGGTCATGCCGCAGCGGGCCGCCGGGGGCACCGGTCGGCGGGTGGCGATCGTCGCGGTACTCGCGGTCGTCGTCGCGGCCTTCCTCGCCGTCGCCGCCGAACGGCACGGCTTCTTCGACCTCAAGGTCTACTACGGGGCGATGCACCACTGGCTGCGCGACGGCGGCGAACTCTACGATCACATGAAGCCGTTCAGCCAGTACGGGTTCACCTACCCGCCGTTCGCGGCGCTGGTGATGTCGCCGATGGCGGTCCTGCCGTGGCATCTGGCGATCGTGGTGAGCGTGACGCTCGCCGTGGTGACCAGCGCGCTGGTGCTGTGGTGGCTGGTCGACCCGATCTCCCGCCGCGAGGGCTGGACCCGCTGGTTCGCCTTCGCGGTCGCTGCCTGCCTGGTGGCCGCGTACGAGCCGATGCGCGAGACGGTGAACTTCGGCCAGGTCAACACGCTGCTGCTGGTCCTGGTCGCGGCCGACCTGCTGTGGCTGGTCGCGGCCGGGTCGCCGGTGCCGCAGCGGTGGCGCCGGTTCGCCGGAGTCGGGGTCGGTCTGGCGACGGCGATCAAGCTGACCCCTGGCATCTTTATCGTCTACCTGCTGGTCACCCGGCGGTGGCGGGCGGCGGTCACCGCCGCCGGTACGGCGACCGTGGCGACCCTGGTCGCGGCGGCGGTCGCCCCGGACGCGTCCCGGGAGTTCTGGACGCAGGCGCTGTGGAACACCGACCGGGTAGGTGCGTTGGACTTCGTCTCCAACCAGTCGCTGCGCGGGGTCGTCGCCCGGATCGATCCGCTGCATCCGAGCACCGTCGCCTGGCTGGTGCTGGTGCTGGTCACCCTGATCTGGTGGGCGTGGCGGTGCCGCCGCGCTGTCGCAGCCGGTGACGAGGCGACCGGGCTGGCGTTGACCGGCGTGGTCGGCTGCCTGGTCAGCCCGGTCACCTGGGTGCATCACCTGGTGTGGTTGCTGCCGGCGCTGATCCTGCTGGTGGACAACGGGCTGCCCGCGGCGCGGGGCAGCCGGCGGCGGCGGGCGTTGCTTGGCTTCGCCGTGGTCGGCTATCTGCTGCTGATCAGCCGGCTGGTGTGGATCTGGCGCGAATCCGACGCCGCGAACGTGGCCGGCTTCGTCGGCAGCAACGCGTACGTGTGGGTGAGCCTGGGGCTCCTGCTGTTCCTGCCGGTGCGTGAGCTGGACCCGTCCGCCCGCTGGCCGGCACCGGCCGCCGGTCGACCGATCACGTCGAGGTGAGGCTGACGCACGTCATCTTTGCGTCTTTACGTGCGTCAGCCTCACCTCGACGCCGGATGCCGGGCCATCGTGCGGCGGTGCCGGTGGTTGGGCTGGCCGGCTGCGGCTGCCGCCACATCGGCCACAGCGGCGGGCCGTTGTCGGGTAACGCCAGCGGGTGTCGGGTGGTGGGTCGGTAGCCGTGGCGTAGGTAGAGGTCGCGGGCGGCGGGGCTGGTGGCGACGAGGTAGCTGGCGATGCCGGCGGTATCGCAGATCTGGTGTCGGTGACGTAGTAGCGCGCCGCCGATGCCATTGCGCTGCCGGTGTGGCGCCACCCCGAGGTACGCCAGGTAGGTGTGTGGTTGGCGCGGGGCGTGGGTGTGCAGCAGGCCGGCGAGTTGGAGGAACCGGTCGGCGTGGCGGCCGGTGATGCGTCGTAGCCGGGCGGTCTGCCGGTCGGTGGTGGTGTGGGCGATCGGGTACGGCAGCCACAGCGCCGCTGCGGCCCGGTCGATCGTCGTGTGGACGGTGCCGTCGGTCATCGCCTGGGCCAGCAGGCCGGGGCAGAGCCGCTGGTAGACGTCCCGCCGCCGTGCCGTGCCGGGGATCAGCCAGCGGGCGTCGGGGGTGTCGACGAACGCGTCAACCAGCACCCGGGCCAGGCGCGGTACGTCGTCCACCCCGGCCCGCCGCACCCGCACCGTGCCGGCGGGGCCGGCGGTCGCGGTCACCGCCGGCCCTGTCGGCCGTGCCGGCTCCGTCGGCCGTGCTGGCTGTGCCGGCTTCGTCGGTCGGTGGCGGCCAGGTGTCGCACCAGCTGATCGACCCCCGGCGGTACGGGTGTGAGCAGTTGCCGTAGTTGCCGTCGGGCGAAAATCCACAACGCTCCTCCAACGGCCACTTGATCGACTTCAGCACAGCGATTGCACGTACAGCACGAGCGAGCATCATGGCGTCGAACGTTGAAATTATTGATCAACGACATGGTCATCCGCCTGCGCCAAACCCACGCTGGACGATGCCGACCTGAACCTGTAGGGGTAACCTGTCGCCTGACGGCTGTAGGCAGCGATGGGCGACAGCGGGGAGGCGCGATGACATCACAGCCAGGAGTTGCCGATGAGAGCAACCCGCCTCACTTCGGTGGTGTGCTGCGAGCACGTCGGGTCGGTCGCGAGTGGTCGCTTCGGGATCTTGGCGAACGGATACGGTTCAATCGCGGCTACATCGGAAAGGTGGAACAGGGCGACAAGTTTCCTGAACGGCAGTTCGCCGAACTTGCCGACCGGGCACTAGGTGCTAATGGTTTCCTGGTGGCAGCGTGGCGAGACGCAGCGGAGGAGCGACGAAAGGCTCTGGTGACGGGGCGGATGCTGACCGCCTCAACCAAAGACTCGCTAAAGATGATTGCAGCCGTGGAAGATTCCATGGATCTGACCGATCTGGAGCAAGCTACGACCCGGCTCTCGACTGCATACCTCGGCACCGCTCCTGCGCCGATGCTGCATTCCGCTGTAGAGTTACGAGGCGATGTCCTGCGCCGCCTACGAAGCCGCCAGTACCGGCCGAATGAGTTGGCCGACCTGTATCAGATAGCTGGCCGCCTTCAAGGGGTGCTTGCGTACGCCGCTCTCGATTTGGGGGACTCGGCGGTAGCGATGACGCATGCAGATGCGGCGCTGGTCTGTGCAGAAAATTCAGGTGATCGTGAGCTCCGAGCCTGGGTGCGGGGAACCCAGAGTCTCATAGCCAGATTCGACGGCAACTATAGCCAAGCTCTCGCGTCCGTCACGGATGGGCTCGCGCACTCAGCTACCAGTGCGAGCAGACTTCGCCTGATATGTGGGTACGCCCAGTGCAAGGCGAACCTTGGGGACTCGGCAGGCAGCAACCGGGCCCTCGACCAAGTGCAACATGAGCGGGAGAAGTTGATCCCAAGAGCCTCGGAGCGCGGGATATTCGACTTCAGTGAGGCCAAACAGCACTATTATGCCGGCAGCCGCCTGATCTGGCTGGTTGAAGCCTCAGACGCAGATCGGGCAGCCCGAGAAGCGTCGGAGGCGATTCGGCTGTGGGAGAACGGTCCGGAGGAGGGTCGATCGCTAGACGACGAAGCGCTGGCACGCGTTTATCAGGCAACCGCCTACCTGAAGGTCGGTAAGCTGGACGAGGCTGCGGCCGCTGTTCGCCCAGTACTCGATCTTCCACCAGAGCGCCGCATCTCGTGGATCCACAAACGTGTCGGACGCATGGCCGAGATACTCGGAACCAAGCGATTTGCCGGCACTTGGAAGGCCGAACAATTGCGAGCCGAAATCCGTGCCTTCGCTGAAGTCACGTAGCTCGGATTGAACTTCCGATCACATGTCAGCTGGCCAGGGTGAGGATCCGGTCGCCGGCGATCCGGGCCAGGTAGCGCACCTCGTCGAGCCCGACCGGGGTCTGCCCGGGTGGGCGGGGCACCTGGTAGACGCTGCGTTCCCCGTCCGGGCGCAGCCCGGCCGCCTGGTAGAACCGTCGGGCCCGCTGGTTGCCGTCGAGCACCCACAGCCGCATCGTGCGCCAGCCCTGCCCGGTCAGCCCGGCGATCGATGCGGTGAACAGGAGCCGACCGACCCCGGTGCCCCAGTGTACGGGGTCGACGTACATGCTGACGATCTCGCCGTACGTCGGATCGAGCTGGTCCCGGTCCTGGTCGATCCGGTACGGGCCGAAGGTGCTGAACCCGACGATCTGCTCGCCTTCGGTGGCGACCAGGGTGCGGAACGGGTGCTCAGAGTCGGCGGTGCCGACGTCGCGGCGGCGCTGCGCCCAGGCGGCGACGTTGAGCCGGTCGAGCACGTCCGCGGGGATCAGGCCCGCGTAGCCGGCCTGCCAAGCGCGCACGTGGATCCCGGCGATCGCGTCGGCGTCCTCCGGAGTCTCCTGCCTGACTTCTGGCATATGGGGATTTCTATCCTGTTTCACAACCGACGTCTAGTAGCACCGGCCGGGTGTCGAGTGGACCGGCCGGCCCCGCCGCGCGTCGCGCGTGTGTGAACCGGTTGGGAGACTGACGGGATGAGAGTCTTCGCCTCCGTCGACGATCTGGCCAGAGCCGTGGGCGAGTCGCTGGGGCCAGGCGACTGGTTGCCGGTCGACCAGCACCGGGTCGACATGTTCGCCGAGGCCACCGACGACCATCAGTGGATTCACACCGACCCGCAGCGGGCGGCCGACGGCCCGTACGGCGGCACGGTCGCCCACGGGTTTCTCACCGTCTCCCTTGTCCCGGCACTGATGCGCCGGCTGTACCGGGTGGACGGGGTACGGGCGAGGATCAACTACGGGCTCGACAGGGTTCGGTTCCCGGCTCCGTTGCGTACCGGTTCCGCCGTACGGGCCGAGGCCGCCATCGCCTCGGTGGAGCCGGTCGTCGGCGGTGTACAGGCGGTCATGGCGGTGACCCTCACCGCCGACTCCGGCGACCGGCCGGTCTGCGTCGCCGAGACCATCAGCCGGCTGCTGGTGACTGCACCGCGCTGACCACCGGTCACGGCAGCAGCGCCCGGATCAGCGCGATGGCGACGAAGACGACGATGAAGGAGAGATCGATTGCGGCGCCGCCGACGCGTAGCGGCGGCAGCACCCGCCGGACCGGGGCCAGCACCGGCTCGGTCACCGCGTGCAGGGCGGCGGTGACGCGGGAGCGGAGCGAGTCACGCGGGCTCGGCCCGGCCAGCACGGTGCTCCAGTCGAGGATCGCGCGGGCGATGAGCAGCAACTGGAAGACCAGGAGCAGCAGACTCAGAAGTGCGAACAGGGGACCCATCGGGGCAGACCTCCAGGACGACCGGTGAGCGTTCCACTATGCCCGGCGATCGTGTGTGGTCGCTGAGAATCGCCGCGGCGGACGGGTCCGATCGGCGAAGATCGGCCGCGCCCGGCTGCCGGGTCCTCCGGTGCCGCCGTCAATGTCGTACCCGGGCGGTAACTTGCGTGGCGATGCCCTTACCAGACAGTCTCTCGCTCGCCCAGGCCCGCCGGATCGCGCTCGCCGCTCAGGGCTTCACCGACCCCGTGCCGATTAAGGTGGCGAACCGTCGGCACCTGCGCCGGGTGCTGGACAGGGTCGGCCTGATCCAGATCGACTCGGTCAACGTCCTACAGCGCGCCCACTACCTGCCGCTGTACAGCCGGCTCGGTCCGTACCCGACCGACCTGCTGGACCGGGCCGCCGGGCATGCCCCTCGGGAGCTGTTCGAGTACTGGGGCCACGAGGCGTCGTTGATCCCGGTCGATCTGCAGCCGGCGCTGCGCTGGCGGATGGCCCGCGCCCGCGACGACGCCTGGGGCGGCATCCGACGTATCGCCGTCGAACAGCCGGAGCTGGTCGACCGGGTGCTCGCCGAGGTTCGCGCCCGCGGCCCGGCGACCGCCGCGCAGCTCGAGCAGGACACGATGCGGCCGAGTGGCAACTGGGGGTGGAACTGGTCGGCGGTCAAGACCGCCCTGGAGTACCTGTTCTGGGCCGGGGAGATCAGCTCCGCCGGGCGGACCAGCACCTTCGCACGCCGCTACGACGTGCCGGAGCGGGTGCTGCCGCCCCGGGTTGTCGCCGCGCCGACGCCGACCGAGGCACAGGCGCACCGGCAGCTGGTCGAGATCGCCGCCCGTTGCCTCGGCGTGGCCGCCGAGCCGGAGCTGCGTGACTACTTCCGGCTGTCGGCGGCGGCGGTCCGGCCGGTCGTCGCCGACCTGGTCGCCGACGGCATCCTGCGGCCGGTCCGAGTGCAGGGCTGGTCGCAGCCCGCCTACCTGCACCACCAGGCCCGGTTGCCGCGCTGGATCCGGGCCGCCACGCTGCTCAGCCCGTTCGACCCGGTGGTCTGGGAGCGGGCCCGCACCGAGCGGCTGTTCGGGCTGCGGTACCGGATCGAGATTTACGTACCGGCCGCGCAGCGGGTGCACGGCTACTACGTACTGCCGTTTCTCGAAGGCGACCGGCTGACCGCGCTGGTCGACCTCAAGGCGGACCGGGCCGCCGGGGTGCTGCGGGTGCCGGCCGCCTGGCCGGTGCCGGACGCCACCACCGATCCGGGGCAGACCGCGACTGCCCTGGCCGGCGAGCTGACCCGGCTGGCCGGCTGGCTCGGCCTGTCCGAGGTCGCGACACCGGCCACCGGCGACCTGGCCGGCCCGCTGACCCGGGCGTTGCCCGCCGCCGGTTCGCGCGGCGTGGCCATTGGTTGACCTGGCGGGTGCGCGGCCTGGTCGTTGGCTGAGCCGGCGGGACCGGCCGGTGTACGGTGGGACGATCGGCATCAAGGGAGGCGTGACGGATGGCGGGTCCAGACGGCGTGGCTGTGCAACGGCCCGTCGGTGACGGTCCGGGACCGCCCGGCGACGCCGGTCCCAACCCGGACGATCACTCCCACTATCACCAGCAGTACGCGTACCAGCCGCAGGCCCAACCGGACCGGTTCACCCGCCTGGTCAACCGGCTGTGGGCGCGGTCGCCGCGCTGGCTGGCCCCGTTGGCGGTGCTCGGCTGCATCGGCGCGGCCGCCGGCTACACGGTGATCACCGATCCGACGACCAGCAGCGCGGAGGCGGCACCCAGTTGCCTGCTGAAACTGACCACCGGGCTGGACTGCCCGGGCTGCGGCGGGACCCGGGCGGTCTGGTATCTGCTCAACGGTGATCTCGGCGCTGCCGCCCGGCACCACCTGCTGGTGGTCTTCGCCGTTCCGTTCCTGCTCTACGTCTACCTGGCCTGGGTCGGCCAGCAGCTGTTCCGCTGGCGGTTGCCGCAGTTGTCGCTCAGCCCGACGGCGGTCGGCTGGTCGCTGGGCGTCTGGCTGGCGTTCTCGGTGCTGCGCAACCTGCCGTGGGAGCCGTTCAGCTGGTTCTACGTCTGACCACTGCGGCCGCCCTGCGGGCGGCCGGTGGTCGGCCCGCCCGATGGACGCCGTGTTTGCCCGTGATACCGGCCGGCAACTAGAGTCCGAGAAATGTCGGAAATCGTGTCGCCGCAGGTCACGCTGATCGCCTGGACCCAGTTCCAGCCGCCCGCCGACGTCGACTGGTCGACCGACGCCGACGGTGGTCAAGCCTTGGCCGAGTTCGCTGGCCGGGCCTGCTACCAGTCGTGGCGCAAGCCCAACCCGGCGACCGCCACCAACGCCGGCTACCTGCGACACATCCTGGACAGTGGGCACCTGTCGGTGCTGGAGCATGGCAGTGTCACGTTCTACCTGACCGGGATCTCCCGGTCGCTGACCCATGAGCTGATCCGGCACCGGCACTTCTCCTACTCCCAGCTGTCCCAGCGGTACGTGCCGGAGCGCGACGCGGCCATGGTCGAGCCGGCGGTGATCGCCGAGGATCCCGAGCTGCACCGGCAGTTCGTCGCCGCCGCCGAGGCGAGCGTGCGGGCCTACACCGAGCTGCTGGAGGGTCTGGAGAAGCGGTTCGTCGACGAACCCAACCCGACGCTGCGCCGCAAGCAGGCCCGGCAGGCGGCTCGGGCGGTGCTGCCGAACGCCACCGAAACCCGGATCGTGGTCACCGGCAACTACCGGGCCTGGCGGCACTTCATCGGGATGCGGGCCACCGAGCACGCCGACGTGGAGATCCGCGACCTGGCGGTGGAGTGCCTGCGGCAGTTGCAGCGGGTGGCGCCGAGCGTCTTCGCCGACTTCGAGATCCGCCGGTTGCCGGACGGCAGCGAGGTCGCCGCGAGCCCGTACACCCGGCAGGGGGAATAGGCCACCGGCCCGTACCACCAGCGCTGAGAACGCGGTGCGGCCGTCCGATAGGTTGTCCGTATGACGCAGCACCACCTAGCCGGTCCCGGGGCGGGGACACCGACCCCGTTCGGGCGACTCCTGACCGCCATGGTCACCCCGATGAACGACGACGGCTCGCTCGACCTCGACGGCGCCGCCCGGCTGGCCAGCTACCTGGTCGACGAGCAGGCCAACGACGCCCTGGTGATCAGCGGCACCACCGGCGAGTCGCCGACCACCACCGATGCCGAGAAGGAGCAGCTGCTCCGGGCCGTCATCGACGCGGTCGGGGACCGGGCCCGGGTGGTCGCCGGTGTCGGCACCAACGACACCCGGCACACGGTCGAGTTGGCGGTCGCCGCCGAGAAGGTCGGCGCGCACGGGCTGCTGGTGGTCGCGCCGTACTACAACAAGCCGCCGCAGGCCGGGGTGGTCCGGCACTTCACCGAGGTTGCCGACGCGACCGGGCTGCCGGTGATGGCGTACGACATCCCGCACCGCACCGGCATCGCGATGAGCAGTGAGACGCTGGCCCGGCTCGGCGAGCACGAGCGGATCGTCGCGGTCAAGGACGCCAAGGGCGACCTGGCCGCCACCTCCTGGGTGACCGGCCGCACCGACCTGGCGTACTACTGCGGTGACGACGCGCTCACCCTGCCGACGCTGGCGATCGGCGGGGTCGGACTGGTCGGCACCTCGACCCACCTGACCGGTGCGCTGACCAAGCAGATGATTGAGGCGTACGTCGCCGGCGAGCACGCCGCCGCGCTGGCCCTGCACCGCCGGTTGCTGCCGCTGTTCACCGGCATCTTCCGCAGCCCCGGCACGATCCTGGTCAAGGCGGCGCTCGGGGTGCTCGACCTGCCCGCCGGTCCGGTGCGCTCGCCACTGGTCGAGGCCACCGACGCCGAGCTGGACCAGTTGCGGGCCGACTGCGCCGACGCCGGACTGGAGCTGCCGTGAGCCAGGCACACATGGAGTTGGACCTGCCGCCGCAGCTGCCGCCGGGCGGGCTGCGGGTGATCCCGCTGGGCGGGCTCGGCGCGATCGGTCGCAACATGACGGTCTTCGAGTTCGACGGCAAGCTGCTGGTGGTGGACTGCGGGGTGCTCTTCCCGGATGTGGAGCAGCCCGGGGTCGACCTGATCCTGCCGGACTTCGCCCCGATCCTGGACCGGCTCGCCGACGTCCAGGCGATCGTGCTGACCCACGGCCACGAGGACCACATCGGCGCGGTGCCGTACCTGCTCGCCCACAAACCGGACATTCCGTTGGTGGGTTCCCAGTTCACCCTGGCGCTGGTCGAGGCGAAGCTGGCCGAGCGGCGAATCGAGCCCTACACGTTGACCGTACGCGAGGGTCAGCGGGAACGGATCGGGCCGTTCGAGTGCGAGTTCCTCGCGGTGAACCACTCGATACCGGACGCGCTCGCGGTGGCGATCCGCACCCCGGCCGGCCTGGTGCTGCACACCGGTGACTTCAAGATGGACCAGCTGCCGCTGGACGGGCGGATCACCGATCTGGCCGGCTTCGCCCGGCTCGGTGCCGAAGGCGTCGACCTGCTGCTGTCCGACTCGACCAACGCCGAGACCCCCGGCTTCGTCACCCCGGAACGCGACATCGGTCCGGTACTCGACTCGATCTTCGGCAAGGCCACCGGCCGGATCATCGTGGCGAGCTTCGCCTCCCATGTGCACCGGGTGCAGCAGGTGATCGACTCGGCGTACGAGTACGACCGCAAGGTCGCGCTGATCGGCCGGTCGATGGTGCGCAACATGGGCATCGCCCGGGACCTCGGCCTGCTGCGGATCCCGCCCGGCCTGGTGGTCGGGCTGGACGAGGCGACGGCCCTGCCGCCGGACCGGATCGTGCTGATGTCCACCGGGTCGCAGGGCGAGCCGATGAGCGCGTTGGGCCGGATGGCGACCGGTGACCACCGGCACATCACCGTCGCGCCCGGCGACACCGTGGTGCTGGCCAGCTCGCTGGTGCCGGGCAACGAGACCTCGGTCTACCGGGTGATCAACCAGCTGGCCCGGGCCGGGGCGACCGTGATCCACAAGGAGACCGCCAAGGTGCACGTCTCCGGGCACGCGCCGGCGGGGGAGCTGCTCTACCTGCTCAACGTGGTGCGGCCGAGCAACCTGCTGCCGGTGCACGGCGAGTGGCGGCACCTGCGGGCGCACGCCCGGCTCGGCATCGAGTCCGGTCTGGACCCGCAGCGGGTCGTGCTCTGCGAGGACGGTGACGTCGTCGACCTGGTGGACGGGCACGCCACCCTGGTCGGGCATGTCAAGAGTCGGTACGTCTACGTGGACGGTCTCGCGGTCGGTGACGTCGGCGAGTCGTTGCTGACCGAGCGGCGGATCCTCGGCGACGGCGGGTTCATCGCGGCGACCGTGGTGGTCGACTCGGTGACCGGCAAGGTGGTCGGTGGGCCGACCGTGTCGGCGAAGGGATTCTCCGAGGACCCGGAGGCGTTCAACGCGGTCGTTCCGTTGATCACCGAAGCGTTGGGTCGGGCCGCTGCTGACGGCATCACCGATCCACACCAGCTGCAGCAGGTGGTCCGGCGGATTGTCGGCCGCTGGGTCAACGACGCGTACCGGCGCCGGCCGATGATCGTACCGACCGTGGTGGAGGTTTGAAGACGTCCTGAGGCCCGCCGGGGCTGACCGGGCGGCCGGCCGGCGGGCATACTGGTCGGACAGTTACCCACTGTCGTGACGAGAAGGCTGGCGTGCCAGGCGATCCCGGCTCCGGTGAGTCCCCTGCGGCGGCGCGGCGCAGGCTCCGACTCGCGCTGCGTCGCGCCCGCGAGTCGGCCGGGCTGACCCAGGGCAAGGTGGCGGACGCCCTCGACTGGTCGGTCTCCAAGGTCAACCGGATCGAGAAGGGCAGCGTCTCGGTCTCGACCACCGATCTGCGGGCCCTGCTGGAGTTGTACGGCGTGGTGGACGCCGACCGGGCCGGGCGGCTGCTGCGCGACGCCCGTACCTCCCGGTTGCGGGGCTGGTGGGACGAGCCGCGCTACCGGGAGCACCTGACTCCGGCGATGCTGCAGCTGCTGCAGTTGGAGGGCGAGGCCAGCGCCATCCGGGTGTTCCAGCCGACGTTGATCCCGGGCCTGCTGCAGACCCGCGAGTACGGCGAGTTCGTGTTGAACTTCTGGCGCAGCGAGCTGCCGGAGGCCGACCGCGCGCTGCGGCTCGAGGCCCGGCTGCGTCGCCGTGACCAGGTGCTGGACCGGCCCGATCCGCCGGAGTTCCACCTGGTGCTGGACGAGTCGGTGCTGTGGCGCACGATCGGCGGGCCGCGGGTGATGGTCGGGCAGTTCGCCGCCCTGCTACGGGTGGCGCGGCGACCGAACGTGCGGGTGCGGATCGTGCCGTTCGCCGACGCGGCGATCATGGCGATGCTGGCACCGTTCACGCTGCTCGACTTCGGTGACGAGGAGAACGCGCTGCTCTACCGCGAGGGCATCCTGCTGGACGAGATCGTCCACGCGGCGCAGCGGATCGGCCGGCACCGCGACTACTTCGCGCACATCTGGGACTCGGCCCACGACGAGGCGACCTCGGCCCGGTTGATCACCGAGCGGACGGCGACGTTGTCCGCCGATCTGCCGGTCGCGGAGGCCCCGTCCGTCGGTGGGTGAGTTCCGGTCGCGTATCGGCCGGGCCAGCTGCCGCGTTAACCAGGCAAATGCCGAATAGTCGGCATTAAGTCTGAAGCGGAGAAAAGACTATGATGCGGACATATCGCGGCTGGTGGCGGAGCAGCCGGTGTGACACCAACGCGTGCCTGGAAGCTACCGTGACCGCCTCCGGTGACGTGGCGCTGCGCGACTCGGCCGAGCCGGACGGGCCCTGGCTGGACGTCGACCGGCAGCAGTGGCGACGGTTCCTGCGCGGCGTCAACCGGGGCGACTTCGCCGGCCGGTAGGAGGCGGGTGGAGGCCGCCTCCCACCGACTCGGCCGACACCTGGTACGTGACGCGGCCCCGGGCGGTTCATCAACCCGGCTGTGACATTCGGCATCCGGGCCGGCCGATCCATCGACCGGCGCCCTCCGTACCACCTGTCGGCGTCCATCCGACGCCAACGGCAGAGGAGGTAAGGATGCGACGCCGACGAATCGTTACCGCCGGAATCACCGTCGCCGCGGTCGGGCTGCTCGCCGGGGTGACCCTGCCGGCCGTGGCCGGCGACGACCCGACCGACGGCGACGTCGCCACCGGTCAGCCGGCCGGTACGGACGGCCAGCCGGCCGCCGCGCACGACGACCTCGTCGCCGCGCTGCGTCGCGACCTCGGCGTCAGTGCGGCGGACGCCCGGACCCGGCTGGCCACCGAACGCTGGGCCACCCGTACCGTCGACGTTCTGCGGGCCGACCTCGACGCGGCGTACGCGGGCGCGTGGATCAGCCAGGACGGTGCCGACCTCGTCGTCGCGGTGACCGACCCCGCACAGCTGGGCCGGGTCCGCGCCGCCGGTGCCGAGGCCCGCCTGGTGGCCCGCAGCCAGCAGCAGTTGACCGGCGTGAAGGAAAGCCTGGACCGGGTGGGTGACGCCGCCAGCCCCGACCTGGCCGGCTGGTACGTCGACCTGGCCGACAACACCGTGGTGCTGCTCGCCCGGCCCGGAGCCCAGCCCGCTGCCCGGGACTTCGCCGCCGCCGCCGGAGTGCCGGCCGACGCGGTCCGGGTGGACGCCACCGACGAGGCGCCGGTGCCGCTGTTCGACGTCCGCGGCGGCGATCCCTACTTCATCGGTGCCGGCGGCCGGTGCTCGGTCGGCTTCTCCGTAATCGGCGGCTTCGTCACCGCCGGGCACTGCGGCCGCCCCGGCGACACCACCACCGGGTTCAACCGGCAGGCGCAGGGCGTGTTCCAGGCGTCGTCGTTCCCCGGCGACGACTGGGCGTTCGTCGCGGTCGACGACGACTGGACGCCGCAGCCGGTGGTCAACGACTTCAACGGCAACAACCTGCCGGTCGCCGGCAGCGTGGAGGCGCCGGTCGGGGCCAGCATCTGCCGTTCCGGGTCCACCACCGGGACCCGGTGCGGCGTGATCCGGGCCAAGGACGTCACGGTCAACTACCCGGAGGGTGCGGTCAGCGGGCTGACCCGCACCGACGTCTGCGCCGAACCCGGCGACTCCGGCGGTGCCTGGCTCTCCGGCGACCAGGCGCAGGGCGTGACCTCGGGCGGCTCCGGCAACTGCCGCACCGGTGGCGTCACATTCTTCCAGCCGCTGGCCGAGATCCTGCAGGTCAACAACCTGACCCTGGTCACCACTGAGGACGGTGCGACCCCGCCGAGCGGCGTGCCGACCGCCGTACCGACGGTCGCGCCGACCCAGCCGGCGGACCCGCCGCAGAGTCCCTGCGCCGACCACCCGGTGCTGCGCGACGGCGAGCTGAACCGGGTCGGTGACCGGCAGACCCAGCCGGACGGAAGGTTCTTCCGGGCCGGTGCCGGCCGGCACACCGCCTGCCTGCAGGCACCGGCCGGCGCGGCCTTCGGGCTCGCGCTGCAACGCTTCACCGCCGACGGCTGGCGCACGGTCGCCCGGGGCGACCGCGCCGGTGCCACGATGACCCGGTTGAACTTCTCCGGACCCGCCGGTGCCTACCGGTACCGGGTGCAGTCCGGTCGGGGCGTGGGTGGCTACCTCCTCGGGTTCTCGGTGAACTGACCGCCACCCGCCGCGCCGTCCCCGGGGACCGCCCTCCCCGGGGACGGCGCACACCCACGTCCCGCCGCTGAGTACGCGTACCCTGTCAGCCGTCAACCGGCGCTCGTAGCCTGGCCTACGGGAGGTCACGATGGGCTACGAGTTGCTGACCGTCGTCATCCTGGCGGCACACTTCGGGTTCCTCGCCTACCTGGCGGTCGGCGGTTTCCTGGCCTGGCGGTGGCCGCGGACGATCTGGCTGCATCTCACCGCGGCGGGCTGGGGGGTGCTGGTGGTCGCGGCCAACCTGAGCTGCCCGCTCACCGTCGCTGAGCACTGGTCCCGCCGCCGGGCCGGCCAGGCCGGCTTCGACGAGGGGTTCGTCGAGCGCTACCTGACCGGAGTGATCTACCCCGACCAGTACGCCTGGGCGGCCCGGCTGGCGCTGGCCACGGTCGTCGTGGCCAGCTGGGCCGGGGTGCTCAGGGCAGTTCGGCGACGGCGTCGGCGAACTGCGCCCCGGTGATGACCGCCGCGTTCACCAGCGCGGCGAGCTGCGCCCCGCTGACCCCGTACGCCAGGTCGGTGCTCACGTCGCCGGCCAGGATCAGCTCGCCGGAACCAGTGTCGTGCACGTAGGCCTTCGGCAGCAGCCGGTCGTGGTTCCACGAGTTGCAGAACCGGTACGCCTCGGCCAGCCGGTCCGCCGGCAGCCGCCGGTCGGCCAGCACCCGGCTGTGCAGCACCCGCTGCTGCTCGCCGAGCCGTTCGAAGTGGATCACCGCATGTCCCCACTTGCCGCCGACCACTCCGCTGTCATCGACGAAGTACCGGTCGCCGCGTTCGTTGAGCGCCGCCGTGATGCCCTCCAGAGTCAACGGCGAGACCACGTCCGGGCTGCCGCCCGCCGGCGGTACGCCGACCTCGCCGCCGGTGGCCGGCGGCTGATCGGCCGGTAGCTCGACGGTGTCGGTCAGCGGCTCGGCGGCCAGCCAGTCGGTGATCCGACGCGACTGGTGGTCGGTGCCGTTGCGGGCGTCGAACCGGCCCGCCAGCTCGGTGGCGGTGGCGGCCAGCTGCGCGCCGAGCGCGGCCATCGGCAGGTCGGCGGCCGGCCGGCCGCCGTACTCCGGCCGGTGGATCGTCTCGTCGCCGTGGCCGGCGGCGGCCGCGAGCCGGCAGACCAGAGCGCCGGCGGCGGCGAACTCCATCGCCGAGGCCTCGTCGTACGGCCGGTCGAGCCACTCCAGATGCTCGGCGAGGATCGCCAGGCCACGCTGGTGCTGACTGACCAACGCGCAGAACCGCAGATGCTCGGCCAGGTACGGGAAGGCATCACGTTCGTGCCGGTGCCGCCGGTACGCCCGCACGTGCGCCTGCGCCGCGTCGGCGTACCGGCCCAGCCGCAGGTACGGCATGATCACCGCGACCAGCGCCTTCTCCGGCTGCTCGGTGCAGCCGACCGCACCGCTGAGCACCGGTTCGACGATCGCCAGCGCCGCCTCCCACTCACCCCAGCCGGCGAGCAGCTCGGCCTGGCGGGACGGGTCACAGCCGGCGCAGTCGCTGTTCTCGTCCCGTGGGGCCGTCCGCCACCGGTCCAGCCACTGCCGGGCCTGGGCCTCGTCGCCGACATGGTCGGCTATCTTGCAGCGCAGGTTGTACACCGCCTGCAGACTCTGCCCACTGGCGGTGAACCGGCGCTCCATGTCGTCCAGCGCGGCCCGGGTCTGCGCCAGACCCACCCGGGGCGTGCCGCGCAGCGTGGCGACCGCCCACTTGTGGTACCAGCGCAGCAGTTCGGCGTCCCACGGCTCGAACAGCTCCGGGTACCGGTCGAAGGTGCTCAGACACCAGCCGAACGCCGGCAGCATCCGCCAGCGTTCGGTGTGGTGGTTGTACGTCTCGATCAGCGCCATCCGCGCGTCGAAACCGATCCGTGCCTGCCCGGCCGCGTCGGCGTGCGCGGCGATCCGTTCCAGCTCGGCGATCTTGCCGTCGCCGTCGGGCAGGTCGGTGGCCTCGTCCAGCGCCTGAACCAGCTCCTCGGCGGTCACGGGGTCTCCTCGGCGGTGGTGTCCGGCCCGGCGGCCGGATCGGTGAAGGCCCGGTCCAGCAGGGCCAGGAAGGACCGGTTGAGCGCGGCGCTGTCCACCGCCCGCAACGGATGGTGACCGGCGAGCAGCGCCTGACCGTACAGTGCCTCGACGGCGTTGCGCAGCGCCGCTCCCGCCGGTTGCCCGGCGAGCCGGCGGATGAGCGGGTGCCGCCAGTTGAACACCAGCTCCGGTCGGTGGTCGACGTCGACGTCGGCGAACGCGGACAGCACCTCCGACCACAGCTCGTCGGAGCCGGCCACCGCACGGCGCACACTGTCCTGCTCGCGGGCGGCCTGGCCGAGGACGTACAGGGCCGGCACCGTGACCGGGTCGAACTGCCGCAGTTGCGGTACGCAGTCCAGCTCGGCCAGCACCGTGCGGGCGGTGGCCAGGAAGGTCTCCGCCACCGCCAGCTGCCCCGGCGAGAGGGTCTCCAACCGGGCGGCCAGCTCACCGGGGTCCAGCCGGCGGGTGCGGATCGCCGGGTCCAGCCGGGGCAGGCGCTGCAGGATCTCCGCGTCGTAGGCGTAGCCGGCGTTGACGATCGGCGTACCGGCGGCGGACGCGATCGCGGCCAGTGACCGGAACTCGTCGACCGTCTCCACGTACCGGATCATCGCCAGATGCTGGCGGAACAGCCGCAGCGGCATCATCCCCCGGCTGGTCTCGAACGGCAGCCACGAGTCGACCAGCCGCAGCATCTCGTCGTCGCGGACGGCGAGCGCCTTGACCCCGAGGTGGTGCACCCGCAGGAAAGCGGCGAGCCGTTCCGGCTGGCTGACCGACAGCTCAAGCAGCCAGCTGCGGATCTGCTCGCCGAGCCCGTCGCGGACCCCGCCGAGCAGGTCGTCCTCGTAGAGCGCCTCGCGGCTGGCGGTCGGGCGCAGCACGGAGGTGTCGACCACGCAGCGGACGAAGAACGCCCACTCGGGCAGGAGCTTGCTGGCGTCGTCGCTGAGCAGCATCCGTTTCAGGTAGACCCGGTGACCGCCCTGGCCGACCGTTGACGCCGACGGCAGCACGAAGCCGACGCCGACCAGCCCGGCTTCCGGTACCCGCAGGTCGATCACGTCCATCGGTCGGGCACCGAGCAGCGTCGCGCCGTAGTCCAGCAGCGCCTCCCGGCGGGCCGCCGGGTCGGCGTGGACCACCTCCCACGGGGCCTGCGGCTCGGTCAGCCGGACCGGCTCGCCTCCGGGCGGGCAGAACAGCACCGGGACGTCCAGCAGCCGGGCGTAGTCGCGGACCAGGTCGCGGACCTGGTCGGCGGCCAGCCAGTGTCCGGCGTCGGCGCGGGGACGCAGCGTGACGGTGGTGCCGACCGAGCCGCGTGCGGCGTCGTCGACCTCGGTGGTGTAGCGCCCGTCGGCGTACCCAATCCAGCGCACCGCCGGTCCGCCCCGGGCCGAACTGGTCACCACCTCGACGGTGTCGGCGACCATGAAGCACGACAGCAGGCCGATGCCGAACTGGCCGAGGAAGTCCTGCCGGGCGAAGCCCAGGTCGTCCCGTTTGGAGGTACGCCCGACGCTGGCCAGGAAGGTGTGCACCTGCGGTTCGGTCAGGCCGATGCCGTCGTCGTGCACCCGCAGGCCACCGTCGGCGGTGGGCTCGATCCGGACGGTACCGCCGGCCCAGTCGGGCTCGGCCTCGCGCCGGGCGGTGATCGCGTCGGTGGCGTTCTGCACCAGCTCCCGGGCGAACACCCGGGGGCTGGCGTACAGGTGGTGGCTGAGCAGGTCGACGATGCCGCGCAGGTCGACCTGGAAACGGTGTTCCATCCGGTCAGCCCGCCAACTCGGCGACGGCTTCGCAGACCTGGCAGCCGGTGGCGATCCCGCAGTCGAGCAGGTGGTCGAGCTGCGGTGAGCTGACTCCGCGTTCCAGCGCGGTGATCAGTTCACCGCAGACCCGGGCGGTGCCGTCGTCGTCGACGTGGACGAAGGCCTTGGGCCACAGCCGGTCGTGGTTCCATTCGTTGCAGAAGGCGTACAGCGCGGGCACGTCGTCCACGGTGAACAGGGTTGGCGCGATGGTCCGCACCCGCAGCACCTCGCCGTTGGGTCCGAGCCGGGAGAACACGATCAGGTTGTCGTTCCACCGGCCGACCAGTTCGTCGTCGGAGTCGGCCTGGAAGTGGTAGCCGCGCGCGGTGAGGGTCTCGGCGATCATCGCGGTGGTCAGCGGCCGCAGCACCTGCATCGCACCGCTGCCGGAGGGCGCGTCGGGCAGGTCGTCTGGGTCCGGCGGGGGCATGCGGTGGTCCTTTCGGTACGGCACGTCGGACAGGGGGCCTCGCGCCCCGGCCGGGGGCCGGCGCGCGGTCGGGCCGGCGATGTCCGGACGGGGGTCCGGCGGTGGACGTCGTCGTCGTGGCCCCGGGGGACAGTAGGGGCCGATCGGAATGGTGGCACAGCCGCGCCGCCCCGCGTGGTTCGGACACGACCCGGAAAAGCGAGGGTTTGTATGCCGGCGGGGTTACCGTGGGACTCTATGGCCGGCCGAACCTCCCAGGCGAGTCGGCGGCGCGGCGGGTCGACCAGCCGTGGCGCCGCGACCGGTCGTGCCCGGACCCCGGCCCGCAAGCGCCCGACAGCCCGTCGGCGCCCGGCCCGCAACTCGCCGGCCGTCCTGGTCGGTCGTGCTGTCGGTGCCACCTGGATGGGGCTGGCGCACGGCGTCGGCTGGGCGGTGCGTACCGCCGGTCGCCGGGCGGCCACCGCGCGGGAGTTGAGCCCGGAGCACCGGCGCGACGGTGCCGGGCTGTTCGTACTCGGCCTGGCCATTCTCACCTCGATGGCGATCTGGTTCGGCGCGGCCGGGCCGTTCGGGGTCCGCGTCGCGGACATGATGCGGCTGTTCATCGGCGCGATCGCGGTCGCCGTGCCGTTGCTGCTGCTGATCGGCGCGGTCCGGCTGATGCGTGATCCACCGGAGGAGCCGGACCCTCGGGGCCGCGGGCTGGTCGGCTGGTCGGCGATGCTGGTCGCCACGGCGGGGCTGCTGCACATCGGCCAACGCCCCGACGACGACCTGCAACGTGACTACGCCGGCGGGCTGATCGGACTCGGCATCGGCACGGTACTGGAGCACACGGTCAGCTACTGGGTCGGCGTGCCGTTGCTGATCCTGCTGCTGGTCTTCGGTCTGCTGGTGGTCACCGCCACCCCGATCAACCGGATCCCGGAGCGGCTCGGGCTGCTCGCCGGGGTGGTGACCGGGCGTGGGCCGGAGTCCGATCCGGCCCCGGCCGGTGCCGACACCGCTGACGACGAGACCGCCGGTGACGAGCGGGCCCGCCGCCGGCCGCCGCGCCGCCGGCAGGCCAGCCGGACGGCCGACGCCCTGCCGGTGTCGTCGGCCGGTGACGATGGCACCCTGGCCGAGCCGCTCGATCTGCAGGAGACGATGGAGCTGCCGCGCCGGCCGGCGGCGAAGGTGCCGACCACCCGCACCCCGCCGGAGCCGCCGGAGCATTCGCCGACCCCGACCCGCGCCGAGCAGTTGGCGATCACCGGGCTGTCCGGGGACTACCGCCTGCCACCGGCAAAGCTGCTGCGGACCGGTCCACCGGCGAAGACCCGCAGCAAGGCCAACGACGAGGTGATCGCCGCACTGCAGGGGGTGTTCGAGCAGTTCGACGTTGACGCGGCGGTCACCGGGTTCACCCGGGGTCCGACGGTGACCCGATACGAGGTGGAGCTCGGCCACGGGGTGAAGGTCGAGCGGATCACCCAGCTCTCCCGCAACATCGCGTACGCGGTGAAGTCACCTGACGTGCGGATCCTCAGCCCGATTCCGGGCAAGAGCGCGGTCGGCGTGGAGATCCCGAACACCGACCGGGAGGACGTGTCGCTCGGTGACGTGCTGCGCTCCCGTGCCGCCGGTGCCGACCATCACCCGATGCTGGTGGCGCTCGGCAAGGACATCGAGGGCGGCTTCGTGGTGGCCAACCTGGCGAAGATGCCGCACATCCTGATCGCCGGGGCGACCGGCGCCGGCAAGTCGTCCTGCCTGAACTCGCTGCTCATCTCGATCCTCAGCCGGGCCACCCCGGACGAGGTACGGCTGCTGCTGATCGACCCCAAGCGGGTCGAGATGACCGGGTACGAGGGCATCCCGCACCTGGTGACCCCGATCGTGACCAACCCCAAGAAGGCGGCCGAGTCGCTGGAGTGGGTGGTACGCGAGATGGACATGCGCTACGACGACCTGGCCGCGAACGGTGTCCGGCACATCGACGACTACAACCGCAAGGTACGGGCCGGGGAGATCACCGCTCCGCCCGGCAGCGAGCGGGAGATCCGGCCGTACCCGTACCTGCTGGTGATCGTCGATGAGCTGGCCGACCTGATGATGGTCGCCCCCCGGGACGTGGAGGACTCGGTCGTCCGGATCACCCAGCTCGCCCGGGCCGCCGGCATCCACCTGGTGCTGGCCACCCAGCGGCCGTCGGTGGACGTGGTGACCGGCCTCATCAAGGCGAACGTGCCGTCCCGGCTGGCCTTCGCCACGTCGTCGCTGTCCGATTCGCGGGTCATCCTGGACCAGCCGGGCGCCGAGAAGCTGATCGGCCGGGGCGACGGCCTGTTCCTGCCGATGGGTGCGTCGAAACCGCTGCGCATCCAGGGTGCCTGGGTCAGTGAGAAGGAGATCGACGAGATCGTCGCCTTCTGCAAGAAGCAGCGCGAGCCGGAATTCCGCCCCGACGTGCTCACCACCGCCCAGGAGAACAAGAAGAAGATCGACGAGGACGTCGGCGACGACCTCGACCTGCTGGTCCAGGCGATCGAGCTGGTGGTGACCTCGCAGTTCGGGTCGACCTCGATGCTGCAGCGCAAACTGCGGGTCGGGTTCGCCAAAGCGGGCCGGTTGATGGATCTGATGGAGACCCGGGGCATCGTCGGGCCGTCCGAGGGTTCCAAGGCACGCGACGTGCTGGTCAAGCCGGACGAGCTGGAGGACGCGCTGGCGAGTCTGCGGGCCGTCGAGGCGAGCTGACCGCACTGGTCCGGTCGGCTGACCGATCGGATCGTCCGGCACCGCGCCGCCCGGCCGCCGTACGCCAATGGCCCGGTACCCTCGTCAGGTGTCTGCTTTTCCCCCGCCTCCCGCCCAACCGTCCGGCCGGCGCGTCGCCCTGCTCACCCTGGGGTGCGCCCGCAACGAGGTCGACTCGGAGGAGTTGGCCGCCCGGCTGGACGCCGACGGCTGGCAGGTGACCACCGACGCCGACGGTGCCGACGTGGTGCTCGTCAACACCTGCGGCTTCGTCGAGAAGGCCAAGCAGGACTCGGTGCAGACGCTGCTCGATGCCGCGGACGGCGGGGCCAAGGTGGTGGCTGCCGGCTGCATGGCCGAACGGTACGGCCGGGAGCTCGCCGAGCACCTGCCGGAGGCGCAGGCCGTCCTCGGGTTCGACGACTACCCGGATATCTCCGGCCGGCTGCGGGCGGTGCTGGCCGGCGAGCAGCTGCCCGCGCACGCCCCGCGGGACCGCCGCACGATGCTGCCCCTGACCCCGGTGTCCCGGCAGCACTCCGGTGTCGTGGTGCCCGGTCACGCGACGGTCGACGAACGTACTCCTGCGCACCTGCGCGCGGTCCTGCGGCACCGGCTGGCCGGCGGCCCGGTGGCGTCACTGAAGCTGGCCAGTGGCTGTGACCGCCGGTGCGCCTTCTGCGCCATCCCGGCGTTCCGGGGGGCGTTTGTCTCCCGCGCTCCCGAGGAGCTGCTGGCCGAGGCCGAGTGGCTGGCCGGCACCGGCGTTCGGGAACTGGTGCTGGTGAGCGAGAATTCGACCTCGTACGGCAAGGACCTGGGGGATCCGCGGCTGCTGGAGAAACTGCTGCCACAGTTGGCTGCCGTCGACGGCATCGTCCGGGTACGGGTCAGCTATCTGCAGCCGGCGGAGACCCGTCCGGGTCTGATCGAGACGATCGCCACCACGGCCGGCGTGGCACCGTACTTCGATCTGTCCTTCCAACACGCCAGTGAGCCGGTGCTGCGCCGGATGCGGCGCTTCGGCTCCACCGGGCGGTTCCTCGACCTGCTGGCCTCGGCCCGGTCGTTGGCGCCGCAGGCCGGCGCGCGAAGCAACTTCATCGTCGGATTCCCCGGTGAGACCCGGTCGGACGTCGACGAACTGGTCCGGTTCCTGTCCGCAGCCCGGTTGGACGCGATCGGGGTGTTCGACTACAGCGACGAGGACGGCACCGAGGCCGCCGGTCTGCCCGACAAGGTACGGGCCGCCACGGTGAAGCGGCGCTATGACCGGATCTGTGCGCTGGCCGACGAGCTGTGCGCGCAGCGGGCCGAGGAACGAGTCGGCACGACGGTGGAGGTGCTGGTCGACAGCGTCGACGACGGGCTGGTGGAGGGTCGGGCCGCGCACCAGGCACCGGAGGTGGACGGTTCGACGACGTTGGTGGCCGGCGCTGCCGGTGTCACCGGAGCCGGGGTCGACCTCGCCACGCTGCGCCCCGGCGACCTGGTCCGGGCGACGGTGACCGGGACCGAAGGGGTCGACCTGGTGGCAGTGCCGAGTGACGTGCTCTCGTCCGGTACGGCCGACCGGCCGCTCTCCAGCGCGGTCAGGTGAGCCGATGACCGAGCCGGGTGCCTCCGCCGGTCCGCGTACCGCCGTCGCTGCGGTACCGGTGGTCAACGCGGCCAACGCGCTCACCGGGCTACGCATGGTGCTGGTGCCGGTCTTCGTGGTGTTCGTGATTCTCTCCGGGATGACCCACCCGGGCTGGCAGATCGCCGCCTGCCTGACGTTCGTCGTCGCGTCGGCGACCGACCTGATCGACGGCTGGATCGCCCGCCGGTACGCCTTGGTGACGTCGTTCGGCAAGGTCGCGGACCCGATCGCCGACAAGGCGCTGACCGGCACCGCGCTGGTACTGCTGTCCTGGTACGACCTGGTGCCCTGGTGGGTGACCGGGCTGATCCTGGTGCGTGAGTGGGGGGTCACGCTGATCCGCTTCTGGGTGCTGCGGCACGGGGTGATCGCGGCGAGCCGGGGCGGCAAGGCGAAGACGGCGCTGCAGATCACGGCGATCGTCTGGTACCTGCTGCCGCTGCCGTCGGTGCTCGCCGCAGTCGCTCCGTGGATCATGGCGGCCGCGCTGCTGGTCACCGTGGCGACCGGGCTGGACTACCTGGTCCGCGCGCTGCGGCTGCGCCGTACCGGGCCGGACCGGTGACCTCGGCCGGGTCGGACCGGGTGCCTCCGGCCGGCGCGTCAGCGGGCGGGCGGCCGCCGCCGGACGGCGGCGATCTCGGCATGGGGCGGTCGGCCAGCGGCAGCCCGGCTGCGGCGGTCGTGCACGCCCTGGCTGAGCGGGGCGAGACGCTTGCGGTCGTCGAGTCGCTCACTGGTGGCTTGCTGGCGTCCGCCCTGGTCGAGGTTGCCGGGGCGAGCCTGGTCTTCCGCGGTGGGCTGGTCGTGTACGCCACCGACCTGAAGCGTACCCTGGCCGGGGTGCCGCAGCGGTTGCTCGCCGACCGGGGACCGGTCGACCCGGACGTCGCGGTCGCCATGGCCCGGGGTGCCCGGGTCCGGTGCGCCGCCGACTGGGCGCTGGCTACCACCGGGGTGGCCGGCCCACAGCCGCAGGGCGGCAAGCCGATCGGGCGAGTCTACGTTGCCCTGGCCGGTCCGGCTGGAGTGCATCAGGTCCGGCGGTTGGACCTCGGCGGCGGTCGGGATGCGGTACGCAGGTCGAGCGTGACCGCTGCCCTGCGGCTGCTGACGACGCAACTACACGCCACGCGGCCCTGAGCGGGGGACACCCGCAACGCCGAGCGGATATAACTGACATCTGACTCTGATCGCCCTGCCGGGCCCGATTCGTGCTCTCGGGTGGGGTGTCGATCGGGTGGCGAACGGATAAGGTTGCGGGAAGCCTCCGGCACTCGCCGGCCGGTCCCGGACAGGGGGAGGTGCGATGGTCCTGCTACGCCGCGTTATCGGTGACGCGCTGCGTGCCCGCCGGCAGGGTCAGCGCCGGACTCTGCGCGAGGTTTCCACCGCCGCGAACGTCAGCCTCGGCTACCTCTCCGAGATCGAGCGCGGCCAGAAGGAAGCCTCGAGTGAGCTGCTCGCTGCGATCTGCGACGCCTTGGGTGCCCAGTTGTCGGAGGTGCTGCGTGACGTGAGCCACACCGTCGCCGTCGCTGAGCAGCGGCAGGGCCTGCTGGTTCCGTTTCCCGAGCAGTCCCCGACGTCGTCCGAGCGGCCCCTGGAGGAGCGGCCGAGCCACAGCGAAGCGCTGCGCTCCGCCCCGGACGGCGCCGTCGGTACGACCGAGCGGGGCGACGCTTCGGCGCACCAGGTCGCCTCCGAGGGCGGGGTGACCGTCTCGGTCCGCAGCGACTCGCCGCTCAAGACGACGCTGCGGGCCTCCCGGCGGGTGCCGAACACCGGTGGTCGGGACCGTGACGTCGTCTGCGCCGCCTGAGCCGCAGCCGGTCGAGCGGCTGCGGGCTGCCGGATCCTGGGCTCGCCACCGCTGGATCCGGGACACTAAGGTTGACCCTCAACCGGCCCACCCTGCCGGATCCCACCGATGGCGGCTTACGCGGTGGCGACGGCCTGGGACGATGGTAGGGGTGCCGGCGCACCGTACCGCCCGGGTCGGGCCGCCGTGACCGCCTGACCGTTCGCGCCGATAGTGAGGGGATACCGCAGAGATGGCGAACCCGTTCGTCAAGGGTTGGCGCTACCTGATGGCGCTGTTCGGCGCCAAGATAGATGAGCACGCCGACCCCAAGGTGCAGATCCAGCAGGCGATCGAGGACGCCCAGCGCCAGCACCAGGCACTGGTTCAGCAGGCCGCCGCGGTGATCGGCAACCAGCGACAGCTGGAAATGAAACTCTCCCGGCAGATGAGCGAGGTCGAGCGACTGCAGGGGATGGCCCGGCAGGCGCTGGTGCTGGCCGACAAGGCCCGCGCCGAGGGCGACGAGGCGGAGGCGAACAAGTACGAGCAGACCGCCCAGACTCTCGCCACCCAGTTGGTCGCCGGCGAGCAGTCGATGGAGGACCTCAAGACCCTGCATGACCAGTCGTTGGCCGCCGCCGCCCAGGCCCGTCAGGCGGTGGAGAACAACCAGATGATCCTGCAGCAGAAGCTGGCCGAGCGGACCAAGTTGCTGAGCCAGCTCGAGCAGGCCAAGATGCAGGAGACCGTGGCGTCGTCGCTGGAGTCGATGTCGGCGCTCGCCGCGCCGAAGAACACGCCGTCGCTCGACGAGGTGCGGGACAAGATCGAGCAGCGCTACGCCACCGCGATGGGCCGGGCCGAGCTGGCCGGCAACTCCGTCGAGGGGCGGATGCTCGAGGTGCAGAAGTCCACCCTCGACATGGCTGGTTCGTCGCGGCTCGACCAGATCCGGGCCAGCATGGCGGGAGAGAAGCTCGCCGGGGCACAGCCAGGGCTGGCGGTCGAGCAGACCCCGGCGGGTGCGGACAGCACGGCCGGCGCGGACGGTGCCAGTGTCGCCCGCCTCGACCAGCTCCGTGCCTCGATGGCGAAGGACAAGAACACCGGTGACGCCTCCGCCGCCGGCTGACCATCGGGCCAGGGGGGCGGGAAGGAGCAACGGTGGTGGATCCACGGACTCGTTACTTCCGCAGGCTGCGTCGCCTGCGTCGGGGTGCCCGCCGGTGGACCGTACTCGCTGGCGGCTTCGGTGGCGCGGCGGCGGTGCTGCTGCCGTACGCGGGGGTCAGTCCGGTCGACGCGGTATGGGCGGCGGCGGCCGGTGCCAGCACGGCGTTGGCCTTCTGGCGTTGGTCCGACCTGCGGGCGCTGGCCGGGCAACCGCCACCCCCCACGCCGGATCCGGCCATCGCCGCCGAGCAGGCCCGGCTCAAGCTGGTCGCCACCGTCGAGCGGATTCCGCTCGGCCGGGCCGCCGTCGGTGAGGTACGCCGACAGCAGGCGCTGCTGGCGTTGCGCGGAACGGTGGCGGCGGACGTCTGGACCCGGCTGGACCGGGCCGCGCGTACCCTCGCCGGGCTGGTGCCGCGGCTGACCGGGCCGGGCGAGTCGGCCCAGCTCGAAGCCGCGGTGGCCGAGCAGTCCCTGCGCGACCTGGCGTACCGGGTGGCCAGCGTGGAGAAGGCGGTACGGCTGGCTCCGGCCGATGCCGGGCTGGCCAACTCGCATCGGGTGCTCGTCGAGCAGTTGGAAGCCGGCACCGTCGCTTACGAAGGTCTCGTCGCGGCGGCCGCCAACTACGTCGCCGAGGACGGTCGTGCGGTCGGGCAGCACCCGTCGGTGAGCCGGCTCACCGAGGCCGGTGACCTGCTGCGGGGGGTTGCCGCCGGGCTGGCGGAGCTGCGCCAGCCACCAGACCCGGCTGGCACGTCGGGCACCAGTAGGTGACCCGGCCCGCCGACTCGGTGCGTCGCACCGCCGTGCCGCAGCGGCGGCACGGCCGCCGCCAGCGGCCGTACACGTAGGTGGCCTCCCCAGGTAGGCCGGTGATGCTGCGGCTGGCCCGCCCCCGGTTGGCGACCAGCAGCCGGCGTGCCAGGTCGACGACGGCGGCCAGGTCCGGCACCTCGCGGACCGGCGTACCGGGCGCGACACCACGCAGGAACAGCAACTCGCAAGCGTAGACGTTGCCGATCCCGGCGAGATTACGCTGGTCGAGTAGCGCCTCGACGACGGGCGTCTCGGGCCGAGCGGCGAGCCGGCGGACCGCTTCGGTCGCGTCCCAGTCAGCACCGAGTAGATCCGGCCCCAGCCCGGCGGTGAGCTCCGACTCGCGGTCCGTCACCACCAGCATCAGTTCGTGCAAGTGGTAGCCGACGGCGACGGATTCACCGGTGCGCAGCACCACGCGAATCAGGTGTGCCGGCCGGGCCGTCCAGCGTTGACCGACCCGGTAGGTCCGCCAACTGCCGTCCATCCGCAGGTGCGAGTGCAAGGTGTACCGCCGGTCGTCCGGTGCCGCGAGCCGCAGCAGCAGGTGCTTGCCACGGCTCACGCAGTCCAGCGCGGTCCAGCCGGACAGGTCGGTGGTCGCGAGCCGGGGGATCCGGAAGTCGCTGCCGGTGAGCAGCCGGCCAGCCAGCACTTCCCGCAGCCGGTGAGCGGTGTTCCAGACGGTGTCGCCTTCAGGCACGACGACAATCCTGCCGCAGGTCGTGACCGGGCGGGCCGATAGCCGGCCGACTGCCTCAGGCCGGACAGCCGACTGCCCGGGCCAGATGTCTCCGGCCCGGGCAGTCAGGGTGACGATGACGGTCAGTATCGTCGTCGGAACACGGCGAAGGTGGCTGCGGTGCCGAGCGCCAGCGCACCGATCAGCACCACCCAGATCGCTGTCGAGTTGATACCGTTGTTGATCTCCGCGTTGGCTTGTACCGCAGCGAGGAGGCTGTCGTCCGGCGGTGCCGGCAGAGGAACCGGGGGAAGTTCGCCGTACCGCACCAGACCGGTGCTCTCCAGCAGTGACATGTGGGTCTGGACGAAGCCGTTGGCGTCCTGCGCGAGCTGCCGGACGACGTCGTTACGGGTACTCGCTCGGACCGCACCGATGACCGGGAAGATGTTGCCGTGGGCGGCGCGGAGCCGCTCAACGAAGATCCGGTCGAACCGGGCACCCTCCGCGACCTTCATCTCGTCGACCCAGCCCTGCTGGGTGGGGGTCGGGTCGGTGGGCAGCTCCACGCCGAGCTCGTTGGCCGCTTCGACCACCAACAGGTCGAGCTCGATGTGCTGGTCGGCAATCTCGGCGCCGACCTCGCGGACCCTCTGCGTGCTGCCCTTCTCTGCGGCCAGCACACCAGCCGGGATCTCCCACAGTCCGGCGAGCCGGACGCCGTTGAGCAACTGGATGTCGGTGGCGGCGAGCTGGGTCGCTCCGGAGGGCTGCGCGAGCGCGGCGCCGGGCAGTGCGAGCAGCCCGGCGACGAGACCCACCAGGACTGCTGCCAACCGGCGCGGGGTGTGTGCCGCAGATCGTGCCCGGGCCATAGTGTTTCAACCTCCGAGTGGGGTCGACAGAGCGGTCGATGATCGACAAGAACGTTATGTCGAATGCCGCCTGCGCGTCAATGCTTTCGGCTCGGAACCACAGAAAAAAAGGAGCACCTAAACGTTTGCTGTGGCTAATCTTACTGAGATTGCCGGCATCGTCCGTTCAGCTGATGTTCCCGGTTCAACGTGGAGGTCACGGGCTTGTTCACATAGCGCGAATCTGGCCGCCTGGTATCTCGTGGTAGGAGTGCGGTTCGTGGCGTCGCGGTAACAGGGCGCCGATACCGTAGCAGAATGTCGGCCAATTCCTGACCCGGCGGATCACTGGAATCGCTACGGTGACTCGTCGGGACGCGGTGGCCGGACGATGTCGGCGTAGCGCAGATGGCTGGCGCCGTAGATTGCGAAGTTGAGCCGGGCATGGGACAGGCTCAAGTCGCCGTTCGGCCCGCCACGCACCACCTCAGCGTCGCCATCGCCCTGGCCGTCGTCGGTCCAGAAGCAGACGGGGCAGGTGGTGCATCCGGTCCGGTAGCCACAGCAGGGGCATCTGTCGACTGAGTACGGGACCACCCGCTAAGCCTTCCACAGGAACGTTTCGGGCATGTGCCTGAGGTACCCCGTCGGCGGTCCGTCGACAAGCGCACCGCCGACGGCGGGTACCTCCGGCGCACCCGCCCGTGCCGGCGGTGCCTGGCCCGACGTTCACGATCAGCCCCGTAACCGCAGTCCACGTGGCGTGGCCCGGAAGCCGGCGGCGGCCAGCGCCGTCCGTAGCGTGGAGCTGTGCACCCGCTCCCCGTCGGCGCGTTCGACCGTGATGGTGCCGAGTGCCCCGGAGCTCACCGCGTCGGCCAGCGCCCGGGCCGCCGCCTCGAGCCGCTGTCCGTCCTGAGTGAAGCAGAGCAGACTGCGACCGCCTCGTTCGACGTAGAGCGCCGCCTCCGCGTCGACCAGGACCACCAGCGCCCCGGCCTTGCGCCCGGGTCGGTGCCCCGCGTTCGACTCGTCGGCGCTGTCCACCGGTCGCTCCGGCCAGGGCAGTGCCGCGCCGTACGGGTTCGCCGGATCGGCTGCCGCCAGCACCACCGCCTCCGGCTGCCGGCGGTGCGTCGGATCGGAATTGGCGAGTTCCCGCAGCCGGTCCACCGCACCCGGTACGGCGAACTGGGCCGCACCGAGTCCGTCGACGAAGTAGCCCCGGCGGGCCGCGCCGCGTTCCTCCAACGCGGCCAGCACCGGGTACACGGCGGCGAACCCACCCGGCTGCCCCTCGGCGGCGACCGCCCCCCGGGTCACCACCCCGTGCCGTTCGAGCAGCACGTCGGCGGTGAGCGCCGCCCGCCGGGTCGGGTCGGGGTCGCGGGATGGCAGCAGTGACCACCGACCGGCCAACTGCGGTGCGGCGGTACGGGCGACGAACTCCCGACCGACCCGCCGGGCCCGACCCCGTGCCCCGGCGGCGGTGCGGACCCGTTGTGTCGGGCGTGGGCCGAGTACGGCCCGCAGTGGAGCCAGTGTGTCGTTGGTCAGCCAGCCGGCCCACACCAGATCCCAGATCGCCGTCTCGATCCGCCCGGCCGGATCGGCAGTGTCGGCGGGCGCAACGCCAGCGGTGCCGGCGAGCGCCGCGTTGACCCGGTCGGCCAGTTGCCGGAAGAACAGCGCCTGCTGGTCGGCGAGGGCGGCGAGCACCGCCTCGTGCACCGGGGTCAGCGTGAGCGCCGGGTCCGGCGCCGGTAGCAGCAGGGGCGCGGTCTCCGTGAACACCAACCGGATCCAGCCGTCACCCGCGCCGACCGCGCCGGCACCGGACCAGGTGACCTCGCCGGAGGCGCAGAGCTCGTCCAGATGCGCGGGGGAGTAGTCGGCCACCCGGGCCGGCAGGATCAGCCGTTCCACCGCTGCGGCCGGCAGGACCGCCCCCTGCAGTTGCTCGACGGCGGCAGCCACGCCGTCCACCCCACGACCCGGGCCGGCGACCTGCTGCCACCGGGGAAGGAACCGGACCAGGGCGGTGGCCGGCACCGGCTCGATCTCGCGGCGCAGCGCCGCGAGCGATCGGCGCCGCAGCAGCCGCAGCACATCGGCGTCGCACCACTCGGTGCCGGCCCGCCCCGGGGTGAACTCGCCGGCCACGATCCGCCCGGTCGCGGCGAGCCGCCGCAGGGTCTGTTCGACGACAAAGGCGCCCAACCCGAACCGGGCGGCGCACGCGGCGGTGTCGAACGGCCCCCGGGTACGGGCGTAGCGGGCGACCAGGTCGCCGAGCGGGTCGGCCACCGGGGCGAGGTACGCCGCAGCGACGCCGACCGGCAGCGCGACACCGAGCGCGTCGCGCATCCGCCCGGCGTCCTCCACCGCGATCCACCGCTCCTGCCCGGCGATCCGCACCCGCACCGCGCGCCGGGCCCGGGACAGCTCGGCCGGCCAGCCCGGGTCGACCTGCCGGGCCAGCAACTCGGTGTCGGCCAGGTCGCCGACGACCCGCAGCAGCTCGGCCAGGTCCTCGGCGTCGCACACCCGGCGGTGCCCGCCCAGCCACTGCAGCTGCCGGTGGGTCTCGGCGAGCACCGCCGGGTCGAGCAGTTCCCGCAGCTCGACCCGGCCGAGCAGCTCACCGAGCAATGTTGAGTCGAGGCTCAGCGCGGCGGCCCGGCGCTCGGCCAGCGGCAGGTCCCCTTCATAGAGGAACGCTCCGACATAGCCGAACAGCAGGGAACGGGCGAACGGTGACGGTCGCGGTGTCTCGACCTCTACCAACCGCAGCCGCCGTGCCGCCAGGTCGCCCATCAGCCCGACCAGCGCCGGCATGTCGAAGACGTCCCGCAGGCATTCCCGCGCCGCCTCCAGGGTGATCGGAAAATCGGTGAACTCCCGGGCCACGTCGAGCAGTTGGGCGGCGCGTTGCCGCTGCTGCCACAGCGGCTGCCGGCGTCGCGGATCCCGGCGTGGCAGCAGCAGCGCCCGGGCGGCGCATTCCCGGAACCGGGCGGCGAACAGGGCCGACCCGCCGACGGCGGTTTCGACGAGCTGGCTGATCTCGTCGCTCTCGAAGGCGACCAGGTCGGCACCGGGTGGTGTGTCGGCCACTTCGGGTAGCCGGATGACGATGCCGTCGTCAGCGGGCAGCACCTGGGCGTCGACGCCGTATCGCTCGGTCAGTCGCTGGCCGATCGCCAGTGCCCACGGCGCGTTCACCTGGGCACCGAAGACGCTGTGCACGACCAGCCGCCAGTCGCCGAGCTCGTCGTGGAACCGTTCGACTACGACCGTCCGGTCGTCCGGCAGGCTGCGGGCGGCGGCGCGTTGGTCGTCGAGGTAGCGCAGCAGGTTGTCGGCGGCCCAGTCGTCCAGACCGGACGACAGCAGCCCGGCGCGGGCGGCGGTCGGGTCCTGCCGGCCGACCTGGCGCAGCCGGGCGCCCAGCGCACGGCCCAGCTCGACCGGGCGACCGGGTTGGTCGCCTTTCCAGAACGGCATCCGGGCTGCCTGGCCCGGGGCGGGGGTGACCAGCACCCGGTCCGGGGTGATCTCCTCGATCCGCCACGACGTCGCGCCGAGCAGGAAGACGTCGCCGACCCGGGACTCGTAGACCATCTCCTCGTCGAGTTCGCCGACCCGCACGGGCCGTTCCGCCCCGGCCAGGAAGACACCGAACAGGCCACGGTCCGGGATCGTGCCTCCACTGGTGACGGCCAGCCGCTGCGCGCCCGGCCGTCCGGTGAGCAGGTCGGCGTCGCGGTCCCAGACCAGCCGGGGCCGCAGTTCGGCGAAAGCGGTCGACGGGTACCGACCGGAGAGCATGTCCAGCACCGCGTGCAGCGCCGAGTCGGGCAGGTCGGTGTACGGGGCCGCGCCGCGTACCAGGGTCGCCAGCGCGTCCACCGGCCAGGGATCGAGCGACACCATGGCGACGATCTGCTGGGCCAGGACGTCGAGTGGGTTGCGCGGGTACCGCAGCTGCTCGATGGCGCCGTGGGACATCCGCTCGCTGACCACCGCACAGGCCAGCAGGTCACCACGGTGCTTGGGCAGGATCACCCCGTGCGACAGCGCGCCCACCTGGTGCCCGGCCCGGCCGATTCGCTGCAGGCCGGCGGCGACGCTCGGCGGTGCCTCGATCTGTACGACGAGGTCGACCGCACCCATGTCGATGCCGAGCTCCAGGCTGGAGGTGGCGATCACCGCCGGCAGTTGGCCGGACTTCAACGCCTCTTCGATCTGCTGCCGTTCAGAGCGCGACACGCTGCCGTGGTGGGCGCGGGCGATCACTGCCGGGGCGCCGTGTGCGGTGTCCGACTGGGCCATGATCTCCGCCGGCATCCGGGTGCTGGACCGCCGGTCGTTGCCGCTGCTGTCGGCGCGGGGCGGGCCGGACTGCTGGTCCGTGCCGTCCGCCCGGTCTGCGGCGAGTTCGTTGAGCCGGGCGCAGAGCCGTTCCGCCGAGCGCCGGGAGTTGGTGAACACTATGGTCGACCGGTGCCGCCGGATCAGGTCGAAGACGCGTTCCTCGACGGCCGGCCAGATCGACCGGCCGGCCGGCGGCGGACCGTCGGCGTCCTCCTGCACCGTCTCGCGTTCGTCCAGCTGGTCGAGATCCGGCACCGGCACCTGGACGCTGACCTCGATCGTCTTGGCCGTGGCCGGGGCGACCACCTGCACGGGCTGATAGCCACCGAGGAACTGGGCGGTCTCCTCGATCGGCCGGACCGTGGCGGACAGGCCGATCCGCTGGGCGGGCGCCGGCAGCAGCGCGTCCAGCCGCTCCAGCGACAGCGCCAGATGCGCACCGCGTTTGGTGCCGGCGACCGCGTGCACCTCGTCGACGATGACCGTACGCACGCCGCGCAGCGACTCCCGGGCGGCCGAGGTGAGCAGCAGGAACAGGGACTCGGGAGTGGTGATGAGGATGTCCGGCGGTTGCCGGAGGAAGCTGCGTCGCTGATCGGCCGGGGTGTCGCCGGTGCGAATGCCGACGGTCACCTGCGGTGCCGGTGCACCGATGCGGGCGGCGGCTTGGCCGATGCCGACGAGCGGGGTACGTAGGTTGCGGTCGACGTCGACCGCGAGTGCCTTGAGGGGGCTCAGGTAGAGCACCCGGCACCGCAGCCGCGGATCGTCGGGAGCGGGCGAGCGGGTCAGCTGGTCCAGCGACCACAGGAACGCGGCGAGGGTCTTGCCGGATCCGGTGGGTGCGACCACCAGGGCGTGCCGGCCGTCGCTGATCGCCTCCCACGCGCCGGTCTGCGCGGCGGTGGGCCCGGCGAAGGCGGCGGAGAACCACTCCCGGGTGGCTGCCCCGAAGCGCTCCAACACCGCGGTCATCGCTGTCCCTCCATCGGTCCGTCCGGCTGCCAGCGTGAACCATCCTGCCCGCCGGGTACGACGAAGCTGGGCCGTCCGAGCGACCGAATCCCACAAATTCGGGTGAGACCGGCAGGTCTGGCTTGCCCGACTTAGTAGTTATGGAGTAACTTTCTGTCATCGTCCGATCTCTCAAGGAGTACCCCCATGCCCGTTGTCGAGCGCGGCCTCCACCACGACACGGAGGTGCTTCTCCGGAAGGTGGACGGCCTGGTGGCCCTGCTGCGGCTGCGGCACCACCGGCTCGACCCAGTGGCGGTGGACCGGTTCGCCGACACCCTGCGGGCCCTGGTCGTCGACAGCGGATCGGCGAGCGCCGCCGACCGGGCGCGGGTACGCGCCACCGTGCATTACCACATGCTGTTGGCCAGCCGACGAGGTCGGCTGCCGCTCGCCGACGTGCCCGCACCCGCCGGACCGGCGACGCCGGCCCGCCCGGCGATGCCCGCCACGCCGACGACGGCTCCCACCGAACCAGCCGGCACATGACGGTAACCGTACGGTAACCACCGAATCCGCTGTGATCGCTTACCATCCAAAGTCCGGAATCCGGCGACGCCCAGGCCCGGCCACCGCCAGGCAGGCACGGCCAGCCAGGCAGCCGTCACCGAAAGACCGGTAGGCTGGCGGGGATCGACAGCGGAGGGGGGCACGGATGGCACAGCTGCGCCACCTCCCGGCTCCGCGCAGGATCGCCGTCGTCCTACTCGTCCTGCTCACCGTCACCGCCGTGCACGGTGCCGCCTCGGTCGCCGTACCGGCCGTCGCCGTCGCCGCCGGGCCGGCCTCCATCGGAGCCACGCTGCTGCACCAGACCGTCTCGCCCGGTGGTCGCAACTGCGTCGACGACGCCGACCACCGGCAGCAGCAGAGCATGTCGGCCCGGCCCGGCCCAGCCGGTGACGACCACGGCACACCGACCGGTACCGTCACCACGCCAACCTGGTCCGCCGCGCCATCCGCCACCGGCCGGGCCGCCCGGTCGTCGGCCGCTGGTCCGCTCCTGCGCCGCGGGACGCTGCCCTGCTCCAGCCGGGCACCACCCGACCGGCTGGCCGCGCAGCTGACCACCGCGGCGGCGCACCTGCCCATTCCCGACTGAGCCGGGCCACCGACCCGGCGGAGTCCGGGGCCGGCCGGCCCGAGCCTCCGCCACCTCCACGTCACCCCCTGCGCCACGGCCGCGACGCGCCGTCCGGCGTTCCTCACCCGCCGGGCCGGCGAGCCCGGCAACGGACCCGTGCCGGCGCGCGGGCCCGCGACGATACCTACCTGGAGCCATGCGTGCTGGTACTGCTCATCGTCCACCTGGCGACGGCGCTCGTGGCGCCGGCGCTGGTCCGCTGGTGGGGTCCGCGTGCCTGCTACCTGCTGGCCGCCGCGCCCGGCGCCGCCGCCGGCTGGGCACTGGCCAACACCGGTGCGGTACGCGACGGTGCCACGCTCGACGAGACGTACCGGTGGGTGCCGCAGCTCGGCCTCGACCTGGCGTTTCGGGTGGGCACCCTGTCCTGGCTCATGGTGCTGCTGGTCGGCGGCGTCGGAGCCCTGGTCCTGATCTACTGCGCCCGCTACTTCGCGCCGGGTGAGCCCGGGCTCGGCCGCTTCACCGCGAACTTCGTCGGATTCGCCGGAGCCATGCTCGGTCTGGTCCTCGCCGACGACCTGATCCTGCTCTACGTCTTCTGGGAGCTGACCACCGTCTTTTCCTACCTGCTGATCGGCCATCATCCGGAGAAGCGGGCCAGCCGCCGGGCCGCCGCCCAGGCGCTGATCATGACCACCCTGGGCGGCCTGGCCATGCTCGTCGGGTTCATCATGCTCGGTGAGCAGGCCGGCACCTACCGCTGGTCGCAGATCGCGGCCGGCCCGCAGCCGGCAGGCGGCTACCTGGCCGTCGCGCTGGTGCTGGTCCTCGTCGGCGCGCTGTCCAAGTCGGCGATCTTCCCATTCAGTTTCTGGCTGCCCTCGGCGATGGCCGCGCCCACCCCGGTCAGCGCCTACCTGCACGCCGCCGCCATGGTGAAGGCCGGCATCTACCTGGTCGCCCTGCTGTCACCGGTGTACGCGGGCAACCCCTGGTGGTACTGGCTGATCGTCACCACCGGCACCGCCACCATGCTGGTCGGCGGCTGGGCGGCGCTGCGCCAGACCGACCTCAAGCTGCTGCTGGCGTACGGGACCGTGAGCCAGCTCGGCTTGCTGGTGTTGGTGACCGGCGCGGGCGAACGCGCCCCGGCGTTGGCCGGGGCGACGATGCTGCTCGCTCACGCCCTGTTCAAGGCGACCCTGTTCCTGGTGGTCGGCATCGTCGACCGGTGCGCCGGCACCCGCGACCTCACCGAGCTGAGCGGGCTGGGTCGACGGATGCCGGCGGTCGCCGTGGCCGCCACACTCGCCGCCGCGTCGATGGCCGGGGTGCCGCCGCTGCTTGGCTTCGTCGGCAAGGAGGCGGTGCTGGAGGCGTTCGCACCGGACCCGGTCGTGTTGGCGCTGATCGTCCTCGGCTCGGTGCTCACCACCGCGTACAGCGCCCGGTTCATCTGGGGCGCGTTCGCCGGCAAGCCCGGTCGGGAGCCGACCACCGCCGCGTCGGTCGGCCCGGTGTTCGTGCTGCCGGCCGGCGTACTGGCGCTGCTCGGCCTGCTGCTCGGTCCGGCGGCCGGCGTCGTCGACACGGTGCTCACTCCGTACGCCGGACTGTTCGGCCCGGGTGACTACCACCTGGCGCTGTGGCACGGATTCACCCCCGCACTGGGGTTGTCCCTGGTCGCGCTCGTCGGCGGCGCCGCGCTGTTCCTGGCCCGGGAGCGGGTGGCCGCCGTGCAGCGGCGGCTGCGGGCCCCGACCGACGGGGCGACCAGTTACGCCCAGGCGACCCACCTGCTCGACCGGATATCGGTGGAGGTCACCGGTGCCACCCAGCGCGGGTCGCTGCCGCAGTACCTCGGCATCATCCTGCTGGTGCTGGTCACCGTGCCCGGTGGGGCGCTGCTGGTGACCCGCCCATGGACCGGGCAGTGGCGCTGGTACGACACGCCGGCGCAGATCGGGGTGGCCGCCGTCCTGGTGGTCGCCGCGATCGCCACGGTCCGGGCACAACGCCGGCTGAAGGCCGTCATCCTGGCCGGGGTGACCGGGTACTGCACCGCGTTGATGTTCGTCCTGCACGGCGCGCCCGACCTGGCGCTCACCCAGTTCCTCGTCGAGACGATCACCATCGTGGTGTTCGTCCTGGTGGTCCGTCGCTTGCCGATCTACTTCTCGGAACGTCCACTGCGCTCCAGCCGGTACGCACGGATCGCCCTCGGGGTCGTCGTCGGTGTGGTGATGGCCGGCATGGCGATGGCGGCGGTCGGCAACCGGGACGCGGCACCCGTCTCGGCGGCCTACCCCGAACAGGCGGTGGAATACGGCGGCGGGCGCAACGTGGTGAACGTGACACTGGTCGACATCCGGGCCTGGGACACCATGGGGGAGATCTCGGTGCTGGTCGTCACGGCGACCGGCGTGGCCAGCCTGGTGTTCCTGCGGCCGCGTACCGGGCCGGGTCCCCGCCGGGTCGGCGCCGCGACCGCAGCCGGCCACGGTGGCCGGCCGGGCGGCCCGTCACCGCCGGCCCGGTCCCGGCGCCAACGGATCTGGCTGCGGGGCGGCGCTACCCAGACCGCGCGGGGCCGGTCGATCATCTTCGAGGTGGTCACCCGGCTGCTGTTCCACGCCATCCTGGTGTACTCGATATTCCTGCTCTTCTCCGGCCACAACGCACCCGGGGGCGGGTTCGCCGGCGGGCTGGTGGCCGGACTGGCACTGGCGGTGCGCTATCTCGCCGGTGGCCGCCACGAACTCAACGAGGCGGCACCGGTGGACGCCGGGCTGGTGCTCGGCGTCGGTCTGTTCCTGGCGATCGGCGCCGGGCTGAGCCCGATCCTGGTCGGCGCCGACGTGCTGCAGAGCGCCATCGTGGACCTGCACCTGCCGGTGATCGGCGACGTCCACCTGGTCACCTCGCTCTTTTTCGACGTGGGCGTCTACCTGATCGTGGTGGGCCTGGTCCTGGACATCCTGCGCAGCCTCGGCGCCGAGGTCGACCGGCAGATCGCGCGGTCCGCCGAGCCGGACGTCGAGGTGGACGACACCCCGCAGGGCGAGCTCGCCACCGCACCGGGTGCCGCCGGCAACGCCACCGCACCGGGTGCCGGCAGCGACCGGGTCGCCGGAGGAAGGAGCTGACATGCCGCCCAACATCGTGCTCGTCCTGGTCGTCGGGGTGCTCTTCGCCGCCGGCGTCACCCTGTTGCTGGAACGCAGTCTCACCCGGGTGGTGCTCGGGGTGATCCTGCTCGGCAACGGGGCCAACCTGCTGATCCTGCTGGGCGGGCGGCCCGGCGGGGCGCCCATCGCCGAGGTGACCGCCGCCGAGGAGATGAGCGACCCGCTGCCACAGGCGCTCATCCTCACCGCGATCGTGATCACGCTCGGGCTCACCGCGTTCCTGCTCGCCATGGCGTACCGCAGCTGGCTGCTCTTCGGCCACGACGAGGTCCAGGACGACCTGGAGGACCGGCTCATCGTTCAGCGCGCCCTCGCCGACCAGGGACCCAACGCCGAGGACGATGCCGAGGACAGCGACGACAACGACACCGACCCGATCGACGCGATCGGTGCCCCCCGTACCGCCCCGGCCCGCGCCGGCGATCTCGATCGGAGCGACCCGTGAGCTTCCTGGTGCCGTTGCCGGTGATCGTGCCGCTGCTCGGCGCGGGTATCACCCTGGTGCTGGCCCGGCATCCGCGCGCCCAGCGGACCACCAGCGTCGCCGCCCTCACCGTCACCTTCGGCGTCGCGCTCGCCCTGTTGATCACCGCCCACATCGAGGGACCCCAGGTGGTACGGGTGGGTGGCTGGCCGGTGCCGCTGGGCATCGTGCTGGTCGCCGACCAACTCGCCACCCTGATGCTGGTGGTCTCCACCGCAGTGACGCTGTGCGTACTGCTGTATTCGATCGGTGAAGGTCGCGCTGACGGCCGGGAGAGCACACCGGTGGCGATCTACCACCCGACGTACCTGATTCTCACCGCCGGAGTGACCAACGCGTTCCTCTCCGGGGACCTGTTCAACCTGTACGTCGGGTTCGAGATCCTGCTCGGCGCCAGCTACGTGCTGCTCACCCTGGGCGGCACCGAGGTACGAATCCGGGCCGGCACGACCTACGTCGTGGTCAGCATCCTCTCCTCGGTCATCTTCCTCACCGCCATCGGGCTGATCTACGCCGCCACCGGCACGGTGAACCTGGCGCAGCTGGCCGACCGGCTCGACGGACTCCCCGACGACCTGCGGCTGATGCTGCAGCTGATGCTGCTTCTCGCGTTCGGCATCAAGGCCGCCGTCTTCCCGCTGTCGGCCTGGCTGCCGGACAGCTACCCGACCGCGCCAGCTCCGGTCACCGCCGTCTTCGCCGGTCTGCTGACCAAGGTCGGCGTCTACGCGATCATCCGTACCGAGACGTTGCTGTTCCCCGGCGGACGCACCCGCGACCTGCTGCTGGTGGTCGCGTTGCTGACCATGGTGGTCGGCATCCTCGGTGCGGTCGCACAGTCGGACATCAAGCGTCTGCTCTCGTTCACCCTGGTCAGTCACATCGGCTACATGCTGTTCGGGATCGCGCTCGGCACCGCTGCCGGACTGGCGGCGGCGATCTTCTACGTGGTGCACCACATCACCGTCCAGACCACGCTGTTCCTGGCGACCGGCCTGGTGGAGCGCCGGGGCGGCAGCACCAACCTGGAGCGTCTCGGCGGGTTGGCCCGAGCCGCGCCGCTGCTCGCCGCGCTGTTCTTTCTGCCCGCGTTGAACCTGGCCGGCATACCACCGTTCTCCGGGTTCCTCGGCAAGCTCGGGTTGCTGCAGGCCGGGGTCGCCGACGGTGGCCCGCTGGTCTGGGTGGTCGCCGCCGGCGCGGTGGTGACCAGCCTGCTCACCCTGTACGCGGTGACCCGGGTGTGGAATCTCGCCTTCTGGCGCAAAACCGCACCGCAGGCCACAGCGGGCGGTCCGGCGACGGCACCGGCACCTGCTGCGGCCCCGCAGCCGGCGACCGTGCCGTCCGCCGCCCGGGCGGTGTCCGGTGTCCGGGTGCCGTCCACCGACTCGGCCTCCACCCCGCTCGCCGCCGACGGCCCGGGGTCGGTGGAACCGATGCCGCCCCTGCTGGTCGGCGCGACCACCGCACTGGTGCTGCTCGGCCTGGCGCTGACCGTGCTGGCCGGACCGTTGTACCAGATCGGCACCGAGGCGGCGGCCAACCTGGTGAGTCGTACGCCGTACGTCGACGCGGTGTTCCCGCAGGGAGGAGCCAGATGAGTCCGGTGTCCAGGGCCGCGCGCTGGCGTGCCCAGATCGTCGCGGTCGCCGCTCTGGTGGTGCTGTGGAACCTGTTCTACGGGCGGTTCTCCGTCGGCAACCTGCTCGGTGGGACGGCCGTCGCGTTGGTGGTGGTCACCGTCTTCCCGCTGCCGCCGGTCGCCTTCGAGGGCCGGATCCGGCCGCTGGCGGTGCTGCGCTTCCTCGTCCGGTTCGTCGTCGACCTGTTCATCGCGAGCGCGCAGGTGGCCTGGACCGCCGTCCGGTTTGGGCACACGCCGCGCAGCGCGGTCCTCGCGGTGCGGCTCCGAGTCCGGACGGACCTGAACCTGACCCTCACCGCGGAGGCGTTGTCGTTGATCCCGGGCAGCCTCATCGTCGAGGCCGACCCGGCCAGCGGCACCCTCTACGTCCACGTGCTCGACGTCGTCGACCACCACGACGTCGAGCAGGCCCGGCGGAAGGTGCTGGCGTTGGAGGAGCGGATCGTCCGGGCCGTCGGCTCGGCGGACGACGTGCGTCACCTCGCCGACCCTCGCCCGGCCGACCATCACGGAGAGAATCGATGACCTTTGTGGCTGTCGTGGTGACCGTCCTGCTGGCCGTGGCGGCCCTGCTGACCGTCGGGCGGATCATCCGTGGTCCGACACTGCTCGACCGGGTAGTGGCCGCCGAGGTTCTGATCGCCATCATCGTCGGCGGGCTTGCCGCCGAGGCCGCGGTCAACCGGCACGCCACCACTTTGCCGGTGCTCGTGGTGCTGTCCCTGCTCGGGTTCGTGGGCTCGGTCAGCATCGTCCGGTTCGTCGCCGCCCGCCCGCCTGCGGTGGCCGCCGCCGAACGGGAGCAACGGTGAACGGGGTGCTGACCGTACTGTCCGGCACGCTGCTGATCGGCGGCGCGTTGCTCAGCCTGGCGGCCAGCATCGGTCTGCTGCGCTTCCCCGACGTTGCCGCCCGGATTCACGCGGCGACCAAGCCGCAGGTTCTCGGCCTGTTGCTGTTCCTCAGTGGGCTGGCGTTGCGGCTGCAGAGCGGCACCGAACTGGCCACTCTGCTGATGGTCGCGGTCTTCCAGATGGCGACCGCGCCGGTCGCGGCCCACATCATCGGCCGGGCCGCCTACCGGGCCGATCTGGTACGGCGGGACCTGCTGGTCACCGACGAGGCGGACGGGATCACGACGGGCGCCACCGGCGGCGACGGAACCGGTGGGCAGCGGCGGGCCACTATATAATCCGGCCATGACCGATGCTCCTGCCCAGGAGGGCAGCAGTAGCCAGCCGGGTAGGACCCGGCTGCCGACATTCCGGCCGCCGGTCGCCGGAGCGCTGAGCCCCCGGTGCTGATCGTCTTCGGTCTCTTCCTGATCACCGTCTTGACGGTCGCGACCGGCTACTTCGTCGCCCAGGAGTTCGGCTACGTCGCCGTCGACCGGGGCCGGCTCCGGGCCCTGGCCGACCGGGGCGACCCGGCTGCCGCCCGGGCGCTGCGGGTGACCAGCCGGCTGTCGTTCATGCTCTCCGGTGCCCAGCTGGGGATCACGGTCACCGCGTTGCTGGTCGGCTACGTCGCCGAGCCGTACCTCGGCGCCGGACTGTCCGAGCTGCTCGGCGGGGTCGGAGTTCCGCCGGCCGCCAGTCTGACCATCTCGGTCGGGTTGGCGCTGATCATCTCGACCGTGGTGCAGATGGTCCTCGGTGAGCTGGCCCCCAAGAACCTCGCCCTCGCACGGGCCGAGACGTTGGCCCGGGCGCTCAGCCGGTCGACCCTGATCTACCTGGCCGTCGCCGGGCCGCTGATCCGGATGTTCGACATCGCGGCGAACCGGTTGCTGCGACGGGTCGGCATCGAGCCGATCGAGGAGCTGCCCAGCGGCGCCACCGCCGAGGACCTCGGCCAGATCATCGCCGAGTCCCGCCAGGAGGGGCATCTCGACTCGGCGATGTCCACGCTGCTCGATCGGGGACTGCACTTCCGGCAGCTGACCGCCGGTGAGGCGATGGTGCCGCGGGTCGACGTGCACACGGTGCGGGTCGACGCGCCACTGACCGGGCTGGTGGAGCTGCTGGACACCGGGCACTCCCGCTTCCCGGTGCACGGCTCGGACGGCGTCGACGATCTGGTCGGCATCGCCAGCATCGCGGACGTGCTCACCGTAGCGCCGTCGCGGCGGGCGATGACGACCGTCGCGGCCGTGATGGTTCCCCCGCTGCTGGTGCCCGAGACCTTGCCGTTGCCGGCGGTGCTGGACCGGCTGCGTAAGGGGCACCGGCAGCTGGCCTGCGTGGTCGACGAGTACGGCGGCTTCGCCGGGGTGATCACCCTGGAGGACATCGCCGAGGAGCTGGTCGGACCGATCCGGGACGAGGACGACCCCCCGGAGCCGGCCCCGGCCCGCCAGCCGGACGGCTCCTGGCTGGTCCCGGCCCGCTGGCGGATCGACGAGGTCGCCGACACCACCGGGGTCGAGCTGCCCACCGCCCCCGAGTACGACACCCTCTCCGGCCTGGTCATGCGGGAGCTGGGCCGGGTGCCCGAGGTCGGCGACCAGATCTCGATCAGCCTGGACGAGACAGCCGCCGGCAACGGCCATCATCGGGCCCGGCGGGCCGTACTGCACGTTATCTCCGTCGACCGGCACGTGCCCGACTCGGTCCGGCTGGAGGTGATCGGGTGAGCGCCGGGTGGGCGTTGCTGACCTCGCTGGTGCTGCTCGCCCTGAACGGATTCTTCGTGGCTGCGGAGTTCGCCCTGGTGGCGAGCAAGCGGTACCGCCTGGAACAGGCTGCGGCGGGCGGCTCGCGGGCGGCCCGGGCGGCGTTGGACGGCTCGCGCGAGCTGTCGCTGATGCTCGCCGGGGCGCAGCTGGGCATCACCGTCTGCACCCTCGGTCTGGGCGCGTTGGCCGAACCGGCGGTGGAGCGGCTGGTGGCGCCCCTGCTGGAGCGGGCCGGTCTGCCGTACGCGGCCAGTCACCTGGTCGCGTTCCTGTTCGCCCTCGCCCTGGTGGTCTTTCTGCATCTGGTGGTCGGCGAGATGGCACCGAAGTCGTGGGCGATCACCCACCCGGAGCGATCGGCGCTGCTGCTGGCGCTGCCGTTCCGGGCATTCGCCCGGGTGTCCCGGCCGGTCCTGTCCGGGCTGAACGCGATCGCCAACGCCGTGCTGCGGGCGTTCCGGGTCGAACCACAGGACCAGCTGGCCCAGGTGCACGGCCCGGACGAGCTGCGCATCCTGCTGGAACAGTCGCGGGAGCACGGCCTGCTGCCGCCGGACCAGCACGAGCTGCTGGCCAAGATGCTCCAGCTGGAGCGCACCACCGTGCGGGACGTGATGCAGCCGGTGGACCAGGTCGTCGCGGTGGCCCGGACGGACACCGCCGTGCGGGTGGAGGAGCTGTCCCGGGGTAGCGGTCGGTCCCGTCTGGTGGTCTACGGCGAGGCCGGCGATCTGATCGGCATCGTGCACGTACGCGACGCGGTGCGGGCGAACACCTGTGACGGAGCCCCGACCGCCGAGTCGCTGATGAGCCGGCCGTTCCTGCTGCCGGCGACGGCGACCGTCACCGAGGCGGTGGCGGCGATGCGCGCCGACCAGGTCCAGTTGGCGCTGGTCACCAACGGTGCCGGAGCCGACCGGCCGATCGGTTTCGTGGCGTTGGAGGACCTGCTGGAAGAGGTCATCGGCGAGTTCGACGACGAGACCGACGCCGTCCCGAGGGGACGGCGGATGCGCTGAGCTGCGCGTCGACGGTGTGGTCTCGCCGGGCCGGCGGTCATGCTGCTCCGGCGGGTCACGCTGCTCCGGCGCTGGCGGTCGCCAGCTTGACCCCGAAACCGAGGAACAGGGCACCCACCCCGCTGGTGACCGTCACGGCGAGCCGGCGCCGTTGCCGGAACTGCATCGCCAGATAAGTCCCGGTGAAGATCAGCACGGTCAGGTAGATGACGCTGAACAGTTGGGCGATCGTGCCGAGCAGCAGGAACGACAGCGCCGGGTACGGGTACGCCGGGTCGACGAACTGGATGAAGAACGACACGAAGAACAGGATCGCTTTCGGGTTCAGCAGGCTGATCACCGTCGCCCGCCGGAACGGGCGACGCGCCGCCGCCGGCTCGGCTGCGTCCACCAATCGGGGCGCGCCCGGGTCGTCCCGCCGCCGCCAGCGCCGCCAGGCACCACGGAGCATGGTGACGCCGACATAGCCGAGGTACGCCGCCCCGGCGTACTTGATCACGGTGAACACCGCCGGATGGGTGTTGAGCAGGGAGGCGACCCCGGCTGCGGAGAGCACCATCAGCACCGTGTCGCCGAGGAAGACGCCGCCGGCCGCCCGGTAGCCGTGCCGCACGCCGCGTCGGGCGGCGGTGGACAGGACGAACAACGAGTTCGGCCCGGGCAGCAGAATGATCGCCACGGTGCCCAGGACGTACGTCCAGATGTCGGTGATGCCCAGCATGGGGGTCATCCTCACCTGTCCGCCGGTCCGCTGGCGAGAGAAATTTCGCTGGTGGTGAAGTAGGTCGGCACCGCCCGGGTGACTCCGGTAGCGGATTGCGGCGGGTCGGCGACGGTGCGCAGCGGCAGCACCCCGGCCCAGTACGGCAGTGCGAGGTCGGCCTGATCGTCGACGGGGTCACCGGTGCGGCCCTTGACCGACACCTCGTCGAGAGCGACGGCGAGCACCGCTGTCTGCGCGAGTTCCCGGTTCGTCGGTGGCCGGCTGTCCGAGACCCGGCCCGGAGCCGCCTTGTCGATCAGGGCGTCGAGTGCCCGCCGCTTGTCGGCCGGATCGCTGACCAGCCGGGCGGTGCCGTGTACGACGACTGACCGGTAGTTCGCGCTGTGGTGCGCCTGGGCGCGGGCATAGACCAGGCCGTCGAGCAGGGTGACGGCCACACAGACGGCGAGCCCTTGTGGGTCCCGGGCGGCCAACAGGGGCGTGCTCGCGGTGGAGCCGTGCAGGTACAGGGTCTCGTCGACGCGTACGTGCAGAGTGGGCAGTGCCCGGGGCGCGCCGTCGGCGACGAACGCCAGGCAGCAGTGGTACGCCTCGTCGAGGATGCGGTGTGCCTCGGTGCGCTGGTAGGTGACCCGGTTGAGGTGTCGCGTGGCGGTGGTCCGGGCGGTGGCGGGATACATTCGGGCTCCCAAGTTTGTTCTAGTACAATATGCTATTTGTGTCAGAACAATATCAGCCGACCGGTGCGACCGCGACCGAGATCTCGGCCAGCGTCGAGGCCGGTGTCCGTACGGGTGCGTTGGCACCTGGTGCCCTGCTGCCGGCGGTGCGTACGCTCGCCGACGCACTCGAGGTCAGCCCGGCCACCGTCGCCAAGGCGTACCAGGCGCTGCGCCAACGTGGGATCGTCGACACCGACGGCCGGCGCGGCACCCGGGTCCGCGCCCGCCCGCCGGTCGCCGTGACCCGGCCCGGCCCGTCCGCGCCGGCCCCGCCGGGCACCCTGGACCTGTCCACCGGTGAGCCGGATCCACGGCTGTTGCCGCCGCTGGCGACACATCTCGCTGCGGTCGCCCGGGAGTTGGCCGACACCGCGTCCGGGCAGGGTTACGCCGACGCCGGCCTGCTGCCCGACCTTGCCGCGCTAGCCATGGTCCGGTTGGCTGACGACGGCCTGCCGGCCGGCGGTCTCACTGTCACCAGTGGCGCGCTGGACGGGATCGAACGCCTGCTCACCGGCACTCTGCGCCCTGGCGACCGGGTCGCGGTGGAGGATCCCGGCTGGGCCAACCTGCTGGACCTGATCGCGGCACTGGGCCTCACTCCGGTCCCGATGCCGGTGGACGACCGCGGCCCGACCGAACCCGGCCTGCGGGCGGTGCTGTCCGCCGGCGTCTCCGCCATCGTGGTCACCACCCGGGCGCAGAACCCGACCGGCGCCGCCCTGGACGCGGACCGGGCCGACCGGCTGCGACGGCTGCTGCGCGAGGCCGACGATGTGCTGCTCATCGAGGATGACCACGCCGCTGAGCTCTCCGATGGTCCGCCGCACGTGTTGGCCGGCGTGACACCCCGGTGGGCGTTCGTCCGCTCCGTAAGCAAGCCGTACGGCCCGGACCTGCGGATCGCCCTGTTGACCGGCGACGAGACCACTCTCAGCCGGGTGGCCGGTCGGATGCGTATCGGTTCCGGCTGGGTCTCCACGGTCCTGCAGCGGCTGCTCGGACAGTTGTGGCGCGATCCCTCGGTCGCCGCCACCGTGGCCGGGGCCGGCCGGGTCTACCAGCGCCGCCGGGAGTCGTTGCGGGCCGCGCTCGCCAACCACGGCGTCGCCAGCCACGGCGGCAGCGGGATCAACGTCTGGGTGCCGGTGACGGACGAGACCCACGTGGTGGCCGCGCTGCAGGCGGCCGGATTCACCGTCTCCACCGGAGCCCGCTACCGGCTACGCAGCGCGCCGGGTATCAGGATCACCGTCAGCGGGCTCGACGAGCACCGGGCCGGCGAGCTCGCCGCGGCGGTGCGCGACGCGCTGCGCCCAGCAGGACTCACCGGGGTCGGCAGGTGAGGTACGCGGGCCGCACTCGGACCGGTCAACCCAGGCGCTCCGGTCAATCCGCAACCGGGTAGGAAGGACTTGTGACCGTGCACGAAACCACCGCCGGAGCCGATGGGTACGTCCCCACCGGTGCCCGTAGCCTCGCCGACCTGCGCGCTGCCGCCCCCAGTTGCCAGGGCTGCGAACTGCACCAGCCCGCCAGCCAGGTGGTCTTCGGCCGGGGCAACCCCGATGCCCGGGTGGTGATGGTCGGCGAGCAGCCCGGGGACGTCGAGGACCGCCAGGGGCTGCCGTTCGTCGGCCCGGCCGGCCGGCTGCTGCGCCGGGCGGTGGACGACGCCGGGATCCCGGTCGACCAGATCTATCTGACCAACGCGGTGAAGCACTTCCGCTTCGTGTCGCGCGGCGGTCGACGGATCCACCAGACCCCGGACCGGGCGCACATCGTGGCCTGCCGGCCATGGTTGGTTGCCGAGTTCGCGATGCTGCGCCCGGACGTCGTCGTGGTGCTCGGCGCGACCGCGGCCCGGGCACTGCTCGGCCCGGCGTTCCGGGTGACCCGCTCGCGTGGCGTACCGTTGCCGTGGCCTGCCTCGGCCGAACGGGCCGAGGAGTTTCCGGTGGGTCCGGCGCAACTGGTGGCCACCATCCATCCCTCTGCGGTGCTGCGTGCCGACGCCCAGCAGATCGCCTTCCGAGGGCTGGTCACCGACCTCGGCGTCGCCCGCAGACTGCTCGCCGATCGGGGCAGCCCGACCCAGGCGGTACGCCGATGACCGCGCTCACTGCACCGTCGTCGGTGACCGACCCGCCGCCATCCGGTGACGTCACCCGCATCCAACGCCGTACGCTGCGGCTGCTCGCCGGTACCCAGATGATCGGCGGCGTAGGCGTCACCATCGGGATCTCGGTCGGTGGCCTGCTCGCCGCCGAGCTCGGCGGGGTGGCCGTCTCCGGCCTGGCGCAGAGCGCCGCAGTGGTCGGCGGGGCGCTGCTCGCCGTACCCGTGGTCCGGATCATGAACGGGCACGGCCGCCGACCCGGTCTGGTCTTCGCCTACCTGACGGGTGCGACCGGGGCGGTGCTGGTGGTGGCCGCCGCCGCGGGGCGCTGGGTGCCGCTGCTGTTCGTCGGCATGGTCCTGTTCGGCGGGGCGACGACTGCCGGGCTGCAGGCCCGGTACGCGGCGGTCGACCTCACCGAGCCGCGTCGTCGGGGCCGGCAGCTGTCGCTGGTGGTCTGGGCGACCACGGTCGGCGCGGTGACCGCCCCCAACCTGGCCGGGCTGGCCGACCGGTCGGCCAGCGGGGTCGGGCTGCCGCCGCTGGCCGGCCCGTTCGCCGTCAGTACGCTGGCGTTCCTGCTGGCCGCGCTGCTGGTGCTGGTGTTGTTGCGACCGGATCCGCTGCTGACCGCCCGGCGGATCGCCGGCCCCGCTGCGGCGACCGCCCCGGTGCAGTCCGGCCGGGCTTCGCAGGCCAGGTCCGGCCGAGGCCTGCGGGCCGCGTTCGTGGTGGTAGCCGCCCGGCCCGCCGCGCGGCTCGGGGTCTGCGCCGTCGCAGTCGGCCACCTGGTGATGGTCGGGGTGATGGCGATGACGCCGGTCCACATCGGGATGGGGCACACCGGCGGTGATCTGTTGCGCACCGTCGGGCTGGTGCTGAGCCTGCACATCGCCGGGATGTACGCGCTGTCGCCGGTGGTAGGTTGGCTCACCGACCGGGCCGGTCGCCGGCCGGTGATCGTCGGTGGGGTCGGGCTGCTGCTGGCCGCGTGTGCCGTGGCGGGCACCGCCGGCCACGACCCGGTACGCCTGGTGATCGGGCTGGTGCTGCTCGGGCTCGGCTGGTCGGGCACCATGGTCGCGGGCTCGACCCTGCTGTCGGAGTCGGTGCCGGTCGACGTCCGTCCGTCGGTGCAAGGCCTGTCGGACCTGGTGATGGGTCTGGCCGGCGCGTTCGCCGGCGGGGTCAGCGGAATCATCGTCGGGCTGTCCGGTTACGGCGTCCTGACGTTGCTGTCGGCGCTGGCCACGGTGCCGCTGCTGGGGTTGGTGCTGCGCCCGGTGCCGGCTCCGTCGAAGCAGTAAGGAGGCAGGGATGCGGTTGACGGACTTCTGGGGCCGGTTGGACGAGGCGTTCGGGCCGGCGTACGCCCGCAGTATCGCCACCGATCAGGTACTGGCCCAGTTGGGTGGGCGCACCATCGCCCAGGCACTGGCGGCGGGTGAGGAGACGGCGGTGGTCTGGCGGGCGGTCTGCGCCGCGTATCCCGACCGGGTCCCTGGCCGGTTGCGCTGATCGCGAGCCGGTCGAGCTGGGATTCACGACCTGTTGATTACGGTACGCCTCAGTCAATGCGCATAGTGTCACTGTCCCGGTTGTCGGGTGTTGGTTGGGCTCTGATGTCACCGGTGCATCAGAGCACCGGTGACATCAGAACTGGAAGTGTCTCGGGGCAACCGGAGTCGGCCTGTGTGTCGCGCGTCGCTTGTCGGGTCGGTCGTACTCCTGTCGGCTGGTCGTGCCTCCGCTTGACGGGGTACCTCTGCTTGGCGGGCGTGCGTTCGCGTAGCTGAATTCACTCTTTGCGGTCCAATGGATGCTTTGGGTGGTGAAACTCGTGGGCGTGTCTGGTTTTCCACTCGTACATCTGTTCGGCTATTGTCCACAGCTAGGTGCTCATCCACAGGTTGCGGCCCGTCGGCTGTTTTCTGTCGGACCCAGCGCCTAGCGTGACCCGGGTGACGAGAAGCTCGGCCAGGACGCCTGGGAAGTCGGCGAACGTAGGGGTGGCAGCAATGGCGGCAGTGCCAGACAAGGAAAAGGCGCTCGATCTGGCGCTGGCTCAGATCGACAAACAGTTCGGCAAGGGCTCGGTGATGCGGCTGGGCGAGCGGCCGGTGATCCAGACCGCAGTGATCCCCACCGGCTCCATCGCGCTCGACGTTGCACTCGGCGTCGGCGGCCTGCCCCGGGGTCGGGTGGTCGAGGTCTACGGCCCGGAGAGCAGCGGTAAGACCACGGTCGCCCTGCACGCGGTGGCCAACGCCCAGCGTTCCGGCGGCATCGCGGCGTTCATCGACGCCGAGCACGCGCTCGACCCTGACTACGCCAGGGCGCTCGGCGTGGACACCGACGCCATGCTGGTCTCCCAGCCGGACACCGGTGAGCAGGCGCTGGAGATCGCCGACATGCTGATCCGCTCCGGCGCGCTGGACATTATCGTGATCGACTCGGTCGCGGCCCTGGTGCCCCGTGCCGAGATCGAGGGCGAGATGGGGGACAGCCACGTCGGTCTGCAGGCCCGGCTGATGAGCCAGGCGCTGCGCAAGATCACCGGTGTGCTGAACAGCACCGGCACCACCGCGATCTTCATCAACCAGCTGCGGGAGAAGATCGGCGTGATGTTCGGCTCGCCGGAGACCACCACCGGTGGCCGGGCGCTGAAGTTCTACGCCTCGGTGCGGCTCGACGTGCGACGGATCGAGAGCCTCAAGGACGGCACCGACGTGGTCGGCAACCGGACCCGGGTCAAGGTCGTCAAGAACAAGGTCTCCGCGCCGTTCAAGCAGGCCGAGTTCGACATCATGTACGGCAAGGGCATCTCCCGGGAGGGCTCGCTGATCGACGTCGGCGTCGAGCAGTCGATCATCCGCAAGTCCGGTGCCTGGTACACCTACGAGGGCGACCAACTCGGTCAGGGCAAGGAGAAGGCCCGGGAGTTCCTCCGGGAGAATCCGGACGTGGCGGCTGAGATCGAGAAGAAGATCCTGGAGAAGCTCGGCGTCGGCGCGCTCGGTGCCGACGAGGCCGGCGGGCCCGAGCTGCCGCCGGTCGACTTCTGATCCGGATGGCCGGGCGACGACGCGGCGCACGGACGGGCCGGGGCTGGGATGCGGCTCCGCCCCGTCCACGCGCCTCCCGTGCCGGCCGCAGCCGGCCGGCCGACCCCACCGCCGGGTTCGCAGACCCCACCGCTGAGCGCGACGGCCGCACCACCGGGTCCGCCGCGGTCGGCGGTGGGCAGCCGGTGGACGAGGCGCAGCAGGCCCGCGACATCTGTCTGCGACAGCTCGCCGTCCGCCCTCGGACTCGGGCGGAGCTCGCCGCAGTGCTGCGGCGACGCGGCATCTCCGAGGCCACGGCCAGTTCGGTCCTCGACCGGTACGACGAGGTCGGGATGATCGATGACGCGGCGTTCGCCCAAGCCTGGGTGACCAGCCGGCACCACGGTCGAGGGCTGGCCCGGCGCAACCTCGCCGCCGAGTTGCGTCAGCGTGGCGTGGATCCACAGACTGCCCGGGACGCGCTGGACGGGCTGGACGAGTCGACCGAGCGGGCCACCGCGACGGAGCTTGTCGAGCGCAAGCTGCGTACCGCCCGGGGTGCTCCGGACGTGGTGTTCCGACGGTTGGTCGCGATGCTTGCCCGCAAGGGTTACTCGGCGGGGGTAGCTGTGCCGGTGGTCCGGGAGGCACTGGCCGTCCGGTCCGCCGAGGCCGCCCAGTTCACCGACGCGGTGGATGCCGAGGCACTGATCGGCGAGGTTCCCGACCCGGATGCTGAGTAGCCCTGGTCCACCTGACGGGACACCATCCCCTGCGGGATGCGCCAAATTTCCGACTCATCCCGGCGCGTCCTGAGCGCGATATGCTGCCTGTGAGTGGGCCGATGCCCTACGTTCCGTTGTCGGTCTGATCATGACTTCTTGACCGAACGGCCCCTCGCGACCTAGCCTCGCGTTACAGACGAACAACCGACCCGTCGCAGGCTAACCGCACAACATAGATCGCATAACAGTACGGCATCACTTCGCAGCAGCAGTTCAGTAGCCAGACATGCCGCAACCGGACAGGCCGGTCCGGCGGCGACAGCACGCACAACGGCCGCTTTCGCCGTGATCGTGCCCGCACCCACGTCGGTGCTGTCTGGTCGTTGGTCAGCCGCCACGGTCGGGTGTTCCCATAGCCGTGGCCGGCGCCGGAGCGAGAAGCCTCCGGGAAGGCCGACGGCGGACTGGAGGCGGTCGTGGCGCAGCGCAGGAAGCCGGCGGGACACGCGAGTGTCGGTAGGCTCGGAGGGTCGGCATGACCGGGCTGGAGTGGATGCTCTTCGCCGCGGTCGTCGTGCTCGCCGGCCTGGTGCTCGCCGGCCTCGCGCTCGGTGCCCGCACGCTGCGCCGGCTCACCACACCGGCGGCCGCGACGCCGGTTGAGGAGGACCCGGCTTTCGTCGCCGCCCGCGACCGGCAGGAACGCTCCCTCGCCGCGCTGCGTACCGCGGCCGACGAGGCGTCCTCCGCCGTCGAGCAGGCCAAGGCCGCCGCCGCTGCGGCCCGTACCGACGCCGCCGCCGCCAAGGCCGAAGCGACCGCCGCCCGGGCCGAGGCCCGTCGAGTGCTCGACGCCGCCCGGGCCGAGGCGGACACCATCCTGGAGCGGGCCCACCGGCAGGCCGAGACCGAAGCCGAGCAGGTCCGGGCAGCGGCCCGGCGCAGCGGCGAGCGGGAGATCGCGATGCTCTCCCGGGCCGTCAAGGAGCAGTCCGCCGAGCTGGACCGGCGCGGCCAGCGGATGGACGAGCGGGAACGTCAGCACGCCGAGGAAGCCGACCGGGTCGCCGAGCGGGACCGCCGGTTGACTGCCACCGCCGCCGAACTCGCCGAGCGCAAGGCAGCCCTGGCCGCCCGGGAGGCGGACCTGACGGCCGCCGAGGAGCGATGGCAGCGCGAGCTGGAGCGGGTCGCCGGGCTGACCGCCGAGGCGGCCCGGGGTGAGCTCGTTGAAGCGATCGAGGGCCAGGCCAAACGGGAGGCGGCAATCCTGGTCCGCGACATCGAGGCCGACGCCCGCAACACCGCTGACCAGCGGGCCCGGCACATCGTGGTGGACGCCATCCAGCGGGTCGCCAGCGAACAGACCGCGGAGAGCGTGGTCAGCGTCCTGCATCTGCCCGGCGACGAGATGAAGGGCCGGATCATCGGGCGCGAAGGCCGCAACATCCGGGCGTTCGAGTCCGTCACCGGGGTCAATTTGATCATCGACGACACACCCGAGGCGGTCCTGCTGTCCTGCTTCGACCCGGTACGCCGGGAGACCGGCCGGCTCACCCTGGAGAAACTGGTGCTCGACGGCCGGATTCATCCGCACCGGATCGAGGAGGTCTTCGAGACCGCCCGGCAGGAGGTGGAGCAGCTGTGCCACCGGGCTGCCGAGGAGGCGCTCGTCGACGTCGGCATCACCGAGATCCACCCTGAGCTGGCCACCCTGCTGGGCCGGCTGCGCTACCGGACCTCGTACGGCCAGAACGTGCTCAAGCATCTGGTGGAGACCGCGCACATCGCCGGGGTGATGGCCGCCGAGCTGCGTCTGGACGTCCCGCTGATCAAGCGGTGCGCGTTCCTGCACGACATCGGCAAGGCGCTCACCCACGAGGTCGAGGGCAGTCATGCGCTGATCGGCGCCGACCTGGCCCGCAAGTACGGCGAATCCGAAGAGGTGGTGCACGCTATCGAGGCACACCACAACGAGGTGCCGCCGCAGACCGTCGAGGCGGTGCTCACCCAGGCCTCCGACGCGTGCTCCGGTGGTCGTCCCGGCGCGCGGCGGGAAAGCCTGGAGGCGTACGTCAAGCGGCTGGAGCGAATCGAGGAGATCGCCGCCGGCAAGATCGGCGTGGAGAAGGTCTTCGCCATGCAGGCCGGCCGGGAGATCCGGGTGATGGTCAAGCCGGACGACGTGGACGACATCGGTGCCGCGGTGCTGGCCCGCGACGTGGCCAAGCAGATCGAGGAGGAGCTGACCTACCCGGGGCAGATCCGGGTGACCGTGGTCCGCGAGTCCCGGGTCACCGAGATCGCCCGTTGACCGGCCGGACGGCCGGTCAACGGGCGGGCCGTCCGGTTAGCTGCTGCCTGACGTAGCCGTGCCGCCGGTAGTGGCGCTGCCGCCGGTGCCGGCCGCAGTCTGTTGGCCGGCCACCGTCGACGCCGGTGCCGCCGGCGGCTGGGGTGTGGCGCTGGTCCGCCGGCCCTGAGCCAGCCGCCGCTGCACCGACTCGGCGAGCTTGGACAGCGCGTAGTTGACCGCGATGAACAGCACCCCGATCACCAGATACACCTGGATCGGGTTACGCAGGTTCTGGATGATCGTCCGGCCGACCAGCAGCGTCTCCTGGTAGCCGATGATGAAGCCCAACGAGGTGTCCTTGAGCACCACGATCAGCTGGCTGATCAGAGCCGGCAGCATGATCCGGAACGCCTGTGGCAGCAGGATCATCCGGGTGGTCTGGAACGACGTCAGCCCGATCGCGGCGGCCGACTCGCGCTGCCCCGACGGCAGACCCTCCATCCCGGAGCGCAGGATCTCGGCGATCACCACGCCGTTGTAGATGGTCAGACCCAGCACCAGGTACGGCAGCATCTCGTGGCCGAACGGGAGGACGATCTCCAGGCCGAGGTCCGGCAGGCCCCGGGCGACGAAGAAGATCGTGATCACCACCGGCAGGCCGCGGAACACCTCGACGCAGAACCGGGTCACCAGGTTCAGCAGCCAGCTCAGCGCCCGCAACGCCAGCGCGAACGAGGTGGCGAGCCCGGTGAACCGGCGGCGCAGCAGCGCCTTCAGCTGGATCCGCAGCACCGCCAGCGCGGTGCCGAACAGCAACGACAGCGCGATCGCCAGGCCGGCGGCGGTCAGCGTGGCGGTGACCCCCTCGCCGAGCAGTGTCCAGACCTGACCGAACACCTCGTTGCCGGGGTCGATCAGTGGACCCCACTTCTCCATGGTGAACTGTTCGCGTTCGGCCAGCGGCCGGTAGACCAGGAAGTACCCGGCGGTGACGGCGGCGAGGGCCGACAGCACGCTGACGATCAGCGTGACCCGTCGGGCCCGTGGTCCGGGGGCGTCGTACAACACGCTCTGCTGCTGGCTCATGGCGTGGTTCCTCCGGTGACGGCTGCGGCGCTCGCGGGGGACGGGGCGGTCATCTGGCCACCGCCCGGTGGGCCTCGACCCGGTCGAGCAGCAGCCCGAGCGGCACGGTCATGATCAGGAAGCCGATCGAGATGCCGACGAAGACCGGGATGATCGGCTCGCCGAGGGCGCTGGTCAGGTTCTGCGCCGAGTTGGACAGGTCACCGACCACCCCGAAGAAGCCGGCCAGCGCCGAATTCTTGATCATGGCGATGATGACGCTGCCCAGCGGGACGATCGCGGCCTTCCACGCCTGGGGGAGTACCACGTACCGCAGGTTCTGGGTGAAGGTCAGGCCGATCGCGCGGGCGGCCTCCGCCTGACCGGGCGGCACCGCGTTGATCCCGCTGCGGATCGCCTCGCAGACGAACGCACCGGTGTAGACGCTCAGCGCGATGATCGCGAACCGGAAGTACGGCAGGTCGATGCCGAGCCGGCTGAACACGATGCTCAGCCCGGGGATCCGCAGGAAGTCGGCGTTCGACCCGAGTGCGGGCAACCCGAAGGCCGAGAAGAACATCACGACGGTCAGCGGCACGTTGCGCAGCACCGTCACGTACGCCCCGCCGAGCCAGCGTAGCGGCGGCACCGGTGAGATCCGCAGGATCGCGACGAGCGTGCCGATCAGCAGCGCGCCGGTCGCGGACAGCAGACACAGCTGCAGGGTGAGCCAGAAACCTCCGACGAAGACGTCGAAGTGGTCGACGAGCACTCTCACACGAAAGACCCTTCTGCGAACCGTCCACCTGGGCGACCGGCCGGCCCGGAGCTGACTGCGCCGGGCCGGCCGGGATCGATCAGGGGCGACCTTCGACGGTCAGTAGCGGTCGACCGCGGGACCGGTCGGGGTGTTGTCGTCGAAGGCACCTGCGGTGGACTCCCACGCCGCGGCGTACGAGCCGTCGTCGTAGATCTTCTCCAGGGTGTCGTTGATGAAGTCGCGGAACGCGTCGTCGCCCTTCTTCACCCCGATGCCGTACGGCTCCTCGGTGAACTGCTCACCGGCCAGCTTGAAGTCGCCCTCGTTGTCGGCGATGAAGCCGAGCAGGATCACGTTGTCCGTGGTGACCGCGTCGACCTGACCGCCGCGCAGCGCGTCCACACACTTCTCGTAGACGTCGAAGAGCACCAGCTGCTCGCCGACATCCGCCAGGTACTCCTGGATGTTCTCCGCCGGCGTCGAACCCTGCACCGAGCAGATCTTCTTGTCCCCGGCCTCGAACGACTCCGGCCCGGTGATCGACTCGTCGTCGGCGCGGACCATGATGTGCTGGCCGGCGACGTAGTACGGGCCGGCGAAGTCGATCCGCTCCTTGCGGGTGGGGTTGATCGTGTAAGTGGCAACCACGATGTCGACCCGGTCCTGCTCCAGCAGCTCCTCGCGGACCGCGGACGGCGCCTCGACGTACTCGATGTCGTCGGCGGCGATGCCCAGCTCGGCCGCGATCAGCTTGGCGATCTCGACGTCGAAGCCGGCCGGCTCACCGTCGAGGCCCAGCTTACCGAAGCCGGGCTGGTCGAACTTGGTGCCGACGGTCATGGTGCCGGCCTCGCTCAGCTCGGCCATCGTGGTACCGGCCTCGAAGCTCGGCGTCGCCACGTCGGGGTTCTCACTGCCGGAGCCGTCCCCGCCGCTGTCGCCGCAGGCCGCCATGGACACCGCCAACGCGGCAGTTGCGGCTACCGCCGCCATACGTGACATACGCATTGCTCAGTTTTCTCCTTCACGATGGGAAGCCCGCCGGGTCGCGGCCGACTCCACGTTGGATGAAACTCGTCCTCGAGCGGGATGTCAGTGGGTGAGGATCTTGGACAGGAAGTCCTTCGCCCGGTCGCTGCGCGGGTTGGTGAAGAACTCGGTGGGCGGGGCGTCCTCGACCAGCTGCCCGTCGGCCATGAAGATGACCCGGTTCGCGGCGTGCCGGGCGAAGCCCATCTCATGGGTGACGACGACCATCGTCATCCCCTCGGCTGCCAGCGAGGTCATCACGTCCAGCACCTCGCCGACCATTTCCGGGTCGAGCGCGCTGGTCGGCTCGTCGAACAGCATCGCCTTGGGCTGCATCGCCAACGCCCGGGCGATCGCCGCCCGCTGCTGCTGACCGCCGGAGAGCTGGGCCGGGAACTTGTCCGCCTGGTTGGCGATGCCAACCCGGTCGAGCAGTTGCAGTGCCCGCTCGCGGACCACCGACGCCTTCTCCCGGCGTACCTTCATCGGGCCGAGCGTGACGTTGTCCAGGATCGTCCGGTGCGCGAACAGGTTGAACGACTGGAACACCATGCCGACCTCGCTGCGCAGCCGGGCCAGGGCCCGGCCCTCCGCCGGCAGTGGTCGGCCGTCGAACAGGATGGTCCCGGAGCTGATCGGCTCCAGACGGTTGATCGCGCGGCACAGAGTGGACTTGCCGGAGCCGGACGGCCCGATCACCACCACCACTTCACCACGGTCGACCGAGAGGTCGACGTCCTGGAGCACGTGCAGTGGACCGAACCACTTGTTGACTCCGCTGAGCACGATCAGCGGCTCACTGGTTGTCACCGTCATGCACCGTCCCTGTCCATGCACCGTCCTAGTCGTCACGATCGGTCGAGGTCACCTCACGTGGTCCCGCCACTTTAGGCGGCGTGATGTGTCGGAAGGCAACTCAAATGGTCACGGAGCGGTAACACAGCCCACGTGCCGGCTGCTGTCCGGGCAACATGATCGTATGGCGATTGCACCGTTCTGCACCACGCTGTGGAACTGGTCCGTCGACGGACCGCTCGCCCCAGGTCAGATCCGAGCCACCCTCGCGGCCATCATCGGTCGTCCGGTGGTGTCGCTGGGTGGGGCTTCGGCGGAGCGGTTCCCCGACGGCGTGGTGCTCTGCGACGTCTGGGACGGGGCCGGGGACTTCCCGGTGAACGTCGACTGCTACGCCGCACCGGTCGACCCGCCGGAGCACCGGGTCCTCGCCGCGTTCGCCCGCCGGACCGGACGTCGCTGCGTACTCGCCGACGACACGCTGGACGCGACCCGCCACCTGCTGGTGTCCCCGGACGGCACGGTCCGTCCGGTGCACCTGGACATCGAACCGACCAGCGTCGGTGACCGCCGCACCAACCTGCGGCTGTGCAGCCTGACCGACCCCGGCTGCCGGGCCGGGTTGTTCTGCGGCGGCTCGCGGTGGGGGCCCGACTCGGTGGCTCCGACACTCGCCGCGTGATCCCGGCGGCGGGCGGCCGGCTACGCTGTCTGATGTCATGACTACCAGCGCAGCACACGCCCGCCACCCACGTACCTACCAGGTGCGCACCTACGGCTGCCAGATGAACGTGCACGACTCCGAACGGATCTCCGGCCTGCTGGAATCGGCCGGCTACGTCCGGGCGGGGGAGTCCGACGATCCGGACGTCGTCGTCTTCAACACCTGCGCGGTGCGGGAGAACGCCGACAACCGGCTGTACGGCAACCTCGGTCACCTGCGACCGGTCAAGGAGAAGCGGCCGCAGATGCAGATCGCGGTCGGCGGCTGCCTGGCGCAGAAGGACCGGGGCGAGATCGTCCGCCGGGCCCCCTGGGTCGACGTCGTCTTCGGCACGCACAACATCGGTGCGCTGCCGACCCTGCTGGACCGGGCCCGGCACAACTCCGCCGCCGAGGTGGAGATCCTCGAGTCGCTGGAGGTCTTCCCCTCCACCCTGCCGACCCGGCGGGAGTCGACCTACGCCGGCTGGGTGTCGATCTCCGTCGGCTGCAACAACACCTGCACCTTCTGCATCGTGCCGTCGCTGCGCGGCCGGGAGAAGGACCGTCGGCCCGGCGACGTCCTCGCCGAGGTACGGGCCCTGGTCGACGAGGGTGTGCTGGAGGTCACCCTGCTCGGCCAGAACGTCAACTCCTACGGTGTCGAGTTCGGTGACCGGTTCGCGTTCGGCAAACTGCTGCGCGCCTGCGGCGGGATCGACGGGCTGGAACGGGTCCGGTTCACCAGCCCGCACCCGAAGGACTTCACCGACGACGTGATCGCCGCGATGGCCGAGACCGACAACGTCTGCCACTCGCTGCACATGCCGCTGCAGTCCGGTTCGGACGCCGTACTGCGGGCGATGCGCCGCTCCTACCGCGCCGACCGCTACCTCGGCATCATCGACAAGGTGCGGGCGGCGATGCCGGACGCGGCGATCACCACCGACATCATCGTCGGTTTCCCCGGTGAGACCGACGCCGACTTCGAACGCACCCTCGACGTGGTACGGGCCGCCCGGTTCTCCTCGGCGTTCACCTTCCAGTACTCGAAACGCCCCGGCACCCCGGCCGCCGAGATGCCCGGCCAGTTGCCGAAGCCGGTGGTGCAGGAGCGCTACGACCGGCTGATCGCCTGTCTGGAGGAGATCACCTGGGCGGAGAACCGTCGGCTGCTCGGCCGGACGGTCGAGGTGCTGGTCGCGGTCGGCGAGGGCCGCAAGGACGGGCGGACCGGGCGGCTGTCCGGCCGGGCCCGGGACGGCCGGCTGGTGCACTTCGACGCCGGCCCGCTCGCCGGGCGCATCCGTCCCGGTGACCTCGTCGAGGTGGTCGTCAGCTACGCGGCTCCGCACCATCTCAACGCCGACGGCGAGCCGGTCGCCCACCGCCGGACCCGGGCCGGCGACGCCTACGAGGCAGGGCGGACACCGCGTACCGGCGGGGTGCTGCTGGGGCTGCCGACGGTGGGTGCACCACCTCCGGCGACACTGGCCACCTCGGCCTGCGACCGCTGAACCCTGTCAGCCGCGTCTGACCCGGGTGCCGTCAGCTGCTGATCCGGCACCGCGCCGTCTCCCGGCCGCACCACGCGGCCGGGAGACGGACGTCATCGGGTCAGAGGCCGATCTTGCCGGCGCCGGCGCCGTTCGTGACGACGGACTTCACCTGGCTGGCGGTGGTCAACGAGTAGGAGTACGGGATGCTCGCGACCCCGCCGGCGGTTTCCGGGGTGCCGGAGTTCACGAAGTGGTTGTTGCGGGCGACGAGGGTGCCCGGGTCCGACGCGGCGTAGCCGACGTGCGTCGGGTCGTCGACGTTCTCGAAGTAGTTGCCTTCGACGAGAACGCCGGCGTCCATGGTGGAGGCGACACCGTAGTCGTTGTCGTAGTAGTAGTTGTTGAACACGTGTACCGGGTTGCCGAACCGGACCCGCGGATGCCGGGAACCGGAGCCGTCGAACCAGTTGTGGTGGTAGGTGACCCGCAGGTGACCGCGGTCCTGGCTGGCGTTGTTGTCCGAGTGGCCGAGCAGCATCGACTTGCTGTGGTTGAAGACGCGGTTCCACGACACCGTGATGTAGTCGGAACCGCGCTTGATGTCCACGGCTCCGTCGTACCCGTTGGTGAAGCTGTTGTGGTCGACCCAGACGTTGGTGGACTCGGTCTGGACGTTGATGGCGTCGTCATTCCAGTTGCGGAAGTTGATGTTGCGGATGATCACGTTTCGCTGGTTGCTGATGTTGAATCCGCAGCCGGAGATCGTGGCTGAGGAGCCGACGCCGACGATCGTCTTGTTGCTACCGACGTTCAGCATGCCGGAGCAGGAGATGGTCCCGGACACCCGGATGACGGCGGAGCCGGATCCGCTGATCGCCGAGGACAGCGCCGAGGAACTGGTGACGGTGGTCGGGGAAGCGTTGCCGCCACCGGTGGTGCCGCCGTTCTGGGTGGCCCAGCCGACCAGGCCGGTCGGCGTCTGGCCGGGTGGCGGTGTGGTCGGGTTGGGCGGTGGTGTGGTCGGGTTGGGTGGCGGTGTGGTCGGGTTGGTGCCACCGGTGCAGGCCACGCCGTTCAGGCTGAAACTGCTCGGTGCCGGGTTGGACGAGTTGTTCCACGACCCGTTGAAGCCGAACGAGACGCTCGCGTTCGAACTGAGGTTGCCGTTGTAGCTCACATTGCGAGCGGTGACGGAGCTCCCGCTCTGTGAGATGTCGGCGTTCCACGCCTGAACGACCTCTTGGCCGGCGCCAAAGGTCCACTGCAGGGACCAGGACGACATCGCGTCGCCGAGGTTGGTGAGGACGACGTTGCCGGTGAAACCGCCCGGCCACTGGGAGGCGACCGAGTAGTCGACTCGGCAGCCGGTAGCGGCGTGGGCGGTGCTTGCGCTGACGACCGTGGCACCGGTGAGGGCGACGGCAGCGACCGCAGTGGTGGCCAGCGCCGTGCGGCGCCGTGCTGCGTGCATTGAGATCTCCTTACGGCATGGCGGGGTGCGTCGCCGGTGGGAGAGCCAGCCCGGTTGGCTCGCAGGTGCGGGTGCTGGCGGTGCACCACGCCGTGGGTATTACAGGACGGATCCCGCTGGACAGGCGGGGAAGCGCTTTCCTTAGCGAAACATAGAAGTATCGCGATGTCAAAGGGGTGTGTCATGAGTAGGCGGTAGGGCGACTGGCCTCCGCAGGGGCCGGCTACCCGGAGAGCGGGGTCGCCGGCTGCCCGTCAAGATCACCAGCGGCATCGGCCGCCGGCCGCTGATGTTCCTGGCGGCCGGCGGCTCCCGGGGGCATCCGCCGTCGAGTTCGCGGTCGGATCCCGCCGGTGTCTTGTGTCTTGTCAGTGCTCTTCGGTCGGCTGCCCGGTTGGCGCTACTTGGCCTGCTCCGCGAGTGCCAGGAACTGCCGCTTGCCGGCAAGTGCCTTCTCCGCCTCGCGGATCCGCTTGGCGTCACCGGCCGCCCGCGCCCGCTCCAGCCGCTGCTCGGCCTCGGCGACCTGCTCGCGCATCTGAGTCAACAGGGGATTGGCCGACGGCTCGGTACGCCGCCACGCCGAGTCCATCGTTTCCCGTACCCGGTCCTCGACTGCTCGCAGTCGACGGTCCAGCCCCGACGTCGACTCGCGTGGCACCCGGCCGATGTCATGCCACTGGCCCTGCACCTCACGCAGCTTCGCCTGCGCGGTACGCGGATCCGCGTCGATGTCGACGGCCTCCAGTTCGGTCAGCAGCGCCTGCTTGCGCTCCAGATTGGCGCGCTGCTCGGCGTCGCGGGCCGAGAAGACCTCGCTGCGGCGGGTGAAGAAGGTGTCCTGGGCCGAACGGAACCGTTCCCACAGCTTCTGCTCCGCCTCCTTCGAGGCGCGTGGGGCGGACTTCCACTCGGCCATCAGCTCCTTGAGCCGGCTCGCGGTGCTGGCCCAGTCGGTCGACTCGGCCAGCGTCTCGGCCTCGGCGACCAGCTCGTTTTTCGCCGACTGGGCCTGCTTGCGCTGCGCGTCGAGGGTGGCGAAGTGCGCGCCCCGCCGACGGGTGAACCCGTCCCGGGCGGCGGCGAACCGCTTCCACAGCTCCCCGTCGGTCTTCTTGTCGACGCCGCGGATCGTCTTCCACTCGTCGAGAATCTCCCGGAACCGGTCACCGGCACTCTTCCACCCGGTCGACTCGGCCGCGAGCTGTTCGGCCTCGACCACCAGCTCGGTCTTGCGGGCCAGGGCGGCGGCACGGGCGGCGTCCCGGGCCGCTCTGGCCTGCGCTGCCTTGTCCTCGGCAAGGGTCGCCAGCTTGTCCAGCCGGTCGGCCAGCGAATCGAGGTCGCCGACCACATGGGCCTCGGCCAGTGATCCGCGCAGTCGTCGGATCGTGCTGAGCGAATGCGTCGCGTCGGCGGCACCGGACTGTAACCGGGCCTCCGTCAAGTCGACCTCGGTCACCAGGTCGGCGAACCGGCGGGCGAAGTGCGCCAGGCCTTCCTCCGGCGCTCCAGCCTGCCAGGATCCGACCGCGCGCTCCCCTTCGGCAGTCTTGACGTAGACCGTGCCGTCCGCATCAACCCGTCCGAAGGAAGTCCAGTCGCTCATGTGCCCATCCTCGTTCTCCCGGCGTCGCAGGATCGAGATGTCCCGATGGACGCCGCCACGGCGCAGTTAGGTTGCGGGTAAGTTTCCCCCGCGCATTGTCACAGGTCCAACCCTGCCTGCGTCGAGCGCCTGTCGCCGACCGTGACCATACGGTGTCCTTGTCGGTGGTTGGCCCACGAGTCGGTGCCAAAGGGGCCAAATTCCGACACTCAAGGTGACCGGTTGGCTGCGTGGAGCGACAGGACTGCGGGCTACCGTGGACGCCGTGCCCCCGCTGCGCGTCGCCTTCTGCCCACACCCGCCGGTGATCGTTCCCGAACTGGCCGGTGGGGCCGCCGCCGAGCTCGACGAGCTGCGGTGCGCCGCCACCGCCGCCGTCCGGTCACTGGTCGACTGCCCCGCCGAGCGAATCGTGGTCATCGGAACCGACGATCCGTCGATGGTTCCCGATCCGTCCACCGAACCCGATCCGTCGATCGTTCCCGATCCGATGGAGCGGATCTGGCGGCCACCGCTGTCCGCCAGCTTCCGACCCTGGGGGGCGGCGGTCGAGGTACCCCTGGGCACGTCCCTGAACCCGGCGGCCGCCGTCGTCGACGCCGTACCCGCCCCCGACGCCACGTCGACCGGTGCCGGCCGCCGCTTGCCGCTGAGCCTGACCGTCGCGGCGTGGTTGCTCGCCCGCGCCGACGTCGACCCCGCCCGTACGGCGGTCGAGATGGTCGCGGTCCCCGCCGGTTCGCCACCCGAACAGTGCCTACGGCGCGGGCGGCTGCTCGCCGGGTCCGCAGCGGCGGGACCCCGGACCGCCGACCGACCGTGGGCGGCCCTGGTGATGGGGGACGGCTCCGCCTGCCGGGGCCTCGCCTCACCCGGCTACCAGGACGACCGGGCGGAACCCTTCGACGACGAGGTCGCCGCCGCCCTCGCTACCGCCGACCACCGGATACTCGCCCGTCTGGACCCGGCTCTGGCCGGCGCACTGCGGGTCGCCGGCCGGGCCGCCTGGCAGGTGGCCGCCAGCGCGGCGACTGCTGGTGCCGGTGCGGCGTCCGCTGACGCTGATGCCGCCGGTGCGGCGGCCGGCGACGTGACCGACTGGACCGGCCGGCTCACCTACTACGCCGCACCGTACGGCGTCGCGTACTTTGTCGCCTCGTGGCACCGGAACTGACCAACGGCCGCGGCACCGGGCCGCGCCGACCCGCGTCGATCCGCCCGGACCGAGTGGTGGCGGTGATCGGCCCGACCGCGGCCGGCAAGTCCGCGCTGAGCATCACCCTCGCCCAGCAACTCGGCGCCGAGGTGGTCAACGCCGACTCGATGCAGTTGTACCAGGGGCTGGACATCGGCACCGCCAAGCTCACCATCGACGAACGGGCCGGCGTACCGCACCACCTGCTCGACATCTGGCCGGTCACCGCGCCAGCCAGCGTCGCGGAGTACCAGCGGCTGGCCCGCGCCGCCATCGACGACATCCTGCGTCGGGGGCGCCTGCCGCTGCTGGTCGGCGGCTCCGGCCTGTACGTGCGGGCGGTGCTGGAGAGATTTGACTTTCCCGGCACTGACCCGGCGCTGCGCGACCGGCTCGAAGCCGAACTCGCCGAGACCGGCCCGGCTCCGCTGCACGCCCGGCTGGCCGCCGCCGACCCGGCGGCCGCCGCCGCGATCCTGCCCGGGAACGGGCGGCGGATCGTTCGGGCGCTGGAGGTGATCGAGCTGACCGGGCGGCCGTTCACCGCTACCCTGCCGGAACCGGTGCCCCACTACGACGCCGTGCAACTCGGTGTCGACCTGCCCACCGAACAGCTCGACGACCGGATCGCCCGCCGGGTGGACCGGATGTGGGAGCAGGGCCTGGTAGCCGAGGTCCACGCGCTGCTCGGGCAGGGCCTGCGGGACGGCCGTACGGCCAGCCGGGCGCTCGGGTACCAGCAGGTGCTCCGGATGCTCGACGGCGAGTACGACGACGAGCAGGCCCGTGGGGACACGGTACGGGCGACCCGCCGGTTCGTCCGCCGGCAACGTTCCTGGTTCCGCCGCGACGCCCGGGTGCGTTGGCTCGACGGCGCAGATCCGGACCTGGTTCGGGCGGCGCACGCCGCGTTGCGCGCTCCGCAGCGCTGAGCGGTGCCGGCTCTGCGCCAACCGCGGACTGGCCGCCGCCAGCCGCCCAGGGTCAGTTGTCGGCCGCCGCCGACCGTTGCTGGATGGTCGGTACACCGGCCGGGGCGGTGGACACGGCCGTCTGCGCGGCGACGGCCGTCTGCGCGGCGACGGCCGTCTGCGCGGCGACGGCCGTCTGCGCGGCCGCTTCCGAGGCCTGCGCCGCGGCTCGGACCGCAGCGGCCACCGCCGGCGCCACCCGGGGATCGAACACGCTCGGCACGATCACCGTCGGGTTGATCCGCTCCTCGCCGACCACGTCCGCGATGGCCCGCGCTGCCGCCAACGCCATGTCGTCGGTGAACGACTCCGCGTGCGCGTCGAGCATGCCACGGAACACACCCGGGAACGCCAGCACGTTGTTGATCTGGTTCGGCTGATCGGAACGCCCCGTCGCGACGACCGCCGCGTGCCGGCGGGCCTCGCGTGGGTCGACCTCGGGGTCCGGGTTCGCCAACGCGAACACGATCGAGTTCGGTGCCATGGTGGCGATGTCGTCACCGGTCAGCAGGTTCGGCGCGCTCACCCCGATGAACACGTCCGCGCCGCGCAGCGCGCCGGGCAGATCCCCGGCGTACCCGGTCGAGTTGGTGTGCTCGGCCAGCCACTGCCAGGTGGGGTTCAACCCGCTCAGCCCTCGATGCAGTGCGCCCGGTCGGTCGTAGGCGATGACGTCCCCGACGCCCTGACGCAGCAGCAGCTTGATGATGGCGGTGCCGGCCGCGCCCGCCCCGGAGACCACCACCCGTACGTCGCTGAGCTGCTTGCCGACCACCCGCAGCGCGTTGGTCAGCGCGGCCAGCACGCAGATCGCCGTGCCGTGCTGGTCGTCGTGGAAGACCGGGATGTCGAGCAGCTTCCGCAGCTTCGACTCGATCTCGAAGCAGCGCGGCGCGGCGATGTCCTCCAGGTTGATCCCGCCGTAGCCGGGGGCGATGGCCCGTACGATCGAGACGATCTCGTCCGGATCCTGGGTGTCCAGCACCACTGGCCAGGCATCGACGTCACCGAACCGCTTGAACAGCGCCGCCTTGCCCTCCATCACGGGCAGCGCGGCCGCCGGACCGAGATTGCCCAGCCCGAGCACGGCCGAACCGTCGGTCACCACCGCCACGGTGTTGCGCTTTATGGTGAGCCGGCGCGCGTCGGCCGGATTGTCGGCGATCGCCAGGCATACCCGCGCCACCCCCGGCGTGTACGCCCGGGACAGCTCGTCTCGGTTACGTAGCGACACCTTCGGGGCCACCTCGATCTTGCCGCCCAGATGCAGCAGGAACGTCCGGTCTGACACCTTGCGGACCTCGACGCCGTCGAGCGCCTCGAGCTCCTTGACCACGTCGTCGGCGTGCGCCGCGTCGGCCGTGTCGCAGGTCAGGTCAACCACCACGCTGACCGGGTCGGAGTCGACCACGTCGAGCGCGGTGACGATGGCACCGGCCTCGCCGACACAGGTGGTCAACCGGCCGATCGCCGACGCGTCGGCGGGAATGCTGATCCGGATGGTGATGGAGAAGCCGGCACTGGGCAGGCGGGTGGTCGCCACGGGATCCCTCCGTCGTTGGTGGGGGCGGCCGGACCGGGCCGCTGCACCATTCTTGCGCGTGATCCGCGCCGCGCCCGCTCCACCCCGCGTACGGCGTGCCGGAGCCGTTCAGCAGCAGGTCACGGCGGCGGTCATCCGGTCCGGAGTCGGCCGCGATCCGGCCCGGTCCCGGCCATGTGGGTAGCCCGCGTCCTGATATGTAGGTGCGGCGCGGCCGTCGGCGTGTCACGATCGAATCCTGAGGAGGCAGCTTTTGCGTACATATCGTGCCGAGGAGACGGTCCACCCGCCGTTCCACCTGTCGACCGCCACCGACCCGGACGGCCGAACCGGCCCCAACGGCCCGATCGAGCCGACAGACGACGACACCACCGTCGGCGACCTGGAGCTGGCCGACCGGCACGCGCTGCGGCGCGTCGCCGGGCTCTCCACCGAACTCGCCGACATCACCGAGGTCGAGTACCGCCAGCTGCGGTTGGAGCGCGTGGTGCTGGTGGGAGTCTGGGAAAGCGGGACGGTCACCGACGCGGAGAATTCGATCACCGAGCTCGCCGCGCTCGCCGAGACCGCCGGGTCCCAGGTCCTGGAGGGCCTGATCCAGCGCCGCGACCGGCCTGACCCGGCCACCTACGTCGGCCGGGGCAAGGTCGGCGAACTCAGCGACGTGGTGCTCGCCTCCGGCGCGGACACGGTGATCTGCGACGGTGAGCTCTCCCCGTCACAGCTGCGCAACCTGGAGCAGAGAGTCAAGGTCAAGGTCATCGACCGGACCGCGCTGATCCTGGACATTTTCGCCCAGCACGCCAAGAGCAAGGAGGGCAAGGCCCAGGTCGAGCTGGCCCAGCTGGAGTACCTGCTGCCCCGGCTGCGCGGCTGGGGCGAAACGCTGTCCCGGCAGACCGGAGGCAGCGGCCGTGGCGGCGGTGCCGGTGGCGGCGTCGGCCTGCGCGGCCCCGGTGAGACCAAACTGGAAACGGACCGGCGCCGGATCCGTACCCGGATCGCCCGCCTGCGGCGGGAGATCAAAGGCATGCGGACGGTACGCGAGACCAAACGCGCCCGCCGTACCCGCAACGCGGTGCCTGCGGTGGCGATCGCCGGCTACACCAACGCCGGTAAGTCCAGCCTGCTGAACCGGATCACCGGTGCCGGGGTGCTGGTCGAGGACGCGCTGTTCGCCACCCTCGACCCGACCACCCGCCGGGCGCATGCCGCCGACGGCCGGGTCTACACCCTGTCGGACACCGTCGGCTTCGTCCGGCATCTGCCGCACCAGATCGTCGAGGCGTTCCGTTCCACCCTGGAGGAGGTTGCCGAGGCCGACCTGGTGGTGCATGTGGTCGACGGTGCCCATCCGGATCCGGAGGAGCAGGTTCGCGCGGTCCGCGAGGTGCTCGCCGAGGTCGGTGCCGACCGTCGCCCCGAGTTGCTGGTCGTCAACAAGATCGACGCGGCCAGCGAGGAGGAGTTGCTGCGGCTCAAGCGGCTCTGGCCCGACGCGGTCTTCGTCTCCGCCCGGCAGGCCCGGGGCATCGAGGCCCTGCGCGCCGCGATCGAGCAACGCCTGCCACGACCGGCTGTCCAGGTCAGCGTCATACTGCCGTACCACCGGGGTGACCTGGTGTCCCGGGTGCACCACCGGGGTGAGGTCCTCGGCACCCGGCACACCGCCGCTGGTACCCTTCTGCAGGCGCGCGTCGACGAGGCACTCGCCGCCGAACTCCAACCGTTCCTGACTCCGGGCGAGTGACATTCTTTCCGCAGACTCAGTGATCCGCCGAAGACTTCACGTGATTGATCACGGTGTAACAGTCGGACTCAGGCCGGCGTGCGACACTCGTCGGATGCGTCGGCTCCTGACCCCGGCCACGATCGCCGTCGGACTGCTCACGATCCACCTCCTGGCTCCGCCCGGCCCGGCCATGGCCCTGCCCGCCCAGGACCCCTCCCCGCCCGGTACCCAGCAGGTGACACCGGGTGAGCCGGTCTGCGAGATCACCGACGAGCGGCTGCGGGAGCTCTCCGGTCTCGTCGCCACCACCGACGGCTACGTCGTGGTCAACGACAGCACCGAGATCGACAGCAACGAGCGGGTGTTCTTCCTCGACTCGTCCTGCGACGTCGCCAACGCTGTCCAGTACCCGACGCCGCCGTTGGACCCCGAGGACCTGGCGATCTCCCCGGACGGGCAGACTCTCTGGATCGCCGACGTAGGGGACAACCCGACCGCCGACGAGCGTCGCGAACGAATCGCGCTGTGGTCCCTGCCGGTTGACGGCTCCGCCCAACCGGTCATCCATCGGGTGAGCTACCCGGACGGCCCGCACGACGCCGAGGCGTTGCTGATAGCCAACGACGGCACCCCGCTGATCATCACCAAGGAGACCGGCCCGTCCGGCCTGTACCGCCCGGTCGAACAACTCCGCAGCGACAACGACGACCCGGTGCCGATGGAGCGGGTCGGCGAACTCGAACTGCCCACCACCAGCACCCCGAACCTGTTCGCCGCCGCCGGCCGGCTCACCGTCACCGGCGCGGCCCGGTCCCCGGACGGCAGCCGGATCGCCCTGCGCACCTATGCCGACGCCTTCGAGTGGGACCTGTCGGCCGACGGCGACATCGTCACGACGCTCACCAGCGAACGCCCCCGGGCCACCCCGCTCACCGACCCGTTCGGCGAATCGATCGCCTACTCCCCGGACGGGGCCACCTTCCTCACCGTCTCCGACGTCGCCACCCTCGACGAGGGGACCCCGGTGGAGATCCTGCGTTACACCCCGAGCACCGAGGTCGCGGCCCAGGTCGACGACACCGGCGGCGGTGACCGGGAGGGACCGTCCTGGCTCAACCGGATCAGCCTGCAGGAGATCAACCTGCTGATCGCGGCGGTCGGTGTGCTCGGCGCACTGCTGGTCGGACTCGGCATCTTCGGTATCGTCCGGGCCCGGCGGACGGCACGGTCGGCAGCGATCGGTGGACGCGGCGGGGGCCGCGCCGATCGCGACCCGGACCGGTCCGACCGCGACCCGGGGGACCGCGACCGCGCTGCGGCCTACGCCAGCGATTCGCTGGGCAGTGGCGCCTACGCCAGCGATTCGCTGGGCAGCGGCGCGTTGCCCGGTGGCGGACCGGCCCCGGCCGGCCGTAAAGCCGGCGGTGTCTACGGCGCGGCGAAACCCGCCGCCGGTTCGGCCGCCCCGACCGGTCCAGGCGGTGGTGGCGTCTACGGCGGGTCGGCGGCAAGACCGCCCGCCGGCGGGGCCGGCACATACGGTGCCGCCAAGCCCGCCACCGGCGGCCGGGCCGGCGTGTACGGGGCCGCCGCGCCACGGCCGGACACCGGCGGCTACCGTCCGGCCGGCGGGGTCGACTCCGGGGCGGTGTACGGGGCGGCGAAACCGGCGCCACCGGCCCGGCCCGGCGCGGCAGGCGTCTACGGCGGTGCCGGGCACTCCGGCCGGTCCAGGGGCACCAAGGACGCACGCGACTCCGGCGGGTCCTGGGACCTCGGTGGCGACTACCCGGGCGACGGCTACCCGGCCGACCGCTACGACCAGCCGCGAGCCGGTGGGCCGCGCCCACCGGCCGGGCACGTCGAGCGGGAACCCGGCGTCTACGGCCGGTCCGCTCCCGAGCAGCCGGACGAATGGCGCGGCTGAGACCCCGCAGCTGACACTCCTGCGGCTGAGACCCCGCCGAGAACTGCTGCGCGCCGGGTCAGACCCGGCGTAGCACCGCCACCACCCGGCCCATGATGGTGGCCTCGTCACCGGGGATCGGGTCGAACGCGGCGTTGTGCGGCATCAACCAGACGTGCCCGTCGCGCCGCCGGTAGGTCTTCACCGTGGCCTCGCCGTCGATCATCGCGGCGACGATCTCCCCTGAGTCGGCGGTCGGCTGCTGACGTACCACCACCCAGTCGCCGTCGCAGATCGCCGCGTCGATCATCGAATCGCCCTTGACCTGCAGCATGAACACCTCACCCTCGCCGACTAGCTCGCGGGGCAGTGGGAAGATGTCCTCCACTGCCTGCTCGGCCAAGATCGGCCCACCGGCGGCGATCCGGCCCAGCATCGGCACGTACGCCGGAGCCGGCCGCAGCGCCCGCTCGGCCTCGTCATCGGCGGTGTCGTGCGGCGGACGCACGTCGACCGCCCGGGGACGGTTCGGATCCCGGCGCAGGAAGCCTTTGCGCTCCAGCTCCTTGAGCTGGTAGGCGACGCTGGACGGGGAGACCAGGCCGACCGCCTCGCCGATCTCCCGCACGCTCGGCGGGTAGCCGTGCCGGTCCACCCAGCTGCGAATGAACTCCAGAATCCGGCGTTGCCGGGCAGTCAGCTCGCCGTTGACCGGCTCGGGAAATGCGCTCACCACCGGTGTCACGGCACGCAACCGGGACTCGCCGGAACGGCTGCCGCGCCGTCCACGTACCGACGCGCCGGCGTTGACCGTCGTCGCGCCGCCGCTGCCTCCACCCTGCTGGGGCGGGCCCGCCCTGTCGTCGCTCGACACATCCGTCCTCTCCCCGGCCGTCAGATCGCATCCTGATCGGCACCATTGGTGTCGACCAAGACGGTAACCAGAGATCCGGTCAGGTTCAAACATCTGTACGAGATGTCGGTGCGTGTCGTCCTGGCAGTAGTTTATCGTACGCGCGTTCGACTGATTTCGGTGGCGGCATGGGCGGTAACCCTCGGGCAGGGATCGGTGTTGGCAGAGTGACGACGCGCCGAAGTGCGCCGGCCAACTTGACCGGGCCCCGGTTGCGGGCCTACCGTCGACCCCAACATCTAGTAGTTACAAGGGCGTAAGTTGTCCACAGGTTGGGTCTCCTGACTGAGAGCAACGTCTCCAGCGGGCCGGCCCCGCGTACCCGCGTGACCCTGCGGTGACCACTGCGCGCCCATTTCGACCCCGCGGCTCGACGGAAGGGACATCGGCATGCGCTGCCCGTACTGCCGGCACGCCGACTCGCGCGTGGTCGACTCGCGGGAAGCCGACGACGGCCAGCTCATCCGCCGCCGCCGGTCCTGCCCGGAATGCGGCAAGCGGTTCACCACCGTCGAGGAGGCGGTGCTCGCCGTGGTCAAACGCAGCGGCGTCACCGAGCCGTTCAGCCGATCCAAGATCATGGGCGGGGTGCGCAAGGCCTGCCAGGGCCGACCGGTGGACGACGACGCCATCGCCCTGCTGGCCCAGAAGGTCGAGGAGACCGTACGGGCCAAGGGCGCGGCCGAGATCCCCAGTCACGATGTCGGGCTGGCGATCCTCGGGCCGCTGCGCGAGCTGGACGAGGTGGCGTACCTGCGGTTCGCCAGCGTCTACCGGTCCTTCGACTCGCTGGACGACTTCGAACGCGAGATCGAGACGCTGCGGGCCGCCGCCGGGGCGCGGGAGGCCGCGACGACCCCGGTGGCGGCCGCAGCCGGGCCCGGGCCCGGCTGACCGGCCCCGCGGCAAACCCGGAACAGCAAGGCGTACGGCCGACCGCAGGTCCCGGCGGGGCGGGTACGGCCGAGAAAAAAGCTGAACGGCAAGACGGAAACGACCGCGTGGCACGACGCTGCGCGAGAGCCTGAGGGGGCGATCAGATGGCGGGGGAAGGTGTGACCGCGAAGACAGGCGGTAGCGGTAGCGGCGGCACGGCGAAGGCCAACGGCGCGGCGGGTTCGGCCAACGGTGCGGCCAAGGCCAACGGCAAGGCCGGATCGGCCGCGGGCTCCAACGCGCGGGTACGGGCCAAGGCCGGCGCGGGTGGCCTGACCGTCGAGCGGGTGTGGACCAGCGAGGGTGTGCACCCGTACGACGAGGTGACCTGGCAGCGCCGCGACGTGGTGATGACCAACTGGCGCGACGGCACGGTCAACTTCGAGCAGCGCGGCGTGGAGTTCCCGGAGTCGTGGAGCGTCAACGCGGCCAACATCGTCACCACCAAGTACTTCCGTGGGGCGGTGGGGACCCCGCAGCGGGAATGGTCGCTCAAGCAGCTGATCGACCGGGTGGTGAAGACCTACCGGGCGGCGGGGGAGCAGCACGGCTACTTCGCCACCCCGGGCGACGCCGAGATCTTCGAGCACGAGCTGACCTGGATGCTGCTGCACCAGGTGTTCAGCTTCAACTCGCCGGTCTGGTTCAACGTCGGCACCGCCTCCCCACAGCAGGTATCAGCGTGCCAGCCGTACCACTCGCTCGTGAGCACGCCGGCCGGCCTCGTCCCGATCGGCAAGCTGGTCGAGGAGGACGCCGTCGGAGCCAAGGTCTACGACGCACACGGGCTGACCCGAATTCTCGCGGTCCAGGCCAACGGCATCAAGGACGTATTGCGCCTGCACACCAAAGCCGGCTACACCCTGGACGTAACCGCGGACCACCTGGTCTGGAAAGCGACCGGCGAGGGCACCGGTCGGTTCGTCGAAGCCGGCACCTTGGTCGCTGGCGACACTCTCGAATGGCACCGGCGGGGTAGCGACGGCGAGGCGGAGTTCCACCCCGGCGACGTCCACGAGGCCGCGCTGGCCGGTTGGCTGCAGTCAGACGGCTTTGTCGGCCAGTACGATCAGGGCACCAACCGGTCGCTGACAATCGAGGCGATGACCGTCAACGACGACGAACTCAGCTGGGTCGTCGCCGCGATCGACCAGGTCTTCCCTGGCGCGCACCGCCATGAACGCCGCGTCGTCACCCAGGACGTCACCCTCGACTGCCGGCGGACCCGGTTGTACGGGGAGAATCTGCGCCCGTTCATCGACAAGTGGGGCCTGCTTGCCCGGGGCACCGAGATGGAGGTGCCGGCAACGCTGTTCACCGCGCCGCTGCCGGTCGTCGCCGCTTATTTGAAGAGCATCTTCCAGGCAGAGGGCTATGTCTCGGAGCGTGAGGCGTCCACCTTGGTCGGCCTGGACATGATCGGCGAGCGGTTGATTCGCGGGCTGCAGCGGCTGCTGCTGCGCTTCGGGATCTTCGCCCGGGTCGGTTTCAAGGCCGACCCGCGACCGAACCGGCACGGCACCTGGTCGTTGCGCATCCAGAACCACGGCGACCGGGACACCTTCGCCGCAGAAATCGGGTTCGTCGACGCCCGCAAGTCCGGCAAGCTGGAGGAGAGCTTTGCCAAGGTGGGCCGGTCCGCCAAGGCGACGAAACGCCTCGTCATCGACCGGGTCGAACCGCTCGGGGCGATGGAGGTCTACGACATCCAGACCGAGTCGGGGGAGTACCTCTCCGACAACCTGCGAGTGCACAACTGCTTCATCCTCGCCGTCGACGACTCGATGGATTCCATCCTCGATTGGTACAAAGAGGAAGGGCTGATTTTCAAGGGCGGCTCCGGGTCCGGGGTGAACCTGTCCCGGATCCGCTCCTCCAAGGAGCTGCTGTCCAGCGGTGGCACCGCCTCCGGCCCGGTCAGCTTCATGCGTGGCGCCGACGCCTCGGCCGGCACCATCAAGTCCGGCGGCGCCACCCGCCGGGCCGCCAAGATGGTCATCCTCGACGTGGACCACCCCGACATCGAGGAGTTCGTGCAGACCAAGGCCCGCGAGGAGGACAAGATCCGGGCGCTGCGCGACGCCGGGTTCGACATGGACCTCGGCGGTGCCGACATCGTCAGCGTCCAGTACCAGAACGCCAACAACTCGGTCCGGGTCTCCGACGAGTTCATGCGGGCGTACGAGGACGGGGGCAACTTCGACCTGCGGGCCCGGCTCGACGGCTCGGTGATCGACACCGTCGACGCCAAGAAGCTGTTCGGCACCATCGCACAGGCCGCCTGGGAATGCGCCGACCCCGGTCTGCAGTACGACGACACGATCAACGACTGGCACACCTGCCCGGAGAGCGGACGCATCACCGCGTCCAACCCCTGCTTCACCGGCGACACCCTGGTCCACACCGACAAGGGCCTGATCCGGTTCGACGCACTCATCGACCGGAGCCGGCAGGGCGAATCGTTCGGTGTCTACACCCACGACGCCACCAACCCGGACGCCCCCGCCGACCAGGTCGTGCTGACCAGCCCCGAAGCGGTCATGATCACCGGGACGAACGAGATCACCCGGCTCGAGTTCAGCAACGGCATGGTGCTGCGCTGCACCCCGAACCACCGGATCTGGACCACCAACCGGGGGTACGTCGAGGCCAAGGACCTCACCCCGGACGACCAGATCCTGCCGCTCAACCAGCCCACCCCGGCGACCGCCGCGTCCTGGGAGTTCCGCATGCGCGCGGACAGCAGGGTGTCACCCGGCGACGTCGTGCCGACCAAGTGGCAACGGGAGTCCCGACTGCCGGAGAAGTGGACCGAGGACTTCGCCCACCTGCTCGGCTGGCTGGTCGGCGACGGCTCAGTCCGGGAAGGCACCCCGGGCGTACGCGGTGACAACCCCGGTGCTAGCTGGGTCTACAGCCAGTCCGACCCGGAGGCCATTGTCCAGCGGCACCAGACGGTGCTGGAAAGCATCGTCGGCCTGCGATTCGACCCGGTCCAGATGCCCAACGGCACCGTGCAGCTGCGCAGCAACCGTACTGCCGTCGTCGACTTCCTGACCGGGCTCGGCGTGAGCACTGCCCGCGCCGTGGACAAGCGACTGCCGTCGTCGGTGCTGGAGGCGCCGCCCGAGATCCAGGCGGCGTTCCTGCGCGGGCTGTTCGACGCGGACGGCTGCGCCGCCGAGACCGCCAACGGCACCCGTTACGTCGGGCTCGGCGCGGTCTCGATCGAACTGCTCCGCGAGGCACAGCGTCTGCTGAGTGGGTTCGGCATCGGCAGCCGGATCTACGCCACCCGCAAGGCCGGTGACACCACCTTCCGGTACACCACGAACGGTGGCGACGAGCGCGAGTACCACGGTAAGCAGCTCTACGACCTGCGGATCAGTGGGGAGAACATCCGCCTGTTCGCCAGCCGGATCGGGTTCGACCACCAGGCCAAGGCGCAGCGGGTGGCCCGTTGGCTCGAACAGCACCGGTTCTACCGGACGGATCAGACGGCGAAGTTGGTCAGCCGCGAGTTCGACGGCTTTGAGACCACCTACAATCTGTCCGAACCGCGCAACCACTCGTACATCGCCAACGGCGTGGTCGTCCGGAACTGCTCGGAATACCTGCACCTTGACAATTCGTCGTGCAATCTTGCGTCGCTGAATCTGATGAAATTCCTGCGGGCCGACGGCGGCTTCGAGGTGGAGAAGTTCGTCCGCTCCGTCGAGTTCGTCATCACCGCGATGGACATCTCTATCTGCTTCGCCGACTTCCCGACGCAGAAGATCGGCGAGACCACCCGGGCGTACCGGCAGCTCGGCATCGGCTACGCCAACCTCGGTGCCCTGCTGATGGCCTCCGGTCTGCCGTACGACTCGGAAGCCGGCCGGTCCTACGCCGCCGCCATCACCTCGGTGATGACCAGTACGGCGTACCGCCGTTCGGCGGAACTGGCCGGCGTGGTCGGCGCCTACGACGGCTACGCCCGCAACGCCGAGGGCCACAAGCGGGTGATGCGCAAGCACGCCGCTGCCAGCGATGAGATCCGCCCGACCGGCCCGACCGCCACCGCCCTGGCCCGGGAAGCCGCCCGGCAATGGGAGATCGGCAACAGGATCGGCGAAAAAAACGGCTGGCGCAATTCCCAGGCAAGTGTACTCGCGCCCACTGGTTGCCTCACCGCGGACACAATGGTGACCACCGACCGCGGGCTGGTGCGACTCGGTGAGATCGGCGACGTCTACGGCGACCGCTGGCAGGACCTCGACATGATGGTGTCGACCGACGAGGGCGCCCGCCAGGCGACGAAGTTCTTCGTCAACGGTGAGGAGCCCACTCGCCGGGTGGTCACCAACGGCGGCTACCAGATCCAGGGCACCCTGGCCCACCGGGTCAAGGTGGTGGAACCGGCGACCGGCGAATGGGTCTGGAAGCGGATGGCCGAGGTTGCCCCCGGCGACCTGGTACCGGTGCAGCTCGGCACCCTGGTCGGCGAGCCACGTCGGGTGCCGCTGCCGGTGCTCGACCAGGCGTACTACGCCGGCGACCGGCGACTGTACGTGCCGGACGCGGTCGACGCCGAGCTGGCCGAACTGGTCGGCTACTTCATGGGTGACGGCAGCCTGCACGCCAAGGGGCTGCGGTTCGCCGTAGCCGACACCGACCTCGACGTTGTGGAACGGTTGCGGGTGCTCGGCAAGGGCCTGTTCGGGCTGGAAGCGGAGGTCGCGGCGCGCACCGGCTACCAGGAGGTCGTCTTCTCCTCGGTGCGGCTGGCCCGCTGGTGGCAGGCAGCCGGGTTCGCCAAGACGCTGCCGCACCCGGAACACACCGGCAAGGGCTGGTCGCCCCGGGTGCCGTCGGCGATTCTGGAGACCAACGACGTCACCGTCTACATCGCGTTCCTGCGCGGCCTGTTCGAGGCCGACGGGACGGTGATCGAGGGAGTGCCGTCCGTGTCGACGTCCACCGAGTCGTTCGCCGCGGAGATCCGTACCCTGCTGCTGACCCTCGGGATGGCGACCACCACCCGGCGGACCCGCAGCGGCATGGGCAGCGACATCTGGCAGGTGCGGCTGCGCAATACCGACCACGCGATCCGGTACGAGGAGACGATCGGCTTCATCGGCGCCCGCAAGGCGGAGCAGATCGTCGCCGCGCCACAGCAGACCGGCAACCGGGACCGAATCCACCTGCCGCGTGAGCTTTGGGATCTGCTGGTGCCGGCCGGACACCCGATGCGCGGTGCGGTTGTGCAGTCGCTGGCGAAGACCGGCGGCGTGTCGCGGACGCTGGCCGGCGAGATCTACGGCGAGGTGCTGGACGACCGCCTCGGGCACGCGCTCGGCTACCTCTACGAGACAGTGGCGGCGAACGAGGACGGTGGCGTGCAGCCGACGTACGACCTGTCGGTGCCGGCCAACGTCACCTACGTCGCCGGCGGGTTCGTCAGTCACAACACCATCGGTCTGATGATGGACTGCGACACCACCGGGGTGGAGCCCGATCTGGCGCTGGTCAAATTCAAGAAACTGGTCGGCGGTGGCTCGATGCAGATCGTCAACCAGACGGTGCCGCGCGCGCTGCGCAGCCTCGGCTACCCGGAGGAGCAGGTCGAGGCGATCGTCGAGCACATCGCCGACCACGGTCACGTGGTCGACGCGCCGAGCCTGCGCACCGAGCACTACCCGGTGTTCGACTGCGCGATGGGGGAGCGGTCGATCGCGCCGATGGGGCACGTGCGGATGATGGCGGCGGTGCAGCCGTTCATCTCCGGGGCGATCTCCAAGACGGTCAACATGCCGGAGGCGGCGACCGTCGCCGACGTCGAGCGGATCTACTTCGAGGGCTGGAAGCTGGGCCTGAAGGCGCTGGCGATCTACCGGGACAACTGCAAGGTGGGCCAGCCGCTGTCGGCGGCCAAGTCGGACAAGGCCAAGGAGACCGCCGCCGCCGAGCAGGCCAAGGTGATCGAGAAGGTCGTCGAGAAGGTCGTCGAGTACCGCCCGGTGCGTAAGCGGCTGCCGAAGAAGCGTCCGTCGGAGACGGTGTCGTTCTCGGTCGGCGGTGCCGAGGGCTACCTGACCGCCTCGTCGTACCCGGACGACGGCCTCGGCGAGGTCTTCCTCAAGATGTCGAAGCAGGGTTCGACGCTGGCCGGGGTGATGGACGCCTTCTCGGTGGCGATCTCAATCGGCCTGCAGTACGGCGTACCGCTGGAGACGTTCGTGGCGAAGTTCACCAACATGCGCTTCGAGCCGGCCGGCATGACCGACGACCCGGACGTGCGGATGGCCGCGTCGGTGATGGACTACATCTTCCGTCGCCTGGCGTTGGACTTCCTGCCATACGACCGCCGGGCCGAGCTGGGCATCTTCACCGCCGCCGAGCGGACCGCGCAGATGCGGGCCGAGGCGGAGGCGGAGAACGCGGCGTCGGAGCTGTCGGAGATGGCGGTGTCCGCGCCGGTCGAGCCGAAGCATCCGGAGGCGTCGGCGCCGTCGTCGGCCGACTCCGGCAGCGGTACGGCGACCGAGCCGGCCGCCGCGAGCACGCCGGCCCCGTCGTCGGTGCACTCGTCGACGGAGCTGCTGGAGGCGGTGATCGGCAAGGCTGCCGACGCGCCGCTCTGCTTCACCTGCGGCACGAAGATGCGCCCGGCCGGCAGCTGCTACGTCTGTGAGGGCTGCGGTTCCACCTCCGGCTGCAGCTGATCGAACACGCGTCACGGGGAGCCGGATGTGATCCGGCTCCCCGTTCGCGGTCGGGCTGATGACGGCACCGCCCGGGCAGGGTGATCATCTAGCGATGACCACCGCTGAGGTGTACGCCGACTTCGCCCGCCGGCAGGCGTCCGGGGTGTCGCCCAGCTACGAACGGCTGGCGTACGCGGTCGCCCGCGACGACGATCTCTTGGCGCTGCTCGACTCGTTGCCGCCGCCGACCCGGCAGCCGAATCTGCTGTTCGGGGTGGTCCGGCTGCTCGGCGGGCCGGTCGACGACCCGGCCGCGTTCCACGACTTCACCATGGCGCACTGGCCGGAGGTCGAGGCGCAGATGCGTCGCCGCCTCACCCAGACCAACGAGGCCGGGCGGTGTGCCGTACTGCTGCCGGTGCTGGCGGCGTTGCCGCAGCCGCTGGCGCTTCTCGAAGTCGGCGCGTCGGCGGGCCTGTGTCTCTACCCGGACCGGTACGCCTACCGCTACGACGGCGGCCCGACCGTGGGGCAGGGCGAGCCGTTGCTCGACTGCGCGACGACCGGCTTGACGCCGCCGCGTACCCGGCCGGAGGTGGTGTGGCGGGCCGGGCTGGACCTGACTCCGCTGGACGTCACCGACGCCGACGACGTCGCCTGGCTGGACGCGTTGATCTGGCCGGAGCAGGAGCATCGGCGGGCCCGGCTGGCGGCCGCGGCGGGCGTCGCGGCGACCGATCCGCCGCTGCTGGTCCGGGGTGATCTGGTCGACGACCTGCCGGCGTTGGCCGCGTCGGCACCGCCGGACGCGACGCTGGTGGTGTTCCACACCGCAGTGCTCTACCACGTGCCGGCTCCGCGCCGGTCGGTCTTCGTCGACCTGGTACACGGCCTGCCCGGCCACTGGGTGGCGAACGAGGGGCCGGACATCCTGCGCCACGGCGCGCTGCCGCCGCCACCGGACGACACCCTGCACAACGTGCTCGCCCTGGACGGCCGGCCACTGGCCTGGACCCGACCGCATGGCCAGGGGATTGTCTGGTTCGGCTGATCGCCGACCCGGGCGGCGGCCGTTTCACAGGTGGGCGGCTCGCGCGTCGCGGGTTGTCGCCGGCCGGGTTGTCGGCAGCGCGTGGGACAGGAAGTCCCGGATGCGGCCGACCACGGTGTCCAGGTGGCTTTCCAGCAGGAAGTGACCGCCGCCGGGCACCAGGTGGATCTCGGCGTCCGGAAGGTCCCGCGCGAAGGCACGCGCCCCGTCCGGCCCGAAGATCAGATCCTCGGCCCCCCAAACGGCCAGTAGCGGCACCTGACTGCGCCGAAAGTACGCGTGCAGCTTCGGGTACAGCGGAGGGTTGGTGGCGTAGTCGCGGAAAAGCGCCAGCTGTGCCAGGTCGTTGCCGGGGCGGCTGATGTCGCGGTGGTCGTACGTCCAGGTGTCGGGGTCGACAAGGTCGGGGCGGTCCACGCCGTGCAGGTACTGCCAGCGGATGGCGTCCAGACCGAGGGCGGTGCGCACCGCCGGCTCCGTGTCCGGTCCCGGATCGTCGGCGTACGCCCACACGGGTGTCCAGAAGTCGGGGACGAAGCCGTCGTCGTACCCGTTGCCGTTCTGGCTGATGACCGCGGTGATCATCTCGGGGGCGCTGAGGGCGAGTCGCCATCCGATCGGAGCGCCGTAGTCCTGCACGTAGATGGCGCAGCGGGTGACACCGAGCTCGGCCAGGAACGCTTCGGTGACGTCGGTGAGCGCGTCGAACGTGTACGGGAACGTGTCGGCGGGCGGGGCGTCGGAGTGGCCGAAGCCGATGTGGTCGGGGGCGATGACGTGGAACCGGTCGGCGAGTCGCGGGATCAGCCGGCGGAACATACGTGAGCTGGTGGGGTACCCGTGCAGGAGCAGCAGCGTCGGCGCGTCGTGGGGGCCGGCCTGTCGGTAGAAGACGCGGTGCCCTCGCACGGTGGCGTACCGGTGATGAACTTCGACCATCTCTAACCCTCTCGGAACTTCGTGGTGGTTATCTGGATTCAAGTGGACCCGATCTGCGATAACCTGTCAAGCGCGGCGAGAGGGTTAGTGGCGAGGGTGGGTGAGGTCACCGTGATCGACGAGCAGGCGCTGATCGAGGCGCTGAACAGCACACCCGTGGTGGACGGCCGGCCACAGGACCGGTGGGCCGACGACACCGCACTGCGGCAGTGGGCACACCGGCACGGAGGCTCCGGCGACCCGGCAACGACCACCTGGCTGCGGACCGCCAGAGACGCGCTGCAGACCGCCACCCGCGGTGCCGTGCCCGAAGCGGACCTGCGGCGGATCCTCGCCGGCGTCCAGCAGCTGCCCGAGGTCGACGCGTCGGGCCTGCGCTGGCGCCTGTGTGGGCCCCCCGACCGGATGCTCGCCGTGCAGCTGGTGCTCGCCTGGTTCGACGTACAGGCCCGGCTACCCGGCCGACTGCGGCCCTGCGACAACACCGAGTGCCGCCTGTTCCACCTGGACCGCAGCCGTGCCAACACCGCCCGCTGGTGCTCGATGAAGACCTGCGGCAACCGGCTGAAGGCGCGCCGACACCAACAACGCGCCCGCCGGGAGCCGGCACCCTGAACAGGGCAGCACGGTCCACCGCACGAACTCAGGATCCGGTTCGTTCGCCCATCGTTTCCAGCCTGGGGGCGCACCTGATCTGGCGGCTCGTCGTCGATGCCACCGCGACGACGGCCAGCCACGCCGCCAGGGCGGCGAAGGTCGGCACCGCGCCCAGGGTCTCCAGCGCTATGCCGCCGAGGAGGGCACCCACGGGGCGGGCACCCCAGCCGATCATTCGGGAGGCGCCGTTGACCCGGCCCTGGAGGCGGTCGGGGGTCAGGGCGTACCGGTAGGCGGCGGTGGTGGTGTTGAAGATCGGGCCCATCAGTGCGCCGACCGTGTAGACCGCCCCCAGCGTGAACACGGTCGGGGCCAGGGCCAACGCCGCCATCTGCGCGACCCACCACCAGAGCGCGCCGATCAGGACCACGTTCGGGGAGACGAGGCGTTGTACCGGCGGGGCCACCAGGGCACCGGCGATCGCGCCCACGCCGAAGAGCCCGAGCAGCACACCAACGGCGGTCGGGGACGCGCCGAGGTCAGTGGCGCGCACGATGACGGCCAGGCTGAGGGCGCTGAAGGCCAGGTTGCCAGCCGACGCGATCGCCACGAGGGCGCGCAGGAGATGCTGACGCCACAGCCAGCGGACACCCTCGGCGATCTCTGCCAGCAGGGGGCGACGCTGCGCCACCCGCTTCTCCTCCAGGTCCCGCCGAACCGGGGCGACCAGGGCGACGCCCACCACGTACGACACGGCGTCGGCGGCGAACGGCACCGCGTGGCCCAGCCCGAACAGCAGGCCGCCCAACGGGTGGCCGGCCAGGTCGGCACCCTGGTCGCGGGCCTGGTTCTGGGCGATCGCCGTCGGTAGTTGGGGTTTGGGTACCACGTGTGGCAGGGCGGCGGTCTCGGCGAGCAGGAAGAAGACGTACAGCGTGCCCTCGACGAAGGCCACGACCATGAGGTGACCGATCGTGACCCGTCCGAGCGCGACGGCCACCGCGACCGATGCCAGGGCCACCGCCCGGCCGGCGTCGGCGACGAGCATGATCCGTTTGCGGGGCCAGCGGTCGACCAGGGCACCCGCCGGCAGGAACCAGATCAGGAACGGGGCCGCCTGCGCGGCCGCCACCAGCCCGGCCTGCGCCGGTGAGCCGGTGACGGCCAGCACGAGCAGCGGGTACGCGAGGCCGCTGATCCGGGTGCCGAGCGTCGATACGACCTGGCCGGTCCACAGTAGGAGGAAGTCACGGTTTCGCCAGAGGGAGACCGGCACCGGACCAGTCTGGCAACCGGCCGAGGTTGGGCACAACCAAGATCATTTGATGTTCTGCTGGGATCGTGTCGGCGTGTCGGCCGGCTTTTCATCAAGTGATCATGGCTGGCCGGGCTGGTGCAGCCAGACCCGCAGGGCGCCGATCGGGGCGAAGCCGTGTGCTCGGGCGCGGGCGAGGTCGTCGCCCTGCTCGTAGCCGACCAGCGGCAGCCCCGGGGAAGTGGAGGGCTGCCTCGGTGATGGCGGTCGCCCGGATATCGGACTGTTCGCCGCTGTCAGCGGCGAACAGGTTGGACAGACCGACGACGTCGCCGTCACAGGTCAGGACGAAGCCGCCGGCGCGCCTGCCGGAACTATCAGACGCCCCAGTCCCGCCGGAGCACCGCCGCCTGTCCGCAGAACCGACCTGACCGCCCGTCGCGCTGGCCGGGCAAGCGCTACGCGCACACGGTTGCTCCGGTGCCGGTGCCAGCCGATCGCAAAGATCAGATGACGTAAATTCGGGTGACATGCCGAGGAACTCCCGCATTCTCGTCAGCTGATCTTGTGGCTGCGTCGGCTCCCTGGTGATGAGTATTCGTGTCCGTACCCCCGTCATACCTGCGACGGGCCACGACGAGCGGAGCGATGACCTGATAGGTGTGGAGACGCGGCTGACGTTCCTGCGGGCCTGGTGGCGTCGGGAAGAATGCTGAGTGGTGTCCGGGAGCCCGGTCGCACTGGGTCTTGCATCAGCGCAATGCGTCTGCGCTGCGTTCGCACCACTCGCGGAACGTCCCTGGCGCCCGGCCCGTGAGGTTCCGCACATCGTCGGTCACGTAGGCGGCGCGACCCTTACGGAACACCGTGTTCAGATATTCCAATGCCTGCGCCTGCTCGGCGGGCACACCCTTGGCGATCTGCGCCCGGGCAAACTCGCGAGGAGTGACTTCCTGGAAGTCGATCATCTGACCGGTCACCGCGGCGATTGTCGCCACCTGCTCACGAGAAGTCAGTGCTTCTGGCCCGGTCAGGGTGTAGCCCTTGCCGACGTGCCCGTCTTCGGTGAGCACGATGGCGGCGCAGCGGGCCACGTCCTCGGGGTCGATGACCGCCAGACGGCCCTCTCCGGTGGGGTCGACGACCTTGCCAGCGCGGATGCCGTCCAGCCACCACAGGGCATTGGATGCGAAGCCGTTGGGGCGCAGGTAGGTGACGCCCAGCCCGGACTCGCGCATGAGGTCCTCGCGCGCCGCGAGGGCTCCACCGATGACGGGATTGTCGCTGATCGGCATCAGCCGTGCACCGACCGAGGACAGCAGGACAATCCTGGTGTTGCCGGCGTTGCGCACGGCATCGATCATGACCTTGGTCTGGTCGGTTCCGCTGCCCACCTGCATGAGGAAGACGGCGTCCACGCCCTTGACGGCGTTGGCCACGTCGTCGGGGTCGCCGAGATCGCCGACGGCGCGCTCGATCTCGGCCGGCAGGTCGGCCGCCCGGGCAGGGTTGCGCACCAGGACTCGGACCGGGTGACCCTGTTCGTGCAGCTGCCGTGCAAGCAAGTTGCCGACGTTGCCTGTCGCTCCGGTGATGAGGTACATGTGTGTTCCTTCCGTAGTGATAATTACCAGGGCAGTTCGCCGTACCGATCGGCGAAGGTGCTGCTGGGGCCGCCGGGTGTGCCAGGAATCGACCTTGGCACCGGTTCCGGGCGGCAGCCTGGCCCACTTCGGGCCACCCACGCATCGATCGAAGGCCGGGAAGAAGGCCGACAATGGGGTGATGCACGACGCACCCAACTTCGCGGCGGTGCTGCGCTCCTGGCGCACCCGCCTGCAGCCGGCAGACGTGGGCCTGCCCTTCAGGTCAGGCACGCGCAGGACGGCGGGATTGCGCCGCGAAGAGGTCGCCTGGCTCGCTGGCATCTCACCGGACTACATCAAACGCCTCGAACAGGGCCGCGCGCATCCCAGCGTCGCTATCGTGCGCTCGCTCGCACGAACGCTGCGCCTGTCCGACGCTGAGTATGAACTGGCCTGCCGCCTGGCGGGGCACGCGCCCCAACCGGGCGGACTGGTGCCCCGGCACATCGGCCCCAGCGTGCAGCGCGTGCTCGACCGTCTCGCCGACACCCCGATCGCCGTCTTCGACGCGGCCTGGACCCTCATCCAGCACAACGATGTGTGGGCCGCGCTGACCGGCGACGACTGGCACGACCGCGATCTCCGGTCGGCGAACATCGTGTGGCGAACCTTCCACGACGACACGGGGCGCGTGCGGCATCCGGATCCGCAGGCGCACAAGGCGTCACTCGTGGCCGACCTGCGCGACGTGGCGACGCGCTACCCTGCCGACCGCGAACTGAAGGACATGATCGGCACGCTGCGGACATCGAGCCCTGAATTCGCGCGACTGTGGGAAGGCTCCGCCGTCGCGCACCACAGGAGCGAACGAAAGACCGTCGACAATCCGCACGTCGGCGAAGTCGAACTCGACTGCGATGTGCTGTCGGCGCACGGCGCCGACCTGCGCATCGTCGTCTACACAGCGGCACCTGGCAGCGAAGCGGCAGACAAGCTGCGACTGTTGACCGTCCTCGGCACCGAGATCATGACCCGTCGCCACTGATGTGCTCCCACTACAGGACATCTGGCGTGGCACCCGACACCACCGTGCTGATCGACGGATTCTGGACCAGCCTATACAGAGGGAAGCCGACTCAAGATCAGATGACGTAGAACCGTACGAAACGCCGGTGCAGGCCAGTATTTACGTCATCTGCTCTTGAACTTCGGTTAGGTGTGCGGCCACGGTGTCTCTACCGCTGGATCGGTTGGCGGGTTGGGACACGTCCGGTCGCACGGCCCCGGCGTTGTTCCGGCTTGAGTCGTTCTGTCCGTGTTGGAAATCGGACGTCGGCTGAGTTGCGGGACGAGCGCGACTCCTGATGATCTTGCGGGTGACTAGCCTCGAAGTTCATCGCTGGAGCCGCGCTCGTGACGACATCTTCCCTGACCGACCCCGTTGTTGACCACCTCGCCGATCTGGCGTTGTGGGAAGCCGAACTCTCCACCGGCCCGGCCGATCCCTTGTCGATGGTGTCGCCCCTGGTAGCACGCCTGGCCCGGGTGCCGGACCCCCGCCGGCCGCGCGGACGGCGCCATCCGCTGCTGGTGATCCTGGTCCTGACCGCGTGTGCCACCCTCGTCGCCGGCAACGACAGCCTGACCGCGATCCGGCAGTGGGCGGCCCGGACCCCACAGGACGTCCTGCACCGCCTCGGCGCCCGCCGTGACCCACTGACCAGCCGCTACCTCGTCCCGAGCGAACGGACCTTCCGGCGGGTCCTGGCCGCCGTCGACGGCGACGCCCTCGACACGGCGACCTGCGGCTACGCCGCGGACGTGGCACGCGGCGACGCCCCGGCCCCACGGATCCCCACCAGCGTCGACGAACCCACCGAACGCGAACAACGCCGGGCCGCCACCCGGGCGTTCACCCACCCGGCACCGGCCGGGCTGCTGCCCGCCGCCGCGATCGACGGGAAACTGCTGCACGGCACCCGCACCCCCACCGGACAGGTGTTCCTGGTCGCCGCCGTCACCCACGACCGTGCCGTGATCCTGGGCCAACGCCAGGTCGCCGACAAACGCGGCGAGGCCACCGCGACCGAGGACCTACTCACACAGCTCGACGTCGCCGGCATGCTCCTCACCCTGGACGCCCTGCACACCACCAGGAAAACCGCCCGGCTGATCACCGACACCCTGAACGCCCACTACATGCTGATCCTGAAGGGGAACCAGCCGCTCGCCCTGCGCGCCGCCCACACGTTGCTGTCCGGCACCGACACCGAGTTCGCCGACCGGACCGACGTCGACGCCGATCGCGGACACGGACGCACCGAACGCCGCACGATCCGCGTCACCGGCTGCGACGACACCCTGTTCCCCGGAGCCCGCCAGGTCTTCCGGCTACGCCGCGACACCGGCGGACTCGACGGGATCCGCACCAGCAAACAGATCATCCACGGCATCGTCAGCCTCGACGCCACCCAGGCCGGACCGCAACACCTCAACGCCTACGTCAGAGGACACTGGTCGGTGGAAACCCGCCTGCACTGGACCCGTGACGTCACCTTCAACGGGGACTACTCCCAGCTCAGGACGGGTGCGGCTCCCCGCAACCTGGCCGCCATGCGCAACCTGGCCCTGAACACCTTCCGCCTCGCCGGACGCGCCAACATCGCCCACGCCCGCCGTGACCTCCACGACCGCGCCGACACCTTCGCCGTCTACGACATCTGACAAACAATGATCAAGTCAGACATAGAGGAACAACGCCGGGGCCGTGCGTCCGGTCGACGTGGGCGGCGGTCCGTTGATCAACTGTTGAATGCGGAGGCGTTGTCCTGGTGGCTGTTCAGCGGAGGCGTGATCAATCGGTGGCGCGGAACGCTTCGGCAACTACACCCCATCGAAATCTGTCGCTTCCAATTGGTGGTTTCAGAGCTTCGTCCTCGGTGAACTGGACGCCGACGTATGACAGGGTCCGGACGGATGCTCGGTAGGCGGGATGCTGGGTGAGGGCCGGCTTTGCGTACGGTGAGACGACTATCGGAAGCCCGGTGCCAAGGGCCTCGTTGAGTACACCCAGCGCCAAGTTGTCGCTGATTCCGCTGGCCCACTTGTTGATCGTGTTGAAGGACGCCGGTGCCACCACGACGGCGTCGGCGCGCGGCAGTGTTCCGGGCTCGTCAGGGGCGCGAAGTCGGGACGCGACCGGAAACCGGTCTGGGATGCGAGCCTGTCCGTGTCGATCCAAGTCGCCGCAGTAGGCGTGACGATCAGGCACACCGACCATCCGTCGGCCTGCAACAGGGCGACGCACTCGTCGATGTTGTGAATCGGCGGAGCGGCGGAGGAAACCAGGTACAGCGTCGGTTTGCCGGTGCCAGTCATGATCAGTTGGCATCGATCCTGGCGCGCACTGCCAAGGCGCGCAGGCTGGGTGTGGCGGCGCGACGTTCCCGGGCCAGCATGGCGGTGACCAGCGTGCGGGTCTGATCGTGCACCTGGAAGATCTGAGGTGCGGTGCGCTCGGCCGCCAGAAGGTGAAGCAGAGCTGACGGGTCGCCGCCCGGCTGCGTGGTGAACGCCGCAGCCAGGTCCAGGTGGACCTGAGCCCGTCGAAGCGGAGTGACGATGAACGAGCAGCGCCGCCAGATTCTGGAGATGCTGGCCGAAGGCAAGATCACCGCTGAGGAGGCCGAGCGGCTGATCGACGCCCTCGACCGAGAGCAGCCTGATGCGACGCCGGGGGGCGCATCCGGCCCGAAGGCCCGGCCGAAGTATCTGCGGGTGATGGCGGACTTCGCCGACGGACCCAGCGGCGACGAGCCGGGCCGGGTCAACGTCCGGGTCCCGTTGCAGCTGCTGCGCGCCGGGGTCCGGCTCACCAGCCTGATCCCGCCACAGGCGCTGACCCACGTCAACGCGGAGCTGGCCAAGTCGGGTGTGCCGATCGACCTGACCCAGCTCAAGCCGCAGCACATCGAGGAGCTGGTCGAGCAGCTCGACGATCTCACGGTCGACGTCGACCAGCCCGACGTCAAGGTGAAGGTCTTCTGCGAGTGACATCGCGACAGCTGCGGATGCCCGCCCGGACCACGGGGTCGGGCGGGCATCCGGGGGTCACCGCACCGTCGCCAGCATGACCGCCTGGTCCTCGCGTTCGGCGCCCCGGGCGCGACGGACCAGCCGGCACACCTCGCGCAGCCCGGCCGCCCGGGTGCAGCACCCGGGCGGCCTCGGCGAAGACGCGGCCCTGACCGGCCGGTGGCGCGTGGATCGTCGAGTACCACAGCAGTACACCCGCGAACCGGGAGTCCGGGAACGGAAGGTCGGCCAGCGAGCCGACGGCGAACGGCAGCCCTCGGTGGTCGCGGCGGGCCATGGCGATCATGCCTGGTGACAGGTCGACCCCGACCACTCGACAGTCCCGGTCGGCGAGATACCGGCTCATCCGACCCGCACCGCAGCCCGCGTCGAGCACCAGCGGGTCGACGCTGGAGCGGACCGCCTCGGCGAAGGTGTCGATCATGGCGAGATCCAGCGGTGCCTCAACGCGGGTGTCCGGCATGCGGGCCGCGTAGTCGCCGGCCACGGTGTCGTAGGCGACCCGGACCCCCCGCAAGTCGGGCCGGGCAGGTGAGGCGGACACTGGCGCGGTCAGGCCGTGCCGGCGAGGTACGCGGCGCGACGCTGCGGCTCGAACTTCTCGATCGCGTACCGCAGCATCACCCTCGGCATGTCGCGTTGGTGCCGGGTCAGGAACGTCTCGGCCACCGTACGGTCGCGGTTGCCGACCTCGCGCAGCATCCAGCCGACGGCCTTGTGGATTAGGTCGTGCGGGTCGTGCAGCAGCCGCTCGGCCAGCCGCAACGTCCAGTCGAAGTCCCCGACCCGGATGAAGGCGAACGTCGCGATGATCGCGATCCGCCGGTCCCAGACCAGCTCGGAGGCGGCCAGCCGGTCCAGCACCGTCCGGTCGGTGCCCAACAGCCACGGCCCGACGATGTACGGGGCGCACGAGTCGACCAGGTCCCAGTTGTCGATCCGGTCGGTGTGGGCCAGCACGGTGTCGAAGATGGCGGCCCGCTGCCGCTGCCTGCCCTTGTCGAACATCCGCACCAGGATGAAGATCGCCGTCAGCCGCTCCTCGTGTACCTCGCTGGTCAGCAGCAGGGTCGTCTCGGCCAACGACAGGTCACGCCAGTATCGACCGGCCACCCGGCGCTGGTCCGGCACCGGTACGCCGATCGTCCGGTCGCCCTCGCCGTACCCGCCGGGTCGGATCTGCAGGAACCGGCGTGCCTGCTCCGCGCGACGCGGGTCGGCGAGGGCGGCGAGCGCCCGGCGGACATCGTCACAGGTGGCCATCGACCGCCGAATCTACGCCTGCCACCGATCGGCACGTCGAGTCGCCCGGCGGACGTGTCCCCCGTGCGAGCTACCGGTAAGTGTCCACTGCGGGGTGAAGTGGGCTGTCCGTCGCAGCCATAGCGTTTTCGTCGTAGCCGCGGCACCCAGGTCGCGGCCTGGTGAAGGGAATCCTCGTGCGTCTGGTGAAACAGTTGGTGGCCGTCGGGGCAGTCGCCTTCGTCGGTGGCGGCAGCGCCGCTGCATTACAGGACAACGCCTGGCTCACCTTGCTCATCGGTGTCGTGACCTGCGTCGCCGTCGTCCTTGTCTACCGGTGGGTGGTGCGGCGCACCGAACAGCGCGCCCCCGTCGAGGTGGCTGCTTCCGGGGCAGTCGTCAGAACTGCCGTGGGGGTGCTGATCGGGGCCGGGATGTTCGGCGCCGTCATTGCCAACATCGCCCTCCTCGGCGGCTACCACGTGCACGGCCTGGGCTCGGTGAGCGGCGCCGCCGACCTGCTCGGTCTCATGGCGGCCGCCTCGGTGACGGAGGAGCTACTCTTCCGTGGCGTGTTGTTCCGGATCGTCGAGGAACGACTCGGCACCTGGTTCACCTTGGTGCTGACCGGGGTGCTGTTCGGTCTGTTCCATCTGGGCAATCCGGACGCCGGGCTGTGGGGCGCGGTCGCCATCGTGATCTCGGCCGGCTTCATGCTCGCCGCCTGCTATGCGGCCACCCGGAATCTGTGGGTGCCGATCGGGTTGCACTTTGGCTGGAACTTCGTCGCAGCCGGCATTTTCGGCACGGTGGTCTCCGGCAACGGAGAGCCGCATGGGCTGCTGGAAGCGACGACGTCGGGTCCGGATCTGCTGACCGGTGGCGATTTCGGGCCCGAGGGCAGCCTCTACACGGTCGGCGCCGGGGTGGCGCTGACCGTGTTCTTTCTGTGGCTCGCGCGTCGCCGCGGTCACATCGTCCCGTGTCGGGCCAGGACGAACGCTACAGTCGCCCGGTGATCGATCTCCGGGGCCTGCCGGAGCTGTGGCGGCGGTCCGACGTCGTGGTCCGAGATCTGCCGCTCGCGCTGCTGCTCGTGGTCGCGTCGCTGGTGCCCGCGCTGCACAGTCGTGGAACACAGCTCGGTGACCTGCCCAGTCGCCCGTTCGACGGGCTGACCGGCGTGGTGCTGGCGCTGGAGTGTCTGCCGCTCGTGGTGCGACGGCGCCTGCCGGCCCTCTGCCTCGGTCTGGTGGCGCTCGGCTTCGCGATCGATCAGCTGCGCTTCTACCACACGGTTGCCGGTATGGCCCTGCCGATCGCACTGCTGAGCGCGGGGCTGCACCTGGGCCGCCACCGACGCACAACTGTCGCGGTGGCCACGGTGGGGTACGTGGTGCTGGCCGTCGCGTTGCACCGGCACGGCTCGACCGAGGGAGTGATCGGGTTCGGGACCTTCTACCTGGCGTTGGCCTTCGCCTGGGGCGTCGGGTCGTGGCTGCGGATGTCGCGGGCCGCCGAGGCGGATCACCGGCGGCATGTCGCGGAGCGTACCCGGGCTGCGGAGCGTACCCGGATCGCCAGGGAGTTGCACGACGTGGTGACGCATCACGTGACCGCGATGGTGGTGCAGGCTGAGGCGGCACGATATCTGACCGCTGCCCCGGAGCGTCTCGACGAGAGCCTGACCGCGATCACCGACACCGGCCGGCGAGCCGTCGGGGACCTGCGGCACCTGCTTGACCTGCTCAATCCGGATCACGGAACCGGGGCGCGCACGTCGGCGGACGGCGACACCGGTCCGAACAGTTCCGTTGGCCCGCTCTACTCGCTCGCCTCGCTCGTTGAACAAACCCGGCAAGGCGGGCAGCCGGTGGAGTTCACGCAGCAGGGCAGGCCACCCGAGGTGGCCGGAAGCGCCGAGGCCGCAGCGTACCGGGTCGTCCAGGAGTCGTTGACGAACGCCTTGAAACACGACCACGGCGGCCGAACCGTGGTCCAGGTGCGCTACGACGTGCGGGAGGTCACTGTGGAAGTTCACACCGACGGCACAGGGTCGAACGCCGCGTCACCGGGTGGCAGCGGGCGTGGCCTCGCCGGTCTCCGTGAGCGGGTGGGTGCGCTCGGCGGAAAGTTCAGCGCCGGACGGCGGCCCGGCGGCGGGTTCGTGGTCCGCGCCCGGATCCCCGCAGGGGATCCGTCATGACGGTGCCGCTGCGGGTCCTGGTCTGCGACGACCAGGCGTTGGTCCGTACCGGGTTCGCCACGATCATCGGCGCGCAGCCCGACCTGCAGGTGGTGGGGGAGTGCGGCGACGGGCAGACGGCGGTTGACCTGGCTGGCCGGCTGCGCCCGGACGTGGTGGTGATGGACGTGCGGATGCCGGTCCTGAACGGCATCGCCGCCACCCGCATGCTGGCGGGCGCGGGGGTGGCGGCGCCGGTCAAAGTGCTCGTGGTGACCACGTTCAACCTCGACGAGTACGTGTACGAGGCGCTGCGCGCCGGGGCGAGCGGATTTCTGCTCAAGGACGCGCCCCCGGCCCAGCTGCTCCAGGGCATCCGCACGGTCGCCTCCGGCGCGGCGCTGCTCGCTCCGGAGGTGACCCGCGGTCTGGTGGGCCGGTACGCGGAACGGGTCCGCCCGGTCGCTGACCCGTCGGGTGAGGTCCCGCTGGCCCCGCGCGAACTGGAGGTGCTGCGGCTGATGGCCGACGGCCTGTCGAACAGCGAGATCGCCGCGGCCATGGTGATCAGCCAGGAGACCGTCAAGACGTACGTCTCGCGCATTCTTACCAAGCTGGATTTGCGTGACCGCGTCCAAGCAGTGATCTACGCCTATCGTCGTGGCCTGGTGGCCTGACGCAGGTCGGCACGGAGTCTCCTAGCCGGCTGCTAGCCGGCTGGCGGCCGGTCAGTTGCTGTCGAGGAGTTCGGCGAGTCGGGCCGCGTCGGCCGGCCGGCCGGGGGCGGTGAACATGCCGTCCGGGTCGAGGTAGGCGTGGTGGGCCGGCGTACCAGGGCCGAACCGGCGGTTGTCGGCGAGGGCGCCCGCGTCGTGGACGTCGTAGCCGATTGTGTCGATGAGGGCGGCGACGGTGGCCTTCGCGTTGTGGTCGTCACCGGCGATGGCGATGGCGCTGCGGTCGGCGGCGCCGGCGGGCCGGCCGAGCGTGGCCAGGTGTTTGAAGAAGATGTTGCTGAACGCCTTGACGACGAACGACTCGGGCAGGTGGGCCTGGAGCAGTTCGCCGGTGGTGGTCCGGCCGGCGTCGAGTTCGGGGAAGTGGCCGTCGCGTTCCGGGTAGTAGTTCATGGTGTCGATGACGACCGTGCCGCGCAGCGGCGCGATGGGGGACATCGAGGTAGGCCTTGAATGGGGTCGTCACCACGACGACGTCCCCGGCGCGGGCGGCCTCGCCGGGCGTGGCGGCGCGCGCCTGCGGTCCGAGCTGGGTGACCAGGTCCCGCAGGGTGTCCGGTCCCCCCGATCCGGGCGAGCCGGTCCGGCCACGACTCGGTGAAGCCGTGCCGGGCCTGGGCGCGGTCACCGACGATGGTGAAACTGCGCGACGGGCAGCGGCGCAGCAGCATCTGCCACTGCGCGTCGGTCAACTCCTGCGCCTCGTCGACCACGATGTGCGCGAACGGGCCGGCCAACGCGTCCGGGTCGGCGTCCGGCCCGGCCGTCTCGTCGATCAGCGTTTCCTGCAGATCCTGGTGGCGCAGCATCGCCAGGACGCCTTCGCCGTCGTCGTAGCTGTGCGCGTCGAGTAGGTCGTCGATCACCCGGGCCCGGTGGACCCGTTCGACGGCCACCGCCGCCCGGTGCCGCCGCTCGCGGTCGGACGCCTGCGCGTCACCGAGACGCAGCCGGGCCGCGTCCAGCAGCGGCAGGTCTTCGACTGTCCAGGCCCGAGGGTCGGCGCGTTGCAGCGTACGGATCTCGGCCGGGTCGAGCCACGGCGCGCACCGGCGCAGGTAGGCCGGGACCGACCACAGGTCGGCGACGATGTCGGCCGGGTCGAGCAGCGGCCAGGCCCGGTTGACCGCCGTACGCAGCGACCGGTTCTGGTCCAGTGCGGCGCGGACCTGGTCTTCCGGCTCGTCGCCGTCGTAGCGACCGACCAGAATGGTCAGCAGTTCGTCCATGATCTGCTCGCGGGCCTCGTTGTGCGGCACACCCGGCCCGGGTGCGGCGAACGCGTCGGCCCAGTCGCCGGGAGTGATGGTCAGCTCGGTCCAACCGGTGGCCACCGTCGTCGCGGTCTGCGGCGGCTCCTCGTAGAACCGGACGGCCGCCTCGACCGCCGCCTCCCACCGCGCCGACGACTTCAGCCGGGCCACCTCAGGGTCGGGTTCGGCCGCTGCGCCTGCACCCTCGGCGACCAGGCCGGCCAGGGTGCAGGTCTGCACGTCGTCCTCGCCGAGGTTGGGCAGGACGTCGGCGACGTACGCCAGATAGGGCTGGTGCGGTCCGACGAACAGCACCCCGCCGCGACGCTGGCCGAGTCGGGGGTCGTGGTAGCGCAGGTACGCGGTGCGGTGCAGGGCGACGACGGTCTTGCCGGTGCCGGGTCCGCCGTCGACGACGAGGGCACCAGCCGAGCCGGCGCGGATGATGGCGTCCTGGTCGGCGGCGATGGTGGCCAGCACGTCGCGCATCCGGTCCGACCGGTGCCCGCCGAGGCTGGCGATGAAGGCCGACTGGTCGTCGAGGGCGGCGTGCCCGTCGAGCGCGTCGGCGCTGAACACCTCGTCCCAGTAGTCGCTGATCCGGCCCATCGTCCAGTGGTAACGCCGACGGCTGACCAGGCACATCGGGTTGCCGTGGGTGGCGCCGAAGAACGGCTCGGCGGCGGGGGAGCGCCAGTCGAGCAGCAGTTGACGGCCGGTGTCGTCGGTCAGCCCCTGCCGTCCGACGTACACCGGGTTCGAACGGTCGTCGGGGACCATCCGGCCAAGACACAGGTCGAGGCCGAACCGGCGCAGCGCCCGCAGCCGTACGGTGAGCCGACGGACCTCCTGGTCGCGGTCCAACGCCCGCTGGCCCCCGCCGGCCGGTGCCTTCCGGGCCCCGTCGAGCCGCTCCGAAAGGTCGGTGGCCAGCTAATCGAGGCGGTGTGCGACGGCCGCGAAATGCCGTTCGTCGTCGGCGATCAGTTTCGGGTCGGCCTTGGCGTGCAGCCGGTCGGGGAGATCGAACGCTCTGGTGGTCAACGGGCGCACCTCGATCAGCTCCATTCTCGGGTCGGCGGAAAAGCGCAGCATCCAGCGATTGGCAAATGCCGGAGAACTGGCGTAGGAACGCGATTGTGCGCGACGACCCGGGTCTTGCCGCAAGACCACCTATGCGCTATATGTTGATAGTGGCGGCAGTAAGGGAGCAAATTTAGTCCCCCTGGCCACCAAGCCCAACGGGTGCCGCTGACCCGTCGTCCGCTTCGATGGTGACGGCGCAAGGTTCCTACCGCTGGTAGCATTGGCCGTATGGCTGTCGAACCGCTCCCACCGGGCGCGGGCGACCCTGCGGATCGCCTGCGTCTGATGCTCCCGGAAGTCCTGGAGGCGATTCGTGACCCTGGGGCAGCGTCGCCCGACCTGCTGGCTGAGTTGGAAGCAGCCGTCGTGGGCGAGGCGTCCGGCGCTGGCCGCAGGCTCCGGCTGGTCGGCCGCGCACGCAAAGTGAGTGTGTCGATGCCAGAAGACTTGACTATCGCCGTGCAGCAGCGGGTGGGCCGGGGGGAGTTCAGCCAGTACGTGACTGAAGCGGTCGCTCGACAGCTTGAGTCGGATCTCATCGGGGAGCTTTCGGATCTCCTCCGCTCGGAGCACGGACCTGTGCCACCTGACGCGTTGGACGAGGCGAGGGCGTCATGGCCAGACGGGCGGTAGGAACAGGCGGCACGCTGGTACTCGACAGCGAAGGCCTGGTAAAGCTCGCACAGGGCGACAACAAGTCGAGGGCCTTCCTGGAGGCGGCCCGGGAACGCGGCGCCAGGGTCGTGGCGAGTGCTGTCACGCTGACGGAGGTCCTTCGAGGTGGGCCGCGTGATGCCCGCCTCCACAGGGTGCTGTCGAGGATCGTGGTGCAGCCGGTGAGCCCGCAGATCGGCAGGCGGGCAGGTGAACTTCTCGGAGCGACCGGGCTGTCGGGGCACCGTTGTGCCATCGACGCGGTGGTTGCCGTTACCGCTTTGGAGATGCCGCGTCCCGTCGTGCTGCTGACCAGCGACCCGGACGACATGAACCGCCTCGTCGAGGAGCTGGACCGGCCGAAGGAGCAGCGGGTCGTGGTGGTGCACGTCTGACGGCTCACGTCGCGCCGCGGATAGATCACCTGGGCTCCGCGCGCCGAGGCGTCACACCGGTGGCGAAGTCAGTGGGCCACGGTCAGGCCGGCGACGACCGCCGTCACGGTTGCGATGTCGTCCTGGTCAGGTTCGGGCCGGCGACCAGGCAGGCGATGCTGCCCAGCACGGCCACCCCGGCCAGCAGCAGCATCGCCGCGCGGGCCGCCCCGACGGTGACGACCTCGCCGATCTGATTGTGCAGCAGGGCACCGACGGCCGCGGCGCCCAGCATCGAACCGATCTGCAACGAGGTGATCAGCACCCCGGACGCGGCGCCGGCCTGCTGCTGTTCGACGTCGGACAACGCGACCACCGCCAGCGGGGTGAACAGGAAAGCGTTGCCGACACCGATGACGCACATCGGGGCGACGAACGCCGTCCACGTCGCACCGTCGCGCATCTCGACCGCGGCCCACGCCATGCCGGCGACGGTGGCCACCGCCCCGACCAGCAGCAGGTAGCGTCCCTGGACCCGGTCGGCGAGTTTGCCGGCCACCGGGTCGAGCAGGGTGGAGAACAGTGACGCCGGCACGATCATCAGCCCGGCGGCCCACGCGTCGAGGCCGAGCACCTGCTGGAAGTACAGCGACAGCACCAGCACCAGGCCGATGACGGTGCCGGAGGTGGTCAGCGAGAAGCCGTTCATCAGCGGGAAGTTGCGCTGCCGGAACAGGGTGAACGGCACCAGCGGCTCCCGGTCCTGGCGGCGGCGCTGCTGCGCGAGGAAGGCCGCCACGCACACCCCGGACACGCCGAGCGTCGCCCAGATACCGGCGTTCCAGCCGTACCGTTCGCCCTGGCTGATGCCGAACGCCAGGCAGAACAACACCGCCGAGGCCAGCACCACACCGGTCACGTCGAGCCGGCGGCGGACGCGTTGCGCGACCTCGGGCAGCACGAGCCGGCCGACCACGAGCATCAGCAACCCGAGCGGTAGGTTCAGCCAGAAGATCCACCGCCAGTCGAGGGTGCTGACCAGCACCCCGCCGGCGGCCGGTCCGCTGATCGCGGCGATCCCGCCGACCGCGCCCCGGATGCCGAACGCCGTGCCCCGGCGGTCCGGTGGGAAGGCCTCCATCAGCAGGGCGAGGGTCTGCGGGGTGAGTAGCGCCGCGCCGAGACCCTGCACCGCGCGGGCAGCGATCAGCTGGCCGGGCCCCTGGGCCAGGCCCGCCGCGACACTGGCGGCGGTGAAGACGGCGACCCCGATCAGGAAGATCCGCCGACGGCCGTAGAGGTCACCGAGCCGGCCGGCAGTGATCAGAGCCATCGCCAGCAGGAAGATGTAGGCGCTCAGCGACCACACCACCTGGTCGGCCGACGCGTCGAGGTCGGCCATGATGCTGGGTACCGCGACGGCGAGCACCGCCACGTCGAGCTGGGTGAGGAAGTACGCCAACGACAGGACGGCCAGCACCGCCCACGGGTTGCCGCGCAGTCTGGTCAACAGCTTCGGCTCGCTCACGGTCGTCATCCGGTCGGCTCCAGCCAGATCATCGGGGGGATCTTGTTGGTGCGTTCCACCCGGCGCAGCCGCGGCACCTGCTCGACGGCGACCGCCGTCGGGTGGTGCCGGGCGACGACGCCCAGATCGTAGAACTGGTGCAGCAGCCGGGTGCGTACCGCCGCCGGGTCGGCGTCCCCGGTGTAGTGCACGGTCACCGCGCTGACCGAGTGGCGTTCACCGGCGGCCCGCCGCAGCAGCAGCTGTGCGTCGCGTACCCCTGGTGCGGCGCGGACGATGTCCAGCACCGTACCGATGCCGACCAGCGCGCCGTGCAGCTTGATCGCGTCGTCGGCGCGGCCCCGCACCCGCAGCGCGTCCGGTCGGCCGCAGACACAGGTCGCCGCCGCGACCCGGTCGCCGAGCCGGTACCTTACGGTCGGCACCGTCCAGCCGTCACCCACTCTGGACAGCAGGGCGCCGGCGTCGTCGAGCTCGAGCACCTGGTCGGGCATCAGGTGCAGCACCGAGGGGTCGCAGGCCGGGGTGTTCGTGGCGATGACGTACGTTTCGACCGAGCCGTAGTTGCCCCATAGCTGGACCTGCGGGAACGCCTTCCGCACGATGGTCGCCTTCTCCTCGGTCCACGGCTCGGCCATCCAGATGATTTTTGCGATCGGGGTGGCCGCGCCCGCGTCGAGTACGCCCCGGGCCAGGTCGGCCAGGGCCGTCGGGGTGCCGGCGACCGCGTTGACGCCGAGCCGACGCAGGGTCGGCAGCCAGCCATCGACCTCCTCGGGGGTGATCGGACCGAACGGTGCCACGTCGGCGCCGCAGCGTCCGGCCAGCTCCTGCATGTAGTAGTGCGACGCCCACAGCCTTCCGGGGGTGAACAGGTTGAGCAGGAGGTCACCGCCGACCAGCGGTCGCCACTGCTGCAGCAGCCGGTCGATGGCCTGGTGGTACGCCACGTAGGTGAGCTTGGGCTGCCCGGTGGTGCCGCCGCTGGACAGCAGCAGTGCACCGGTCCGCCGGGTCACCGCGTGGGAGACGGCGAAGATCTCGTCCGGTCCGGTGACCGGCAGGTCGGCGAGTCCGGCGGCGGCGTCCGGCACGGCCGGGGCACCGGCGGCGGCGTTACGTCGGGCCTGGTCGCGCAGCGCGTCCCAGGGCACCGCGCCGATCATCCCTGCCGCCGACGCGGCTGGTCGTCGCCAGCGGCGTGCCACCGGGCGAATCCGGCCAGGTACGCCTCGAACCGGGCCCGCACGATCGCCCGGGCGGCGGCGTCCTGCTCGGGAATGCCGTTGAACGCGACCGCGCCGTCGAGTTCGATCTCCGACACCCAGTGCCGCTCGCCGTCGAAGAGGAAGTCCAGAGTGAAGTACGGCGTGGGCAGCCGTTCGGCGACGTAGGCGACGGTGTCGGCGAGTTCCGGCGGCAGAGCGGAGTAGCCGCGTTCGTGCCGACCGCCGCTGGCCTTGGTGACGGCCAGGCAGTAGCCGTCCTTGTAGCCGTACAGCACGGTGTGCGCCTGCCCGTCGACGACGTACACCCGCTGTTCGCGTACCACCTTGAGGTAGGGCTGGGCGACCAGCGCGGTGTCCGAGCCACCGGCGAGTCCGATAAGGCCTTTCAGGTCGTGCATGTTGTGCACCACTGAGATGCCCAGGCCCATGCCCCAGTAGGCGGGTTTGACGATCAACGGGAACGGCAGCGCGGCGAGCGCGGCGTCGCTGCGCCCGGCCATCGCCTCCCGGCCGCTGCCCACCCGGACCGTCGGCAGCAGCGGGATCGGACTGCCGGCCAGGTGCACCACGCTGGCCAGCTTGTCCTCGCCGATGTAGGACAGCGCCGGTGGGATCGGCAGGTAGAAGCCGAGCCGTTCCAGAATGGTGAACAGGAACACCTGGTTGCACACGTCCTGGGTCTGGTGCGGCAGGGAGTACAGCGAGGTGACGAAGATGGTGTCGGCCGGGGTGACCGGCGCACCGTCGAGGTAGACCTTGGGCCGCCCCGGGTCGGTCGCGTCGACCGCGACTTCTTCGGGCTTGTTCACCGTGAACTCCAGGCCCAGGTCGGCGGCGATCTCCTGGTACGGCCCCCAGACCGCATCCTGCTCGGCCTGCCGCAGCCAGGCGGTGCCCCGGTCGGGGTAGATCCAGCTCAGGCGCCGCGCCGTACCGGGCGCGGCCGGGTGGTCGGTCAATGCCCTCTCCCTTGCGGTGTGGTGCGGGTTCGCGTCGGTGGTCCGGGCGGACGACGGTGCCCGGCGGATGATTCAGGTAGCCACCGGGTGGTCGACGAAGGCCGACACGAGGTCCGCGAACCGGTCAGGTTCCTCGACGAACGGCAGATGGCCGCTGCCGGGGAACACCTCCAGCCGGGACGCCGGTATCGCCGAGCGCAGCCACCCGCCGACCTCGCCGGGGTAGACCTGGCTGTGCGCTCCGTGGACGAGCAGCGTCGGTACGCTGATCCGGCGCAGCCGGTCACGCCAGTCCACGGTGAGCGCCTCGGCGAGTAGCGCCCGTACGGCGTCCGGGTCGCACCGGCGGGTCTGGTCGATGAGGTCGGCCAGCGTCGTCGGGTCGGGGTCGGTGCCGGCGGCGAACGAGCCGCGGACCAGTGCGGCGGCGAAGGCGGGGTAGTCGTCGGTCACGCTGGCCAGGACGGCGTCGGCTCCGGCGGCGTCGAGGCTGCCGAAGGCCCCGTACGGCCAGTCGTCGTCGCACAGCAGCCGTGGCGTCTGTTCGACCGACACCAGGGCCCGGATCCGCGCGGCCCCGAACCGCTCCAGGTAGCCGTAGGCCACGGTCGCGCCGAGCGACCAGCCCAGCAGGGTGACGCCGGCCAGGTCGAGCTCTTCGATGGTGGTGTGCAGGTCCTCGGCGGCGCGGGTGAGGCTGGCCGGTCGGTCGGCTGTGGCGTTGTCGCCGTGTCCGGGTAGTTCGACGACCACCACCCGGTGCCGGGTGGCGAGCCGGGCCACCGCGGCGGAGAAGAACTCGGCGGTGGCGGCCAGCCCGGGCACCATGACCAGGGCCGGTCCGTGACCGCCCGTGACCAGCGCCGGTCCGTGACCGCGGTCCAGGTGCCGGGTCATCGGCTGCCTCCGACCAGTCCGAGTCGCGTGCGGAGCAACGGTTTGTCGATTTTGCCGACCGGGGTACGGGGCATCGCGGCGACGGCGTGCGCCGAACCGGTCAGCCCGTGCCCGGAGAGCAGTTCCTCGACGGCCTTGACGGCCTCGTCGCCGGAGTGCCCGTCGGCGGCGACGACCGCCACGGCGACCGCGTCGCGGTAGTCGCCGGGGTGCACGGCCAGACTGACGGCCTGCGCCACCGCCTCGGCCGTGGCGAGTTGCTCGTCGAGCACCGGTGCCAGCATCGGCCCGTCCCGGGTGGCCAGCGTCTCGGACACCCGGCCCAGGATTCGGTAGCCGCCCTGCGGGGTGCGTTCGGCCACGTCCCCGGTCCAGAACTCGGGCGTGCGGAAGGTACGGGCGTTTGCCTGTGGCGCGTCGACGTACCCTTCGCTGGTGCAGTCCGAATAGAGCACCAGCTCCCCGACGTCGGGGTGACCGGGCACGAAGGTTTCCAGCCGGGTGCCGACGCCACGGACCGGGACCATGGCGGTGTCGGTCTGCGGTACGTCGTCCATGTTGCCCAGCGCCAGGCCGAACTCGGTCGAGCCGTAGATTTGCCGGATGTGTATGCCGAGTACGTCGGCGGCGTCCCGGACGATCGTCGGGCTGAGATAGGCACCACCGCACAGCGGGCGGCGCAGCGCCGACAGCGGGAACCGGCCCTGGTGCCGGGCGGCGGCGACCAGATCGGCGTAGTGCTGCGGCAGGGCGCTGGTCACGGTCGCCTGGTGGGCGGCCAGTTGGGCCAGCAGCGTGCCGTCCGGTGCGTGCGGGTCGGCGAGCACCAGTTGTGCGCCGGACAGCAGCGCCGCGAACACGTGCAGGTCGGTGGCGTGTGCCACGTCGAGGGTGTGGCGGCAGAAGAAGACGTCGTCGGGGCGGATCCCGGTGTCGGCCAGCCAGCGGCGTCGTTCGGTGACGAAGCGGTCCTGCCGCCAGGCCATCATCTTCGGGAAGCCGGTCGAGCCAGAGGTCCACAGTAGTCGGAAGACGGTAGCCGCTGCGGCGGTGGAGTCTGCGGTGTTGCCCGCGGTGGGCTCCGGCCAGGGTGTCGCGGCGGTCAGTGTGTCGAGGTCGACCGTGGCCGGTCCGTCGGCAGGGATCCGGCGGTGTCCGTCGGTGACCAGCAGTGCGGGACGGGCCCGGTCGAGAGCCGTCCGTACCCCGGCGTCGTCGAAGTTCGCCATCAGCGGTACGTAGCGGGCACCGAGCCGAGCCACCGCCAGGATCAGGCAGACGTAGCCGATGCCGTTGCGCAGCACCACGGCGACGGTGTCGCCGGCCGCCACGCCGCGGGTGGCGAGTCCGGCGGCGACCCGGTCGGTCATCTCGACGAGCTCGCGGTATGTCACGGCCGCGTCGTCGGTGGTGCACACCGCCACGGCGTCGGGTCGACGGCCGGCCATGTCACGGACGGCCTGGTAGAGCCCGGCAGCGGTCACGGCGCCAGCCATCCGGCGTAGGTGGCGAACCGCCAGTCCTTGGCCAGGCAGTCCACGGTGTCGAAGCCGGCGTCGCGCAGCCAGCCGAGTTGGGTTTCGACATCGATGCAGATGTCGTGCTTCATCCGTTCGCGGCCTGCCGCCCATTCGTCGGCGGGTGTTCCGGCGGCGTGTACGTGGCTTTCGTGTTGCCGGTCGTACATTTCCTCCAGTCGCGGCGCGGGCGCGAGGACCTGCTCGACGTTGACGAAGATCCCACCCGACCGCAGAATGGCGGGAAGGCGACCGAACAGCGCTTGTTTATCGTGGTGCTCGAGGTGGTGGATCGCCAGGCCGGAAACGACTGCGTCGTACGGTCCTGTCGGCAACGGATCCATCAGTCCCTGAACCGCGAAACTGGCTCGGCCGTCGCCGTCAAACCGTTGTCTGGCCTGCGCGAGCATCCGTTCCGAATGGTCGATGAGAGTGATGGTCGCATCCGGGATGCGGGCGAGTAGGGCGGCGCTGAGTAGCCCGGTTCCCGCGCCCAGGTCCAGGATCTGTGGCCGGCTCGGCACCGACATCTGCACGGCACTGGATGCGCTGCCGTACAACAGGTCGAACGACGGGATGAGTTGGCGCCGCAGCGCATCGTAGGTGGCTGGATTCCACAGCTCGAAAGACACGATGATCCCCCGTGGTTCACCAGGCGGCGCTTTTGTGGCGCTGGCGTCGGATGCTGGGCAAACTGTGGTTTGCTGAGCCGGCACATTGTCAGATGCTGATTCCGGTGGTGTCCGCATCTGCGTGAGGTGTCCGCATCTGCGTGCCGTCATCTGCTATTCAGAAGGTATCAAGGAGTGGCAGGGCAATGAAGAGAGCTGTCGATATCGAGGTGTGATGCTGGTCACATGGTCGATCATTCTGTCCGTTATTGACAAACTGTCGATCGTGTCAGGAATTGGCGTTTGTCAGGCTCTTTGGGCCACGATCAGGTCCCGGACGATCGCCTGGTCGACCCGGTGGGCGAAGCTGCCGTACCCCGGACCGTCGGCCACTTCCAGGCCCGCCTTGACCAGCAGCGCGGCCAGGTCGTCGCGGGCGGCGACCAGGGTGTTCCAGGAGATGCCGAGCGCCCCACCGGGGCGCAGCAGCGCCACCCAACCCGGCAGCGCCTCAGCCAGCAGACCCAGCGGATCGCGGGTCAACCGGTCCGCCTGACCGCGGGTGCCGTGCTGCACCCCGTACGGCGCGTCGGTGACGATGGCGTCGAAGCTGCCGGCCCGGAACACCTCCCGGCTGCGGCGGGTGTCGGCGTGCACCATCGTCAGGTCGACGGTCCGCCCGGCCCGGTGGTCGTCCTTGCTGGCCGCCAGGGTGACCGCCAGCCGCCGGCCCAGCACGGCCCGGTTGCGCCGCACCAGTGCGATCTCGGCCGAGTGCTTGAGCCGCTTGTGCTTCAACCAGGTACGGATGAAGTTGGCGTACACCTCGAAGTCCTTGCCGTCGATCTCCACCCCGGCGGCGTGCCAGCCGTACATCATCGCCTGGTTGAGCGTGGTGCCCCGGCCGCACATCGGATCGAGGACCCGCAGCGGCGGCGAGTCCGGGCCGAGCGGCCCGGCCGCCGCCCCGGCGGCAACGGCGGTCCCGCCGGTGCCGATGGTCCCAGCCGTGCCGACCCGGTCAGCGGTGGCCAGCACGGTCACGTTCAGCAGCAGCTTGGTGAACTGCTCGTTGGTCTTGCCGGCGTACTTCGGGATGGTGATCAGATCGCTGTCGAAACGGTCCCGGCCGGTCACCTCCAGTGGCCGCAGCAGGTCGCCGTCGCGGGCGAAGAACGCGTACCTGGCGGACAGGTTCGCCAGTACCGACAGGTCCCGGTCGGTCAGGTCGACGCCGGTGAAGGTGACGTACGGCAGCCCGCCGATCGTGGTGACCGCGACGTCGTCCACCCGGCCGCCGAGTGCCCGGTCGGCGAAGACACCCAGCTCGGCGGCGGCCAGCCCGACCGCCGACTCGGCGTACACCCGGTTCGCCGACGGGTGGATCAGCAGGGCGTACGAGGTCATCGGTGGTCCGTTCGGGTCGGTGGCCGCGCCGTCACGGCGCGGTGGGACCCACGAGTGTTACCACACCGGCGGCCTGCGTAAGGTCACCGGCATGGCACGGCAGCGGGGGAGGCGTCTGCCGCTGGCGGACCGCCCCCTCACCGAACCGCATCCGGCGCGGCTGCCAGCCGACCACCCGCACCGGGCGGCGGTGCTGGCCGCACACGCGGCGGCGCTCGACGCCGACCAGGCCGGCTACCTTGACCCGGACACTGGGCTGTTCGTGCTGACCGCGGCGTTCCTGGCCCGTCGGGGCACCTGCTGTGACCAGGGTTGCCGGCACTGCCCGTATCTGCGGTGATGCCGAGGATCTCCTACGCGGCGCGGCCGGCGCGGGTGGCGGGCTTTCGCGGCGGCGGCGGAAGCCGTACGGTGTGCGACGAACAATCCGCCTTTTTCGACCGGCCTGACCGTGGGAGGTCACTGTGGGCGTTCGGCTGCGTCTGTCCGGCGCCGGGCTGATCCTGCTGCTGCTCGCCGCCGGGTGCTCCGGCCGAGCGGTGGCCACCGAGAACCCCGCCCCGGACGACCCGGCCCAGGCCAGTCCGTCGCCGAGCCCGGTCGAGCCGTACCCGGAGGTGCCCCGTCCGCCGGCCGCCGAGTCCGGCGGGGCATGCACGGTGCTCGACTTCGACGCGGTCGAGCAGACCGTCGGGTTCCGGTTCGAGGTGGCGGCGGCCAACAAGCACGACAAGACGCAGTCGTGTGTGCTGCGGCCGGCCGAGGAGCCGCTGCCCGACCTGATGGTCTCCATCTCGGACACCAAGGCGAGCGCGTCGGTCTTCGCCGACGACGTCGCCCCGGTCGGTGCCAAGGAGATCAAGGATCTCGGCAAGGCCGCCTACTGGATCCCGGTCAAGCCGGACCCGGACACCGGGTACGGGGCGGCACTGGAGGTCAACTGGATCACCGGGGACCCGAAGCTGATCAGCCTGCGCTGGACGTTCGCTCCCGGTGACGACGAACTGTCCGCCGTGGAGCTGGCGCCCAAGATGGTCGAGCTGGCCCGGGTGGTGCACGACAACCGCAAGAAGTGACCGGCCGCAGGACGAAGTGACCGGCCGGGGGTGCGTGGCGCACCGCCGGCCGGTTGGTGCTCAGGCGGCCGCGGGTTGGTGCTCAGGCCGCGGGTTGGTGCTCAGGCGGCCGCGCCGGCCAGTGTCCGTCCGTGGTCGGCGGCCGCGACGAACACCCGGGACGCGACCTCGCGCGGCAGGTGGATCTTGTCGCCGGACCGGTCGATGGTCACCCCGTCGCGTTCCTGCGCCACGGTGACCGTCGCCCCCGGATCCACCCCGGCGGCGTGCAACTGGCGCAGCACGTCGGCGTTGGTCTGCACGCTCTCGCAGATCCGCCGGACCACGACCGTGCCGGTCAGGCCGGGGAACGCCAGGTTTCGCTCGGTGTCCGGGCTGATGTCCGGATTCGCCAGCTCCGTCGGGCCGTCACCCAGCGCGTCCAGGCCGGGGATCGGGTTGCCGTACGGCGACCGGGTCGGCCGGTTGAGCAGGTCGTAGACCTTCTTCTCGACCGCGTCGCTCATCACGTGCTCCCAACGGCAGGCCTCCTCGTGGGCCTCCTCGTAGGGCATGCCGATGACGTTGACCAGTAGCAGCTCGGCGAGCCGGTGCTTGCGCATCACCGAGACCGCCTGGGCCCGGCCCAGCTCGGTGAGTCGCAGGTTACGGTCGTCCTCGATGGTGAGCAGCCCGTCGCGCTCCATCCGGGCGACCGTCTGGCTGACGGTGGGGCCGCTCTGGTGCAGCCGCTCGGCGATCCTGGCACGCAGCGGCGGCACCGACTCTTCCTCGAGCTCAAGTATGGTGCGCAGATACATCTCTGTGGTATCAACAAGATCATTCACGGTCAGCTGCCCTCCAGCGTTCAATCCTACCTTGCAGCGCCGATAACCAGCCGGAACGGACGATCGGCAGGGGACAGGTGCAGCCCCGCATGGTGTTGACTGGGATGGTGTTCGATACCGCAGACCCTACCGTCGCCGTCACCGGGCTCGCCGCCGCGCTGGCCGGTGGGCGCCCGCCGACCCTGCTGGATGTGCGCTGGCGGCTCGTCGGCCCGCCGGGCCGTGACGACTACGTCGCCGCCCACCTGCCCGGCGCGGTCTTCGTCGACCTGGACGCCGAGCTGTGCGGCCCACCGGGCACCGGTGGCCGGCACCCGCTGCCCGACCCGGAGACGCTGCAGCGGGCGCTGCGCCGGGCCGGGGTACGCACCGGGCACCCGGTCGTCGTCTACGACGGTGGCGACGGTCTCGCCGCCGCCCGCGCCTGGTGGACGCTGCGCTGGGCCGGGCACCGGCCGACCTGGGCGCTCGACGGCGGCTACCCCGCCTGGCTGGCGGCGGCCGGCCAGCCGGTCACCGCCGACGTGCCGGTACCGCCGCCCGGCGACGTCACGGTACGCCCGGGAGGTCTCCCGGTGCTCGACGCGGACGCCGCCGGCCGGCTGCCCCGCCAGGGTGGACTGCTGATCGATGTCCGCGCCGACGCCCGGTACCGGGGCGAGCACGAGCCGGTCGACCCGGTGGCCGGGCACATCCCCGGCGCCGTGAATCTGCCGACCACGCTGCACCTCGACGACGCCGGGCTGCTGCACGACGCCGGCACGCTGCGGGACCGTTTCACCGGTGCCGGGCTGCGGCCGCAGGCCCCGGTCGCGGCGTACTGCGGGTCGGGGGTGACCGCCGCGCACACGGTGCTCGCCCTGCACCGCGTCGGCCGCACCGACGCGGCGCTGTACCCGGGATCGTGGAGCGAGTGGATCACCGACCCGGCCCGGCCGGTCGCCACCGGGCCGGAGCCCGGCTGACCCGCGGCCCGCTGCCGGCCGGGCTGTCCATCAGGCCCAGGGCGGCCGGGCGCGGGGCCGGCGGGTGCGTGCGACGATGGCCAGATGTCGGACGGGACGAGTCAGATGCCGGACGGGACGAACCAGGCACGGGCGGTGGGCGGTACCGACGCGACGCTGGTGGTCTGGGACGAGCGCCTGCTGGCGTACGACCTCGGTGACCACCCGCTGGACCCGGTACGGGTCGAGCTGACCATCGCGTTGGCCCGCGAGTACGGCCTGCTGGACCGCCCCGGGGTGCGGCTGCTCGCCCCGGAGCCGGCCGACGACGTGGCGCTCACCCGGGTGCACCGGGCCGACTACCTCGACGCCGTCCGGGTCGCCCACGACGACCCGTTTTTCTCTGGGTACGGCCTCGGCACCCCGGACAATCCGACGTTCGCCGGGATGCACGACGCCAGCGCGTTGGTGGCCGGCGCCACGATGGCCGCTGCCGAGGCGGTCTGGCGCGGCGACGTACGGCGGGCGGTCAACGTCTCCGGAGGGCTGCACCACGCGATGCCCGGCCGGGCCGCCGGGTTCTGCGTGTACAACGACCCGGCGGTGGCCATCGCCCGGCTGCTCGACCTCGGTGCCGAACGGATCGCGTACGTCGACATCGACGTGCACCACGGCGACGGGGTGCAGGAGATGTTCTACGACGACCCGCGGGTGCTCACCGTCAGCCTGCACGAGACGCCGCTGTCGCTGTTCCCCGGCACCGGTTTCCCCGACGAGGTGGGTGGCCCCGGCGCGCAGGGCAGCGCGGTGAACGTCGCGTTGCCGTCCGGCACCGCCGACCGGGGCTGGCTGCGCGCGTTCCACGCCGTGGTGCCGTCGCTGCTGCGGGCCTTCCAGCCGCAGCTGCTCGTCACCCAGTGCGGGGCGGACGCGCACCGGCTCGACCCGCTGGCCGACCTGGGGCTCAGCGTCGACGGCCAGCGGGCCGCGTACCTGGCGCTGCGGGCCCTCGCCGACGAGCACTGCGGCGGCCGCTGGGTCGCCACCGGTGGTGGCGGGTACGCCCTGGTCGAGGTGGTGCCCCGGGCCTGGACCCATCTGCTGGCGATCGCCACCGGCGCGCCGATCGACCCGGCCACGCTGACTCCACCCCGGTGGCGAAAGCTGGCCGCCGCCCGCTGTCCCGGCCGGCAGGTCCCGCTGCGGATGACCGACGAGGCCGACCTGGACTTCCAGCCGTGGCAGCCGGCCGGTGACCCGGACTCGATCGACCGGGCGATCATGGCGACCCGCCGGGCGGTCTTCCCACTGCACGGACTCGATCCGCACGACCCCCGGGACTGACCATGGACCGATCGGCTGACGTGCTGCTGCGCGACGGCACCACCGTCCACCTGCGGCAGATCCGCCCGGACGACGGCGACGCGATCGTCGCGATGCACGCCCGGTTCTCCGACCGCACCCGCTACCTGCGGTACTTCTCCCCGTACCCGCGGATCCCCGACCGCGACCTGGCGCGCTTCGTCAATGTCGACCACCACGACCGGGAGGCGTTCGTGGTGGTCTCCGGTGACCGGATCTTCGCGGTCGGCCGCTACGACCGGATGGGTCCGGGCTCGCCCGAAGCCGAGGTCGCGTTCGTCGTCGAGGACGCCCATCAGGGCCGGGGCGTCGGCTCGGTGCTGCTGGAGCACCTTGCCGCCGCAGCCCGATCCGAAGGCGTCACCTCCTTCGTCGCCGAGGTGCTGCCGGTCAACGCGCCGATGCTGCGGGTCTTCGCCGACGCCGGTTTCCAGGTCCGCCGCCGGTACGCCGACGGTGTGGTCCACCTGAGCTTCCCGATCGCCCCGACGGAGGCGTCCCTGCAGGTGCAGTGGAGCCGCGAACACAGCGCCGAGGCCCGGTCGATCGCCCGGCTGCTGACCCCCCGGGGGGTCGCCGTCTACGGTGCCAGCGCCACCGGCCAGGGGGTCGGCGCGGCGGTCCTCGGTCACCTGCGCGACGGCGGGTTCACCGGGGACGTGGTCCCGGTGCATCCGGCGGTCGACCGCATCGGCGGGCTGCCCGCGTACCGTCGGGCGGCCGACGCCGGCCACCCGGTCGACCTGGCGGTCGTCGCGGTGGCGCCGGACGCGGTGCCGGCCGTGGTCGCCGACGCCGCCGCGGCCGGTGCCCACGGCGTCGTGGTCATCTCGGCCGGGTTCGCCGAGTCCGGCCCGGCCGGCGCCGCCGCCCAGCGGGAACTGATCCGTACCGCACACGTGGCCGGGCTGCGGGTGGTCGGCCCGAACTGTCTCGGTGTGGCCAACACCGACCAGCGGATCCGGCTCAACGCGACGCTGGCGCCGCAGCTTCCGCCGGCTGGCCGGGTCGGCTTCTTCAGCCAGTCCGGTGCGCTCGGCGTGGCGCTGCTCGCCGAGGCGGACCGGCGTGGGCTCGGGTTGTCGACGTTCGTGTCGGCCGGCAACCGGGCCGACGTCTCCGGCAACGACCTACTGCAGTACTGGCAGGACGACCCCGGCACCGACGTGATCCTGCTGTACCTGGAGACGTTCGGCAATCCCCGCAAGTTCGCCCGGCTGACCCGCCGGATCGGGCGCACCAAACCGGTGGTGGCGTTGGCCTCCGGCGCCGGCTCGACGGCACCCGTCGAGCAGGGCCCGGACGCCGCAGCGGTGACCCGGCTGTTCGCCCGGTCCGGGGTGATCCGGGTCGACACGGTCGCGGAGATGTTCGACGTCGGCACCCTGCTGGCCAACCAGCCGCTGCCGGTGGGCCGGCGGGTGGCCGTGGTCGGCAACTCGTCGGCGTTGACCACGCTGGCCGCGGCGGCCTGCCGGGCGCAGCGGCTCACCGTGGCGGCCGACTACCCGCGTACAGTCGCGCCCGAAGCCGGCGCGCACGAGTTCGCCGACGCGCTCGCCGACGCCGCCGTCGATGCCGCCGTGGACGCCCTGGTGGTGGTGTTCGCGCCGCCGCTGCCCAACCAGTTGGCGGACGAGGACGCCGACTTCACCTCGGCGTTGGCCAGCGTCGCACTCGCCGGTGACAAGCCGACGGTCGCGACGCTGCTGGTCGGCCAGCCGCCGGCCGGGGTGCCCACCTACCCGTCGGTGGAGGAGTCGGTCCGGGCGCTGGCCCGGGTCGCCGACTACGCCGACTGGCTGCGCGAGCCACCCGGTACGGTGCCGGACCTGGCCGGGATCGATCCGGCTGCGGCCGGTGCCGCGCTGACCGTCGACCCGGTCGACCCGGTCGGGCTGCTCGCCGGGTACGGCATCGAGGTGGTCGACTCGATCCCGGCCGCCTCGGTCGACCAGGCGGTGGCCGCCGCGCGGCGGCTCGGCCTGCCGGTCGTGCTCAAGGCCGCGGCGGACGGGCTGCGACACCGGTTGGACCTCGGCGCGGTACGGCTGGACCTGGCCACCGTGGACGCGGTGCAACGGGCGTACCGCGACGTCGCGACCCAGTTCGGCGCGCAGGTGCTGATCCAACGGATGGTGCCGCCCGGCGTCGCCTGCGTGGTCGAGTCGACCACCGACCCGACCTTCGGCCCGGTGGTCGGTTTCGGGCTTGGCGGCGTGGCGACCGATCTGCTGGGTGACCGGGCCTGGCGGGCCGCGCCGCTGACCGACCGGGACGCGGCAGGGCTGGTCGACGAACCCCGGGCGGCGCCGCTGCTGTCCGGCTACCGGGGAGCCGGCCCGGTGGACCGGGCCGCCCTGGTCGATCTGCTGCTGCGGGTGGGGCGGCTCGCCGACGAGCAGCCGCAGGTCCACCGGTTACGGCTCAACCCGGTCCTGGCCCGACCGGGCGGGCTGACGGTGCTGCACGCCAGCGTCGTGATCGGGTCGCCGGACGCCCGTCCGGACACCGGCCCGCGCCGGCTCTGACCGTACCGGCCCGCGCCCGGCCGCCGACCGCCCTGACGTCGCGCGGCCGGTCGGAGCAGGAGCTCCGACCGGCCGCCGCCCCCGATGGACCGGCTGTCCCCCTGGTCAGCCGGCGTACGTCTCCAGCCGCTGCGCCCGCGACGGGTGCCGCAGCTTGAGCAGCGTGACCTTCTCGATCTGCCGGATCCGCTCCCGGGACAGGCCGAACTCCCGGCCCACCTCGTCGAGGGTGCGCTGCCGGCCGTCGTCCAGCCCGAACCGCAGCCGGATCACCGCCTGCTCCCGCTGGGACAGGGTGGACAGGACAATCTCCACCTCGTTGCGCAGCTTGCCCTCGGACGCGGACTCCCCGCCCTGCTCGCGCGGGTCGACGGCGGCGACGAAATCGCCGAGGGCGCTCTCGCCGTCCTCGCCGACGGTCTGGTCCAGGCTGACCGGCTCCCGGTCGTAGGAGATGAGCTCGATCACCTGGAACTCGGGCACCGACATGGCGGCGGCGATCTCGCCGATCGTCGGCTCCCGCCCCAGCGTCGCCGACAGGTCACGACGGGCCCGTACCATCCGGTTGACCTGCTCGACCATGTGTACCGGGATCCGGATGGTGCGGGCCTGGTCGGCCATGGCACGGGTGATGGCCTGGCGGATCCACCAGGTCGCGTAGGTGGAGAACTTGTAGCCCTTGGCGTAGTCGAACTTCTCGACGGCGCGGATCAGGCCGAGGTTGCCCTCCTGGATCAGGTCGAGGAAGGCCATCCCCCGACCGGTGTACCGCTTCGCGATGCTGACCACCAGCCGCAGGTTCGCCTCCAGCAGGTGGTCCTTGGCGGCGCGGCCCTCGGCGGCGACGACGCCCAGGTCGGCGCGCAGCTGCGCGGACAGCCGGCCGGGCCCGGCGAGCTTCTCCTCGGCGAACAGCCCGGCCTCGATCCGCTTGGCCAGCAGCACCTCCTGCACGGCGGTGAGCAGCTTGGTGCGTCCGATCCCGTTCAAGTATGCGCGGACCAGATCGGCCGAAGCGCCGCGGTCGTCGGTGGCGTCAAGGTCGTGCTGACCGTCGGTGGTGACCTGGACGGTGGTGTCGATGTCGTCTTCGATGGTACGTGTGACCACTCTCAGTCGCCTCCCCGCGTCGACAAGTGGTGAGCCAGCAGCGGACTGCCGCTGGTGACAACCAGCTTGCCGGGTAGGGCGTGAAGTCACGGTTAGCCGGGGACCAGGTGGCATGAATTCGGGACCTGCCCGTTGCCGTACACCGGCTGGCGGTTGCTGACAGTGACGTCACAGTTCCAGAAGGATGGTCTGCGGTCCGATGTTGACGCTCTCCACCTGCATGTGCGCCCGGAACCGTCCGGTGCGTACTGTCGCGCCCCGCGCGGCCAGTGCCTCGACCACCGCCGTCACCAGTGGCTCGGCCAGCTCCGCCGGGGCGGCGGCGGACCAGCTCGGCCGTCGCCCCCGGCGCGCGTCGCCGTACAAGGTGAACTGGCTGACCACCAGGACCGGCGCGGCCAGCTGCGCGGCGGAACGCTCGGCGGAGCCCTCACCGTGCGGATCAGGCGGGAAGATCCGCAGCTCGTAGATCTTGCGGGCCAGCTCGGCGGCGGTCGTGACCGTGTCGGTGTGGGTCACCCCGAGCAGCACCAGCAGACCGGGGCCGATCGCCGAGACCACTTCGCCGTCGACCGTCACCGAGGCCCGACCGACCGTCTGCACCACCGCCCGCACACCGGCCAGCCTGCCACACCGGCCACCCGGCTGGTCGCGTCGGCCGGCTGGTCGCGTCGGCCGGCCGATTACACCGCCGCCGGTCACTCCGGCAACAGGATGCCGCGTTCGACCAGCCGGGCCAGGACCGGCACGGCGGCCTCGGCAAGCTCGTGCTCGGGTACGTCGTGCGCGAGCGCCAGCAGCGACAACTGCTCGCGCATCGGCAACCGACCGGTGCACCCGCCGACCACCGCCAGCACCAGCGGATCGATCTCCTCGGTCCAGCGCAGCCCACCGGTCAACGTGACGGTCTGCCGGTCGACCGCCCAGCCGTCGTCCCCGATGCCGGCCTCCTGCTGCAGCCGCAGCCCGTCGGCGGCCCGGTAGCGGGCGTCGAGCAGACCGGCGGCGTCGCGGGCGCGCAGCCAGTCCTGCCGGGCGAACCACTCGTCGACCCGGTCGCCCAGCGGCGGTGCCACCTGCTGGCGCAGCTCCTCGACCCGGACCACCGGGTCTGCGTGTCCGCTACGGCGCAGGGTGACCAGACCGAAGCCGACCGCCTCGACCTTCTGCGCGTCGAACCAGTCGAGCCAGGCGGCCGCCCGGTGTGCGTCCGGGCCCTCGCTGGCGTCGGCCAGCCACAGATTGACGTAGGAGACCGGGTCGGCGACCTCCCGCTGGATCACCCAGCCGTCCAGCCCGGAACTGGCCAGCCAGCCCGCGACCCGTTCGGTCCAGTCCTCCCCGGCGACGTGCATCCAGTTCGCCAGGTAGTGCATGGTGCCGCCGTCGGCGAGCAGATCCGGGGCGGCGGCGGCGAGTTCGGCACAGATTCCGTCGCCGATCCGGCCAGAGTCGCGGTACGTGTGGGTGGCGGTGCCCGGCCCGACCACGAACGGCGGGTTGCTGACCACGAGGTCGAACCGGCGACCGGCGACCGGCGCGGTCAGGTCACCGTGCAGCAGCTCCCACTGTTGGCCGTTGAGCGCGGCGGTGGTGGCGGCGAACCGCAGCGCCCGGGCCGACAGGTCGGTCGCGGTGACGCTGTCGGCGTGGCCGGCCAGGTGCAGCGCCTGTACGCCGCAGCCGGTGCCGAGATCCAGCGCCGCGCCGACCGGCCGCCGGTGCACCGCACCGGCCAGGGTGGTCGACGAGCCACCGATGCCGAGGACATGATCGGCGGCGAGCGGGTGGCCCGCCCGCAGGTGCGACGGCACGTCCGAGATCACCCACCAGGCGTCACCGTACGGCTCCAGGTCGACGCCCTGCCGCAGCCCGGGTCCGTCCGGTGACTGCTCCACCAGTCCGGCGGCGAGCGCGTCGGCAAGCGGCAGCGGCGCCAGCGCGGCGGCGACGGTGTCGGCCGGCTCGGTCTGGGCGCAGACGAACAGGCGGATCAGGGTGGCGAGCGGATCACCGTCGGCGGTGCGTCGCAGCGCTTCCCGGTGGTCGTTGCGGGCCACGGCGGAGGTGGCCTGTGGCCCCAGCCGCTCGGCGATCCCGGTGGAGGTGAACCGGGCCGCGGTGAGCGCGGTTCGCAACTGGTCGATCCCGGCCGCGTGGAGCAGCGCGGGATAATCGGTCATGTCGTCGGTCACGTTGCCATCCTGCCCGGTCGCCTGACTAATCCTGGCCCATCCTGCCCGGCGGGGCGGGTCGTCGCCGGACGATCTGCTCCGATCGGGCAGGATACGCGGATGAGCCTTTCGCTGCCCATCGACGCGGACGCCAACGAGTTGCTGCGGCGCAGCCCGCTGGCGCTGGTCGTCGCGATGGTCCTGGATCAGCAGGTGCCGCTGGAGCGCGCCTTCTCCGCGCCTTACGACCTGGGTCTGCGGCTGGGGCACCAGCCGGACGCCCGCGAACTCGCCGAGTACGACCCTGAGGAGCTGATCGCGGTCTTCGCACAGCGGCCAGCGCTGCACCGGTTCCCGAAGGCGATGGCCGCACGGGTGCAGCAGGTCTGCCGGATCGTCGTCGACCGGTACGACAACGACCCGGCCCGGATCTGGACCGACGCCCCGGACGGGGCGACCGCGTTGGCCCGGATCAGCGAGCTGCCCGGCTTCGGCAAGCAGAAGGCGCAGATTTTCCTGGCGCTGCTCGGCAAGCGGTTCGGCGTACAGCCGGCGGGCTGGCGGGAAGCGGCCGGCGAGTTCGGCCGGGACGGGGCGCACGTCTCGGTGGCCGACATCGTCGACGAGGACTCCCTGGTCCGGGTCCGGGAACACAAGCAGCAGATGAAGGCGGCGGCGAAGGCGGCCAAGGGCTGACCGACCGGCCACCGCCGGTCACGTCCGTCGGCTGGTGGGTCGGTCACATCTGCGGCTGGGCGTTCGGCGACCTGCGCCGGCAGGTGCGACGATTGGCGGTACGCGACAGGAGGAGGCACGGTGCGACGGACCGCTGGGCAACCCACCGTGATCACCGACGCCGAACCGAGCCCGGGAGACCAACTGCGCGGCCGGCAACGTCGGTACGTGCTGATGATGTCGATCCGGGGCATCTGTCTGATCGTCGGCGCGGTCCTGGTGACCAGCGAGGCGCCGTTGCTCTGGCTCTGGCTGCCGATCTGCGCGGTCGGCATGATCCTGGTGCCGTGGCTGGCCGTGCTGCTCGCCAACGACCGGCCGCCGAAGGACCGGCACCGGATGCGCAACCAGCGGCGCCAACCCACTCCACGGGGCGGCCCGGCGCAGGTCGGCGCGGTGCCGACCACGCCGTCACCGGCCCGCGTCATCGACGTCGAGCCCTGACCCGACGCGGCGAACCGGCCGGGCACCGACCACCCCGACCGCCGTCGCGCCCGCCCGCCCGCCGGCGGCCAGCGCGGTCACCGGGTCATCGCCGGCTAGCCAGGCGGCGAGTAGCCCTGCGGCGAAGGCGTCACCGGCGCCGGTCGGGTCGACCACCGGCACGGTCGTCGCCACCGCCCCCGACACGACCACCGCCGCCTCCGATACCACCGTTGCCGGCTCGTGCCAGACGGCTCCACCGGAGCCCCGCTTGACCACCAGCCGCCGGACCGGCGCCGGTTCCGGCAGCCCGTCGGCCAGCCCCAGCGCCGTTGCCTCGTCGAGGTTGGCCAGCAGCAGGTCGGTCCCGCGTACCCAGTCGAGGAACCTCGCCGGTCCGGCGGCCAGCAGCGGAGCCGCCGACGCCGCGTCGACGCTGGTCGACATGCCGCGCGACCGGGCGGCGACCAGCGCGTGCCGGCCCGCCTCCCGGCTGCCCGGGTGCAGCAGCGGGTAGCCGGACAGGTGCAGGTGTGTCGCGTCGGGAAACAGCGACACGGCGGCGTCGACGTCACCGGCCCGCAGCGACAGGTTGGCACCCCGGTCGGCGACCATCGAGCGCTGCTCACCGTGGGCGAGCACGATCACCGTGCCGGTCGCCGTGTCCGGACAGCGCCGTACCGCGAGGTCGACCCCGGCCGCGGCCAGCTCGGCCAGCCGGATGTCCCCGAGGGCGTCGTCGCCGGCCGCCGCCACCAACGTCACCGGTACGCCGTGCGCGGCCAGCCAGGCCGCGGTGTTGGCGGCCTGGCCGCCGCCGGTGAACCGGATCCCGCCCGCCGTGTCCGAACCGGCCGCCAACGGAGCGGTGAGCACGGCCACCACGTCGGTGACCAGGTCGCCGACGACCAGGACCCGGCCGGGGCGCGGCCGACTGAGGGCCATCGCGTCGCCGGTCAGCCTGCGGCCGGTCACCCCGCCGTGCCGGTCGGCTCTGCGGCACCGGCGAACTCCGCCGCGTGGGCGGCCTCCGCCTCCGCCGCCGCCACGGCGATCCGCCCGGCGAGGTCGGCGTTGCGCAGGATGATCCGGATGTTCACCGCCAGGCTGGCACCTGCGGTGGCCGAGTGGAAGTGCGCCAGTAGGAACGGGGTGACCTCTTTGCCGGTGACGCCTGCCTCGGCCATCCGGGCCAGCCCGGTGGCCAGGGTGGTGTCGTGCAGGCCCGGATCCAGTTGCTCCTGCGGCGGCAGCGGATGCGCCACCACCAGCGCGCCCCCGCCGAAGCCGTGCCGACGCCGGGCCCGGATCACCTCGGCGACGTGCTCCGGCGAGTCGAGCGACCAGTGCAGGTCGTGGCCGCTGTCGGTGACGAAGAAGCCGGGGAACCGCCGGCTGCGGTAGCCGGCGACCGCCACACCGAGGGTCTCCAGCCGCTCCAGGGTGGCCGCCACGTCCAGGATCGACTTCACCCCGGCGCAGACCACGGTGATCGGCGTACCGGCCAGGGTGACCAGGTCAGCCGACTCGTCGAAGGTCTGCGCCGCCTCCCGGTGCACCCCGCCGAGCCCGCCGGTGGCGAACACGCCGATCCCGGCCGCCGCCGCGACCACACTGGTGGCGGCGACCGTCGTCGCCCCGTCCACGCCGCTCGCCGCGGCCAGCGCCAGGTCCCGGGCGGAGAGCTTGGCGACGGTGTCGGAGCCGGCCAGCCGGGTGAGCTCGGCGTCGTCCAGCCCGACCACCAGCCGCCCGCCGAGCATGCCGATGGTCGCCGGCACCGCGCCGGTGGCCCGTACCGCGGCCTCGATCTCGCGGGCGACCCGCAGATTGTCGGGTCGCGGCAGGCCGTGTGCGATGATGGTGCTTTCCAGGGCGACGATGGCCCGTCCGTCCCGGCGGGCGTCGGCCACCTCGGCGCCGTACTGGATGTCGTAGTGCAACGGCCCGGTGCGGCCTGCGGATTCTGCCATGATCACCACGGTACGGGGCGGGGGTCGTGCCGGACGTTGGACCCGTACGCCACAAACTGCCAGACTCTCAGCCTGGAGGTGGGAGACGACGTGACTACCGAGGTTCTTGAGCGTCCCGAGGTCAAGGATGCCGACGCCGACAACGGCCCGGAGATGTTCCACTACGTCCGCAAGGACAAGATCGCCGAGAGCGCCGTCATGGGCACCTTCGTGATCGCACTGTGCGGCGAGCGTTTCCCGGTGACCCGTACGCCGAAACCCGGATCACCCGTCTGTCCCCGGTGCAAGGAGATCTACGAGTCGATGACCGGCTGAGCCGGACTCCGATCGGCCTTCGCGTCCACCGGCCGCGAGGGCCTTTTCGTGGCCGTCGACCGCACTCCGGTCACGGCCGCCGGACGAGCGGGTAGACGGTTCCGTGATCGCCGGCTAGTCCGGGTCCGATCACGGGGGAAAGGGGTTCGCGTGCCGACCACCATGCCGACGGTCGACACGTTCCCGGCGCTGCGCGGTTGGCAGCGCCGGGCACTGGTGGAGTATCTGCGCCGGCGCAGCGAGGACTTCCTCGCCGTCGCCACGCCGGGTGCCGGTAAGACCACGTTCGCGCTGCGGATCGCGGCCGAGTTGCTGGCCGACGGCACCGTCGAGGCGGTCACCGTGGTCGCACCGACCGAGCACCTGAAGACCCAGTGGGCGGCGGCGGCCGGCCGGGTCGGCATCCAGCTCGACGCCGCGTTCCGCAACGCCGACCTGCACTCGGCCGCCGATTTTCACGGCGCGGTGGTCACCTATGCCCAGGTCGGGATGGCTCCCCAGGTGCATCGGCGGCGCACGATGACCCGGCGGACGCTGGTCATCCTCGACGAGATCCACCACGCGGGTGATTCCCGGTCCTGGGGCGACGGGATCAAGGCCGCGTTCGAGCCGGCGGTCCGCCGGCTGATGCTCACCGGTACGCCGTTCCGCTCGGACGACAACCCGATCCCGTTCGTGCGTTACGAAGCGGGCGGCGACGGCCTGCCGAGGTCCCGGGCGGACAGCATCTACGGCTACTCCGACGCGTTGCGCGACGGGGTGGTCCGGCCGGTACTGTTCCTGGCCTATTCGGGGGAGACCCGGTGGCGGACCAGCGCCGGGGACGAGCTCGCCGCCCGGCTGGGCGAGCCGATGACCCAGGACCTCGTCGCCCAGGCTTGGCGGACCGCCTTGGATCCGGCCGGCGACTGGATGCCGGCGGTGCTGCGCGCGGCCGACGCCCGGCTCACCTTCCTGCGCGACGGTGGCATGTCCGACGCCGGCGGTCTGGTCATCGCCAGCGATCAGGCGGCGGCCCGCTCGTACGCCCGGCTGCTGGAGCGGCTCACCGGGGAGAAGGCCGCGGTGGTGCTCTCCGACGACGCCGGCGCGTCGGCCCGGATCGCCGCGTTCGCCCGGTCCGAGCAGCGCTGGATGGTGGCGGTCCGGATGGTCTCCGAAGGGGTGGACATCCCCCGGCTGGCCGTCGGGGTCTATGCGACCAGCGCCTCGACGCCGCTGTACTTCGCCCAGGCGATCGGCCGGTTCGTCCGGGCCCGCCGGCCGGGGGAGTCGGCGACGGTGTTCCTGCCCAGCGTCCCGCACCTGCTCGGGCTGGCCAGCGAGATGGAGGCCGAGCGGGACCATGTGATCGGGGCGGCCAAGAAGCGGGAGGGCTTCGACGACGACCTGCTGGAGCGCGCCCAGCGCAACGAGCAGGCCAGCGGGGAGCTGGAGAAGCGGTTCGAGGCGCTGTCCGCCACCGCCGAGCTGGACCAGGTGATCTTCGACGGCGCCTCGTTCGGCACCGGCGCCCAGGCCGGCACCGCCGAGGAGGAGGAGTACCTCGGCCTGCCCGGCCTGCTCACCCCCGATCAGGTCACGGTGCTGCTGAACCGTAGGCAGGCCGAGCAGATCGCCGCGCAGCGGCGGGCCCGGTCGACGGATCAACCGGTACCCGCCGCCCGGCCGGCGGAACGTGCACCGACGGCCGGGGAGCGGCGGATCACCCTGCGCCGTCAGCTGAACGCCCTGGTCGCCGCGCACCACCACCGCACCGGACTGCCGCACGGCAAGATCCACGCCGAGTTGCGGCGGCGGTGCGGCGGCCCGCCGAGTGCGCAGGCCACCATCGAGCAGCTGGAGGAGCGGATCGCGACGGTGCAGACGCTGTGATCCGGGCAGGTGCCGGTCAGCCGGTCGCCAGCAGGTGGTCCAGCTTCTCGTACCCCTCGCGGACGCCGTGCTCCATCCCGCTGGCCAGCATCTGGTCGCGGGCGACCAGGTTCTCGACCAGCGACAGTACGGTGACCCGAGTGCCGCCATCGGGCAGGTCCTCGAAGGTGGCGGTGTCCAGGCTGACCCCGTCAGGCACCCCGTCGTAGGTGAAGGTCTGCACCAGCCGCTCGTCGGGGCGTACCTCGTGGAAGGAACCGTAGAATCCGGCGATCTGTTCGCCGTCGCGCCAGTTCGTGTAGCGGTAGCTGCCGCCGGTGCGGCCGTCCCAGTGTTCGATCCGCAGCTCCAGGTCCTTCGGGCCGAGCCACTGGGTGACCAGGTCGGGGTCGATCCAGGCGCGGAACACCCGGGCCCGGGGCGCGGCGAAGTCGCGGACGATCTGGATCGAGGGCAGGTCGGGGTGCGCCTCGACGCGGGTACGGGTGGTCGGGTCGCCGGTCGTGGTCGTGGCTTTCACGCTGCTCCTTGCTGTTCAGGGTCGATTCCGTGGGTGCTTTGACGGTCGGTGGTCGGCTGGTCGTCGTCCAGCGCCGCCAGAACGGCGTCCAGCCGGCTGAACCGCTCCTCCGCCCGTTGGCGGTACCGGTCGAGCCACCGGGACATCAGGTCGAAGACCTCGGCTTCCAGGTGGCAGGGCCGCCGCTGGGCGTCCCGGCTGCGACTGACCAGGCCGGCGTCCTCAAGCACCTTGATGTGCCGGGAGACCGCTTGCACCGAGATGTCGTAGGGCGCGGCCAGTTGATTGACGGTGGCGTCGCCGTCGGTCAGCCGGGTGACGATGTCCCGGCGGGTCGGGTCGGCCAGCGCCGCGAACACCAGCGACAACCGGTCCTCGCTCACCCGGCACCTCCCTCTTGTTCGACGTTCTGGTTGAACAAGAGGTTATGCTGATCCCGGGCAGCTTCGCAACAAATTGGTTGAATAAGCAGCTGGCGCAGGCAAAAAGAAGGGCTGGGCCCCACCGTCCGGTGGGGCCCAGCCATCGCTGTCCAGTGGTCTCGTCGTGTCAGTTGGCCATCAGATCGGCGCCACGCCAAGTGAACTCAGGGTCGGCCTTGAACTGCACCGCGATCTTGACGAGATCGTCGGCGTACTTGTTGGCGTGGTGTCCGCAGAACACCAGCTCGCTGCCGCCCGCCAAGGTCACCCGTAGTTTGCCGGCCGCGTTGCACCGGTCGCACCGTTCATCGGCGCCTACTGCATCCACCGTCTCCGGAGGCGTGAGAGTCGGGGTCATCGCCTTCCTCCTCTGGTCGTCACCGATGAACACACTCTTCGGTCTGTCACCCATCGTCCAACACCGGCGGGGGTCCCCGCCTTCCCGATGTGCCCCCGGGGGACCGGGCTCACACCTGGTAGGCACAGTGTGCCGTGAACCAAGGGTGCCACGTCAACGATCACCGCCGGGTAACGCCGTGATGACCTGGGTTTGGTAGACGCCAAGTGACCAAAGTTACACATTGGGTTGTCCTGAACTGGTCAGTCCAAGTAGTCCCGGAGTACCTGCGAACGTGACGGGTGTCGCAACTTGGACATCGTCTTGGACTCGATCTGGCGGATCCGCTCCCGGGTGACCCCGTAGACCTGTCCGATCTCGTCCAGCGTCCGCGGCTGCCCGTCGGTGAGACCGAACCGCAACCTGACCACCCCGGCCTCGCGTTCCGACAGGGTCTGCAGCACCTGCTGCAGCTGGTCCTGCAGCAACGAGAAGGAGACTGCGTCCACCGCTACCACGGCTTCGGAGTCCTCGATGAAGTCACCGAGCTGGCTGTCGCCCTCGTCGCCGATGGTCTGGTCCAGCGAGATGGGCTCCCGGGCGTACTGCTGGATCTCCAGCACCTTTTCCGGTGTGATGTCCATCTCCTTGGCCAGCTCCTCCGGCGTGGGCTCACGGCCCAGGTCCTGCAGCAGCTCGCGTTGGATACGACCCAGCTTGTTGATCACCTCGACCATGTGCACCGGGATCCGGATGGTGCGCGCCTGGTCGGCCATGGCACGGGTGATGGCCTGGCGGATCCACCAGGTCGCGTAGGTGGAGAACTTGTAGCCCTTGGTGTAGTCGAACTTCTCGACGGCGCGGATCAGGCCGAGGTTGCCCTCCTGGATCAGGTCGAGAAAGGCCATCCCCCGACCGGTGTACCGCTTGGCCAGCGAGACGACCAGCCGCAGGTTTGCCTCCAGCAGGTGGTTCTTGGCCCGCTCCCCGTCCCGGGAGATCCAGCCCAGGTCCCGGGTCAGCTGGGTGGGCATCTTCTGGTCGCTCTCGTCGGCGGCCCGCAGCCGCTCCGCCGCGTACAGCCCGGCCTCGATCCGCTTGGCCAGCTCGACTTCCTGCTCGGCGTTGAGCAGCGGCACCTTGCCGATCTGCTTCAGGTACGCCCGGACCGAGTCGGCCGAGGCGGTCAGCTCGGCGTCCCGGCGGGCCTGCTTGAGCGCCTCGGACTCCTCGTCATCCCACTCGAAGTCGTTGTCCCGGGTAGCGTCGGCCTCGGCCGCCTGGGCGAGCTCGGCCGGCTCCTCCACCACGACGTCCTCGATCTCTGCCGCCAGTGTCTCCGGATCGATCTCCTCGTCCGGCGTGTCCGGGTTGCTGCCGTCCTTCGCGGTGGCCTTGCCCGCCTTGGCCGGGGCCTTGCCGGCCGGCGTGGCGCCGGCGGCCTTGGCCGGGGCGGCACCACCGGCTGCCTTGGCGGCCCGGGTCCGGGTGCCCTTCGGCGCGGGCTTCGCGGCGGGCTTGGCCGCCGGCTCCTCGGCCGGGGTGCCGTTCTGCGCTGCGGCCGGCACCGCCGCCGTGGTGGCCTTGCGGGTGGTGGCCTTCTTCGCCGGCACGGCCACGGCCGGGGCCGGCTCGTCGGGACCCGGCGCCTGTTTCGGGGCGGTCGGGGCCCGACGGGTGGTCTTGGCCGTGGTGGCCTTGGACGCCGGGGTGGCGGACCGGGCCGCGGCGACCCGGCGCCGAGTGCTGGCCGAGCCGTCCACCACGACCGTGACGCCGGCGTCGGCGAGCGCGCGGAGAATCTTCTTGGCTTGGGCCGGAGTCACTTCGGCGGACTCAACCGTCCGTGCGACCTCGGCCGACGTTAGCTGACCACCGGCCTGTTCGGCATGGGCGATCAGGGTGTCGGTTAGCGAGCGTACGTCGGCGCCGGTGTGGCGGAGTTCTGTCACGAATGACCTTCCGGAGGCGATGAACGAGCACGGCCGGACCGGCCACCGCAGCGCGGAGCGACGTGCCGGTTGTGATTGTGTCCCCCCGCGACCGCTCCACCGGCCGGACCGGCTGACCGTGACACGAGGGCAGGCGTGAATTGTAACGCCGTTTGTGGGGATCATCCCGCCACGCGCGAGCCAGCCGCCGGTCGGGGGCCACCGACATGGGACGAACGTGGACTTTGACAGGATGTTACCCCTGCCGTACGGGTGATTGTCGTTGACCACCCGGCCGAGGTGGCCACCGGTCCCCGGCCACCCTGGCGAAGGCGGCGGAGAACCGGGCGTACGGCGAAGAAGGGGAGACGATGGCGGAGCGGACACCCGAACCGGACCACCTGTTGGAGATCGCGGTCGACGTCGCGCGGGCGGCGGCGCGCACCGCGGCCGAGATGCGCCGGGCCGGGGTCTCCGGGCTGGCCACCAAGAGCACCGCGACCGACGTGGTGACCGCCGCGGACCGGGCGGTCGAACGTCAGGCCGTCGCGGCCCTGCGCGAGCGGCGCCCGACCGACTCCGTGCTGGGCGAGGAGTACGGCGACTCCGCTCCGTCCGGGTCGGCCCGGGTGCGCTGGATCCTCGACCCGATCGACGGCACGGTGAACTACCTGTACGGGCTGCCGAACTACGCCGTGTCGCTCGCCGCAGAGGTCGACGGCCAGGTGGTCGCGGGAGTGGTGCGCAACGCGGCCACCGGGGCCGAATGGACCGCCGTGCGGGGCGGTGGTGCCTACCGCGACGGGCGACGGCTGGCCGGCTCCGATCAGTCGGAGCTGGCCCAGGCCCTGGTCGCCACCGGGTTCGGCTACGACTCGGCGCGCCGGGTGCACCAGGCGCAGGTGCTCGTCGGCCTGATGCCGCATGTGCGGGACATCCGCCGGTTCGGCGCGGCGGCGATCGACCTGTGCCTGGCCGCCGAGGGCCAGGTCGACGCGTACTTCGAGAAGGGCCTCAACCCCTGGGACCAGGCGGCGGGGGGACTGGTGGCGGCGGAAGCGGGCCTGCTGGTCGCCGGACTGGCCGGGGCACCGGCCGGACCGCAGATGGTGGTGGCCGCTCCACCGGCGTTGTTCCCGGCGCTGGAGGGGCACCTGAACCGGCTGGACGCCGCCGGCGGGCCGTGAGGGCAGGGTCGGTCAGTCCTCGGGCGCGGCGCAGGTCTGTGGCGGCAGCACCGGCTTGCCCAGCGCCGCCAGCGACTGGTTCACCTCGGTGGTGGTCGCCAGTTGCCGGAACGCGTTGCCAATGACCACGTCCACGATGTCGTCCTCGCGGGCCGGGTCGTACTCGGTCCTGGCCTGGTCGAGGAAGTACGCGCGCATCAGGTGGGCCGAGCCGACCGCCTCGGGGCCGTACCGCAGCACGGCCACGTCGTCGATCCGCCGACCCTCCGGGTCGTTGGCCGCCTCCTCGATCTGGAAGTTGCGGTTGCTCAGATCGTCGGCGATGTTGGTGGCGAGCCCGCTGGTGTCGGTCGCATTGTAGACATTGAGCCGGACGTCCTTGGCCTCCCGCAGTTGTACGTCGGCCAGTGCCCAGCCGTCCGGGCAGGTGGTCGCGGTGGCCTCGCCCCCCTGGCTGTCGCGGACCATCGCGACGATGACGAAGACCAGGGCGAACATGACAAGTCCGCCGATGACAACGAGCGCTCGCACGCGCGCAAAGCTCATGGATCTGGCCCCCTGCGAGGTGTGGCGGTGCCGGGTGTCGGCCCGCCGCACCGGTGAGTACCGAGTATGCCCGCCGAGGTTAGCGGTTGTCCGGACGGCACGGTAAACAGCTCGCCGTCCGGCCGGCGTGCCGGCGCCGATCGGCCGGCGGGTACCCCTATCTTCGTGTCGCCTGAGTCACACTGGGAACAACTTCCGGTGTCTGGGCGTACATCAGTCCCACAAGGGCGGTATACATGCGTCGGCCAGAGAGGGGTAAGGTACCGCGCTCGCGGGGGGAGTTTCCTGCGGCAACCGCAAAACGGCGCAAAACGGTACGTTTCGCCGGGATGCGGTCTCATCAGGGCCCGCACGGGAACCGAAATACCGTCGTCCGGCGTTATCACCGGAAGCGACTGAACGATACGGGAGAGTGAACCGATGGCCACCGACTACGACGCTCCGCGTCGCGACGAGGTCGACCTCGGCGAGGACAGCCTGGAGGAGCTCAAGGCACGGCGCGTCGACTCACAGTCGGGCGCCGTCGATGTGGACGAAGCCGAGGTGGCCGAGAGCTTCGAGCTGCCCGGTGCCGACCTGGCGGACGAGGAACTGACGGTGAAGGTGCTGCCGATGCAGTCGGACGAGTTCCGCTGCGCGCGCTGCTTCCTGGTCCACCACCGCAGTCAACTCGCCGTCGAGCGCAACAACGAGCTGATCTGTCGCGAGTGCACCTGACGACACACCGGGGGAAGAGGGGGACACGCGGCGACCTCGACACGAGGTCGCCGCAGTCGCCGTGACCGTGTCCGGCCGCCGGCCCTGGAGGCAGCATGACCGATCCTGACCGCTCCGCGCAGGACGGCGACCGGGCCGGGACCGACCGGTTCGCCGCCACAGTGGCCGAACTGACCGGGGACGCGACCCCGCCGGTCGACCGGCGACGCCTGCTCGGGCGGCTCGTCGAACAACTGCGTCGGCGCGGCGTGACCGAGCTGTTCAAGCCGGCGGCGGCGGGCCGGTGGCTGGTCCAGGCGGTGGCCGACGTCGCCCCGTACCTCCCGGTCCGCGATCTGGCCACGTTGCGCCAGCACCATCCGGGCCTCGACGACGAGGAGCTGGCCGAGCGGCTGATCCGCAACGCCAGCCGGGTCAGCGCCGGGATCGGCGCGGCGGGTGGCGGCGTCTCGGCGGTCCAGTGGACCGTCACCCCGACCCTGCTGTCCGCGCCGGTACTGCTGGCGGCCGAGACGGTCGCCGTCGTGGCCGTGGAGCTCAAGCTGGTCGGCGAGCTGCACCAGGTGTACGGCGTACCGGTGCCCGGTACCGGCACGGAGCGTGCCGTCAACATGATCCACGCCTGGGCCAACCAGCGGGGCGTCAACCCGATGGTGCCCGGTGTCGGAGTGGGCGCGGTGCTCGGCACCGCCGCCCGTCGCGAGCTGGGCGAGCTCCTGCTTCGCCGATTCGGCCGCAACCTCACCACCCTCGGCCCGTTCCTGACCGGCGCGGCGGTGGCCAGCTATCTCAACCGTCGGGCGACCCGGGCACTCGCCGACCGCGTCCGCGCCGACCTGGGTAGCCAGCGGCGGGCGCTCGGTCTGATGCATCCGCCGGCCCCACCGGCGATCGGCGGTGTGCGCCCACAGCCCGAATGATCCGGCCTCAGCGTGCCGGCGGCTCGCCGGTGGCGCCGCCAGCCGTCGGGCGGTCACCGGTCGGGCCGGCTGCCTGGCCCTGCCGGGCGGCGCGGATCTCGCCGGCCAACCGGACCGGGTCCCGGGTGCTCACCACCCAGTACGGCGTGGGGTCCGCCGGATCGTTCAGCACGACCTGTACGGCGCCGGCGATCCACGGCCGTTGGATGACGAACGCCAGCGGATCGGCGCCTACTCCGAGCAGTTCCCGGCGGCCGTCGCCGTCCAGGGCGACGACCTCGGCGACGTACCGCAGGGGCAGTCGGGCATCGTCGACCTGGAGCTCGTCCGAGGTGACCCGGATCGGGATTCGACCCAGCCACCACAGGCCGGCGGCGGTCGACGGCAGCAGCACGCTGAACGGCAGCCAGGCCCGGACCCCGGAGGTGCCCATCCAGACCTCGGCGGCAAGGAAGGCGGCGAGCGCCGATCCGCCCACCCAGAGCCACCACGGCAGGCGGAGTCGCTCCCGGTAGTGCACCACGGCCCGGTACGGTGTGTCGGGTTCGGCGGAAGCGGATGCCACGTCGTCCGAGGGTACGGGTTCAGCAGCGGGGTGTGTTCGGCGGCCTGTGGTGCGCGGGAGTCGTCCCGGTCGGCGGTGGCGGAGAGGTGGGGTTCATGTCTGACACGGTGCGGGTGGCGGTGTGTCGGCTCGATCCGGGTCTGCCGGTGCCGGGCTACGCCCATCCCGACGACGCCGGGGCTGACCTGTTCGCCGCCGAGGACGCCGAGTTGGCTCCCGGCGCGCGGGCACTGGTGCGTACCGGGGTGGCGGTCGCACTGCCGGCCGGGTACGTCGGGCTGGTCCACCCCCGCTCCGGCCTCGCCGCGCGGCTGGGCGTCACCGTGCTGAACGCCCCCGGTACGGTCGACGCGGGCTACCGCGGTGAGATCCTGGTGAACCTGATCAACCACGATCCGTCCCGGCCGGCCCGGATATGCCGAGGTGACCGGATAGCCCAACTTGTGATACAACGCGTCGAAACAGCAGAGTTCTCTGTCGTCGACGAGCTGCCCGACTCGGCGCGAGGTTCCGCCGGACACGGCTCGACCGGCGGCCATGCCGGCCTGTCCGTCGTGGTCCAGCCGACCCCGGCCGAACCAGCAGCCCGCTGACCAGCGACAGCGCATACGGAAGGTTGGCATCGTGGTCTTCTCCCGCGGCCGCGGGCGCGGCCGGCACGCCCAGGACGGACTCGTCGGTCCCGAGACCGACGACCTGGCGCCAGGCAACCCCACGCAGGGCCCGTACGACGTGACCGAGGCCCCGACCGGCGTCCGCCGGCTCGACCTGGGCAGCCTGCAGATCCCCGCGATCGAAGGGGTGGAGGTCCGGGTCCAGGCCAACCCGGACGGGGCGATCCAGCAGGTGGTGCTCGCCAACCGGGGCAGTGCGCTGCAGCTCGGGGTCTTCGCCGCACCGCGTACCGAGGGCATCTGGGACGAGGTGCGCGTCGAGATCACCGAGTCGCTGCGCCGCGACGGGGCGACCGTCCGGGAAGCCGTCGGCGAGTACGGACCTGAGCTGCTGGCCCAGGTGCGTACTCCGGACGGCGGCACCGACCTGCGGTTCGTCGGCATCGACGGACCACGCTGGATGGTGCGGGCGCTGTTCCAGGGCCCGGCCGCCGTGGACCCGGCGGCCGCCGCGACGCTGACCGAGGTGCTGCACGGTCTGGTAGTCGACCGCGGCCAGGAGGCCAAGCCGGTACGCGAACCGTTGCCGCTGCGACTGCCCCGCGAGCTCGCCGAGCAGGCGCGGCAGTCGCCGCCGGCCACGCCGTAGCGCGCCGCCGCCCCCGCCGCCCGCCGTGGCGGCACCGGCGGGCCGGGCCCACCGATCGGCCGGGCGCACCGGCCAGTTGGCCGGTGCCGGTCGCGGCGTACCCTGGTGGAGCGGTCCGCGCCCGACGTGGATCCGCGCCGCACCGGCGACGCCGAGGAGGGGCAGACGGTCATGGCGATCGATGAACGCCGTCCGTCGCTGCGCCGGTTCCTGCGCCGGCTCGCCGCCACCGAAGCCGAGCTTGACGCCGAACAGCTACAGCGGGAGAGCGCCGAGTGCGGAGCTACCCCCGCCGGGCAGTGTCACCGCGGCGAGGTTGTCTCGGTCTCCGGTCGGCTCCGTACGGTGGTCTACTGCCCTCGGACCAACCTGCCGAGCCTGGAGGCCGACCTCTACGACGGTAGCGACGTCGTCACCCTGGTCTGGCTGGGCCGGCGACGGATCGCCGGTATCGAACCAGGCCGCCAGCTCACCGCCCGCGGCCGGGTCGCGGTCCGCGACGACCGTAAGGTGATCTACAACCCGCACTACGAGTTGGAATCCCCCCGGTGAGCCGGCCGGTCCCGTCCGGCGCCGCCACCGACGAAGGAAGGCGGTGCCGATGACCTCTGGACAGCACCCCCCGGCAGCCGGCAATGACGACGAGGAACGCCTGCCGAGCATCACCGAGCAGATGGCCGAGCAGCTCGGCGGCTGGCGCGGGCTCGTCGAGTCGAGCGTGCCGATCGCCGTCTTCGTTGTCTGCAACGTCATCTGGGAACTGTCGGTGGCGCTGATCGCCGCGGTGAGTGTCGCGGTCGGTATCGCGGTGGTCCGGCTGCTGCAGCGTCGTCCGATCCGGCACGCGGTCAACGGGCTGTTCGGCATCGGCATCGGTGCCCTGCTCGCCTGGCGGACCGGCGAGGAACGCGACTTCTACCTGCCCGGCATCCTGTACGGCATCGGCTACGGACTGGCTCTGCTCGGCTCGGTGGTGATCCGCCAGCCGCTGGTCGGCTGGATCTGGTCGGTGCTCGCGGCAGGCGGCCGCTCCGAGTGGCGCGCCGACCCCGTGCTGATCCGCACCTTCAACCGGCTGACCGTGCTCTGGGGCGTCGTCTGGCTGCTCAAGGTCGGTGTACAGGCCGGCTTCTACGTCGCGTCGATGGAGACCGCGCTGGGCGTCTCCCGGCTGCTGCTCGGCTATCCGCCGTACGCGGTGCTGCTGGCGATCACCATCTGGGTCGTCCGTCGGGTCAACCGTGAGCGCCACGGCGCCGGACCGGTGCTGGCCGCCTCGAACTGACAGCCGCCCGTCCGCTGGCCGGCCGGGGTTCAGTCCTGCGGTGGCGGTTGCTCGTTGCGGACCGGCGCTGGCGGCTGCTCGCCGCGCCGGGTGCGGGCCACGCTGTCCGCCCCGAGGACGACCGCTCGGACGTCGTCCTCCACCTCAGCGGTGCAGACGAAGACGAGTTCGTCACCGGGTTCGAGCGGGTCGTCCGGGCCGGGGGTCAGTACCCGCTTGCCCCGGACGATCGCCACCAGGGCGGAGTCGCGGGGCAGCGGCACGGTGCGCACGGCGTGCCCGACGTACGGGGCGTCGGTCGGCAGGGTGATCTCCACCAGGTTCGCCTCACCCTGGCGGAAGGTCATCAGTCGGACCAGGTCGCCGACCGTCACCGCCTCCTCGACCAGTGCCGCCATCACCCGTGGCTTGCTGACCGCCACGTCGACGCCCCACTGCTCGGTGAACAGCCACTCGTTCTCGGCCCGGTTCACCCGTGCCACCACCCGGAGGACGCTGAACTCCGTCTTGGCCAGCAGCGAGACCACCAGGTTCACCTTGTCGTCCCCGGTGGCCGCGACGACCACGTCGTACGTGCTCAGCTCGACGTCCTCCAGGCTGGCCACCTCGCATGCGTCGGCCAACACCCAGTCGGCCTCCGGCACCCGGTCCGGCAGGAACAGCGCGGGATTACGTTCGATGAGGGTCACCTGATGGCCGTTGCCGATCAGTTCCTGGGCGATGGAGCGGCCGACGTTGCCGGCACCCGCGATGGCCACCCGCATCACCGCGCTCCTTCCGGCAGGCTGCCGGCGGTCAACGTGACGGCGTCGGCAATGTCGTCGGTGACCAGCATGAAGACCTGGTCACCTTCCTGCAGCACGGTGGACGGGGTCGGCAGCGTGCCGATTCCGAACCGCATCAGGTAGGCCGCCCGGGTGCCGGCCGCCCGCTCCAGCGCCTGCAGCGGCCGCCCGATCCACTCCCGGTGCAGCGGCACCTCGACGATCGACACCGTGCTGGTCGGGTCCCGGAAGATCTCCACGTGCCCTTCGGGGACCAGGTGCCGCAGCATCCGGTCGGCGGTCCACCGTACGGTCGCCACCGTCGGGATGCCGAGCCGTTCGTAGACCTCGGCCCGCCGCTGGTCGTAGATGCGGGCGGCGACCCGGGACACGCCGAACGTCTCGCGGGCCAGCCGGGCCGAGATGATGTTGGAGTTGTCGCCACTGGAGACGGCGGCGAAGGCGTCGGCCTGCTCGATCCCGGCCGACTGCAGCACGTCGCGGTCGTAGCCGGAGCCGGTGACCCGGGTGCCGGCGAAGTCGTTGGGCAGCCGACGGAACGCGTTGGCGTCCTTGTCGATCACCGCGACCGAGTGGCCGCGGTCCTCCAGGTTGTGTGCCAGGGTCGAGCCGACCCGGCCGCAACCCATGATCACGACGTGCACCTGGGCCCTCCCGCAGGGCGATCCGTCGAACGCGTGCCGGAGCGGACCCACGTTCACCTGCCAGCCTGCCACGCGGCGGCCGGATGACGCGCCGACCGTACCGTGCCGGCGGGCAGGCCGCGTGATCAGCCACCCGGATTCGTCGGGAGCCGGACGGCCGTACCCTTAGCGCTTGTGGCCAGTCCGACCTCCCTGATCAAACGGCTGCTGCTGGGCCGGCCGTTCCGGTCCGACCGGCTCCAGCACACCCTGCTGCCCAAGCGGGTGGCGCTGCCGGTCTTCTCGTCCGACGCGCTCTCCTCGGTGGCGTACGCGCCGGACGAGATCCTGCTGACCCTGTCCATCGCCGGGGCGGCCGCGTTCGTCTACTCGCCGTGGGTCACTCTGGCGGTGGCGGTGGTGATGGTCACGGTGGTGGCCAGCTACCGGCAGAACGTGCACGCCTACCCGTCCGGTGGCGGCGACTACGAGGTGGCCAGCGTCAACCTCGGTCCTCGGTTCGGCGTCGGGGTGGCCAGCGCCCTGCTGATCGACTACGTACTGACCGTCGCCGTCTCGGTCGCCTCCGGGGTGGCCAACCTCGGCTCGGTGCTGCCGTTCGTGGCCGAGCACAAGGTGCCGGTGGCGGTGGCGGCCATCGTGGCGCTCACCGCCCTCAACCTGCGCGGGGTGCGGGAGTCCGGGCGGATGTTCGCCGTACCGACGTACGGCTTCGTCATCGTGATCACCGCGGTGATCGCCACCGGCCTGATCCGGATCTTCATCCTCGGGCACGACCTGCGCGCGCCCAGCGCGGACCTGGTCATCGCCGCCGAGTGGGTCGACCTGACCGGCTTCGCGATGGCGTTCCTGCTGCTGCGGGCCTTCTCGTCGGGCTGCGCGGCGTTGACCGGGGTGGAGGCGATCTCCAACGGCGTGCCGGCGTTTCGCCCACCGAAGAGCCGCAACGCCGCCACCACCCTGGTGCTGCTCGGCGCGCTGTCGGTGGCCATGATCGCCGGGATCATCTGGCTGGCCCAGCTCACCGGGCTGCAGTTCGTGGAGAACCCGGCGCTGCAGATCGAGTCCGGCCCGGACGGCTACGTGCAGAAGACGGTGGTGGCCCAGCTGGCCGAGACCGTCTTCGGCTCCGGTGTGCTGCTCTTCGTCGCCGCCGGGGTGACCGCGCTGATCCTGTTCCTCGCCGCGAACACCGCGTTCAGCGGATTCCCGGTGCTCGGCTCGATCCTCGCCCAGGACCGGTACCTGCCCCGCCAGCTGCACACCCGGGGCGACCGGCTGGCGTTCAGCAACGGCATCCTGTTCCTCGCCGGCTTCGCGATCGTGCTGACCGTGGTGCTTCAGGCCGAGGTGACCCGGCTGATCCAGCTCTACATCGTCGGGGTGTTCGTCTCGTTCACCCTGTCCCAGGCCGGCATGCTGCGGCACTGGAACCGGCGACTGCGTACCGAGCGGGACCCGGCGGTACGCCGTCGGATGCACCGGGCGCGGGCGATCAACGGGTTCGGCATGACGCTGACCGGCGCCGTCCTGGTCGTCGTGCTGGTCACCAAGTTCGCCCTCGGCGCGTGGATCGCGATCGCCGCGATGGCCGGCGTGTACGCGCTGATGCTGGGCATCCGCCGGCACTACGACACGGTGGCCCGGGAACTCACCCCGGCCGAGGGCCGGCCGGTGCTGCCCGCCCGCAACCACGCCGTGGTGCTGGTCAGCAAGGTCCACCTGCCGACGCTGCGGGCGGTCGCGTACGCCCAGGCCACCCGCCCGGACTCGCTGGCCGCGCTCACCGTACGGGTGGACGACGCGGACACCCGCGCGGTGCAGGCCGAGTGGGACCGCCGCGAGCTGCCGGTGCCGCTGACCGTGGTCGACTCGCCGTACCGGGAGATCACCCGGCCGATCATCGACTACGTCAAGTCGGTGCGTCGCGACGCGCCACGCGACGTGGTCACCGTGTTCATCCCCGAGTACGTGGTCGGCCACTGGTGGGAGAACCTGCTGCACAACCAGAGCGCGCTTCGGCTGAAGGGCCGGCTGCTGTTCGAACCGGGGGTGATGGTGACCAGCGTCCCATGGCAGTTGGCGTCGAGCGTCGGCCGGGACCTGAGCCGGTACGACGAGGCGCTCAGCCGCGGTCCGGCGCGTGGTCCGCGCCCGATGCCCACTGATCCGATCGACCCGGTCGACCCGGACGATCTGGCTGTCGCGTCCGATTCGGCCGGGCCGACGGTGCCGGCGGATCCGGCGGGGTCGGGCGGCCAACGGCCGGCGTCGGAGGGGCAGGTACGCGGTGACCGGTGACACCGGAAATTCCGCACGGGCCGACCTGGCGGAAGGCGACCGGACGACGGTACGGGTGGGCACCGTGGCACACGGCGGCCACTGCGTCGCCCGGGTCGACGGCCAGGTGGTCTTCGTCCGGCACGCCCTGCCGGGCGAACTGGTCACCGTCGAGATCACCGAGACGCACCGGGGCTACCTGCGCGGTGACGCGGTGACCGTGCACGAACCGGCTCCGGACCGGGTCGAGCCACCCTGCCGGTACGCCGGCCCCGGCCGCTGCGGCGGCTGCGACCTGCAGCACGTCACCGTGGCCGGTCAGCTGGCCTGGAAGGAGGCGGTGGTCCGGGAGCAACTGCTGCGACTCGGTGGGCTGACCGGGGCCGAGGTCGACGGGTTGGCGCCGCAGGTCCGGCCGCTGCCGGGCGGACCGCTCGGCTGGCGGACCCGGGTGCGCTACACCGTCGACGCCGCAGACCGGGCCGGCCTGCTCAAGCACCGGTCACACGAGGTGGTGCCGGTGGACCGTTGCCTGATCGCCCACCCGGCCGTGCAGGCGGCGCCGGTGGTGCCGGCCGCCGGACGTCGGTGGCCGGGTGTCGACGCGGTCGAGGTGGTCGCCTCGGCCGCCGGCGAGGTCGTCGTCACCCCGGTCGGCGGGTCGGCACCCCGGTCGGCGGGGACGTCCGGCGCTGGGTCCGGTGCGCAGTCGGACCTGCCCGGCGCGGTGTCCGATGCGCTACCCGGTTCGGTGACGCAGGTCACTGAGTCCGCCGCCGGCCGCCACTGGCGGCTGCCGGCCGGGGCGTTCTGGCAGGTGCATCCGGCGGCCGCCGACACCCTGATCACCTCGGTGCTGGACCTGCTGCGTCCCCGTCCCGGCGAGTCGGCGTGGGACCTGTACGGCGGTGCTGGTCTGTTCGCCGCCGCGGTGGCCGGCCGGACCGGGCCGCACGGGCGGGTCACGATGGTCGAATCGTCGTCCGCCGGGGTGGCTGCGGCCCGACTCAACCTGGCCGACCTGCCCCGGATCGAGGTGGTCGCGGCCCGGGTGGAGACGGCGCTGACCCGCCGCCGGATCACCGGACCGGTCGACCTGGTGGTGCTCGATCCGCCCCGGGCCGGTGCGGGCGCCCGCGTGGTCGCCGGGATCGCAGCGGCCACCCGGCGGGCCATCGCCTACGTTGCCTGCGACCCGGCCGCGCTCGCCCGGGACGTGCGTACCTTCCGCGACCTCGGCTGGTCGCTGACGGCGTTGCACGGCTACGACTGCTTCCCGATGACCCGGCACGTCGAGTGCGTCGCCCTGCTCACCCCGGCCGCCGGTCGATGACCCCGGTCGGACGGACCCGCGGGCAGGCCGCACATCGGCCCGCCAGCAGGCCGCACGTCGACCGGTCGGCGGCGCTGCGCAGCGGCGCGATCCCGATAGACTCTGCGGTCATGGGCGGACGCCGTACGCGGGCCGGAGCGTACGCCGCCGCCGGGTAGCCGCCCAGCGCCGCACATCGGCGCGCGCCGGGCAGTTGGGAGCGAAATTGAGCCAGGTAGAGGCAGGATCCGACGGCCGATTGCTGGCCACCGTCCGCACACCTCAGGACGTCAAGCGGCTCTCCGCCGACGAGCTGGCGGTGCTGTCCGCCGAGATCCGTGACTTCCTGGTCGCCAAGGTGTCCCGCACCGGCGGGCACCTGGGACCCAACCTCGGTGTGGTGGAGTTGACCATCGCCATGCACCGGGTCTTCGACTCACCTCGGGACCGGTTCCTGTTCGACACCGGTCACCAGGCGTACGTGCACAAGATCCTGACCGGCCGGCAGGCCGCCTTCGACCAGCTCCGCCAACGAGGTGGCCTGTCCGGCTATCCGAGCCAGGCCGAGAGCGAGCACGACCTGATCGAGAACTCGCACGCCTCCACCGCACTGTCCTATGCGGATGGTCTGGCCAAGGCGTACGCGTTGCGCGGCGAGGCGCGCAGCGTGGTCGCCGTCGTCGGTGACGGGGCGTTGACCGGCGGCATGTGCTGGGAGGCGCTCAACAACATAGCCGGTGCCCGCAACCCGCTGGTCATCGTGGTCAACGACAACGGCCGGTCGTACGCGCCGACCATCGGTGGTCTGGCCGACCACCTGGCGGCCCTACGGCTGAACCCCGGCTACGAGAAGGTCCTCGACCTGGTCAAGGACACCCTCGGCGCCACCCCGATGGTCGGCCGGCCGATGTACGAGGTGCTGCACGCGGTCAAGAAGGGCATCAAGGACGCGGTCGCGCCGCAGACCATGTTCGAGGACCTCGGCATCAAGTACGTCGGCCCGATCGACGGCCACGACCTGGCCGCCGTCGAGTCGGCGTTGCAGCGGGCCAAGGGCTTCGGCGGGCCGGTGATCGTGCACGTGGTGACCCGAAAGGGGTACGGCTACCGGCCGGCCGAGGAGGACGAGGCCGACTGCCTGCACGGTCCGAGCAGCGCTTTCGATGTGGAGACCGGCAAGCTGCTGGCCGCGCCGGCGGTGAAGTGGACCCACGTCTTCGCCGACGAGCTGGTGGCGGTCGCCGACGAGCGGCCCGACGTCGTCGGGATCACCGCGGCGATGGCCGAGCCGACCGGCATCGCGTCGCTGGCCCGCAAGTACCCGCACCGGGTGTACGACGTCGGTATCGCCGAGCAGCACGCCACCACCTCGGCCGCCGGCCTGGCGATGGGCGGGCTGCACCCGGTGGTCGCGGTCTACGCGACGTTCCTCAACCGGGCGTTCGACCAGGTGCTGCTGGACGTGGCGATGCACCGGTTGCCGGTGACCTTCGTGCTGGACCGGGCCGGGGTGACCGGCCCGGACGGGCCCAGCCACTACGGCATCTGGGACATGTCGGTCTTCGGGGTGGTGCCAGGGCTGCGGATCGCCGCCCCCCGGGACGCGGCGACTCTGCGTGAGGAGCTGCGCGAGGCGGTGGCGGTCGACGACGGCCCGACCCTGGTGCGCTTCCCGACCGGTTCGGTCGCCGCCGACCTGCCGGCGGTGCGTCGGGTCGGGGGGGTGGACGTGCTGGTCGAGTCCGACCGGCGCGACGTGCTGCTGATCGCCGTCGGCGCGTTCGGACACCTCGGCGTCGACGTGGCGGCCCGGGTCGCCGAGCAGGGCTACGGGGTGACCGTGGTCGACCCGCGCTGGGTCCGTCCAGTCGCCGCCGAGCTGGTCGAGCTCGCCGCCGCACACCGGCTGGTGGTCACCGTCGAGGACGGGGTACGCACCGGCGGTGTCGGGGACGCCGTTGCCAAGGCGCTGCGCGATGCCGATGTGCCGGTGCCGCTGCGTGATCTCGGCGTACCGGCCGACTGGCATCCGCACGGCAGCCGGGCGCAGATCCTTGCCGATCTGCGGCTGACCGCGCAGGACGTGGCGCGCGACGTGACCGGCTGGATTTCCGGGCTGGATGATCCGGACAACGACCCGCCGGCCGGCACGGGCTTCGTCGGTGACGTTTCCGGTGACCGGGCCACCACCCGACGTGGTGCCGGCCGGCGCAGCTGAGCGTCGAGTCAGTCGCTCGCGCACCGGTTCCCGCGAGCTCTGCGGACGGCCGTCGTTCGGGGTTGATCCACTCTGCCTCATCGACACGCCGTCGCCGAGTCATCGCAAGCTTTCCGTGTTGCCGAGGTGCGCCGCCGACATCCGGTCCCGGGACTGCAAGGCGGGCCCGGCGTGGTGCCGGGCCCGCCGCGTCGTGGTGTGGTGTGGGTTTCGGTCAGCGTTGGAGGGTGAGGACGCCGGGGCGGTAGGCTACGGCACCGCCGAGCAGGTCCGCGAGCAGCGCCAACGCGCCCTCGACGCCGCCCACGCCGCCCATCCGGACCGGTTCACCCGCCGGCCACGCGCACCACGGCTACCCGACCAGGCCTGGATCAACCAGCCAACCCAGCAGGCACCAACCGTCTCAATTTGACTTGACAACTACCGTTTGGTGCCGGGGTCGGCGGCGCGGGGCGGCGCGGAAGGCGGCTTCGATCCAGTCGTTGCCGGTGCGTTGGAGGTTGGAGTTGCGGCGGGCGCCGGAGTTGCCGTGGTTGAGCATGGCCTGGCGGAGGGCGTTGCCTTCCATCTGTTGCATCCAGCCGGGTTGCTGGGAGTGCCAGGCGAGGGTGTGGCCGCGGACGGCCATGCCGCGGGAGATGGCGTGGTTGACGATCCGGTCGCCGTTGGTGAAGGTGAACTGGTTCTGTTGTGGTTCGGTGGCGTCGAGTTTCAACTCGTTCTCGGCGGTGACGCTGTTGAACTCCCGGTTGAGGATGTTCACGTACGTCGAGTCGCCGAGTTTGTTGGCAGCGACGGCGGTGCCGAAGTAGCGGCCGGACTGGGCGGCGGCCGCCCCCAGGGTGCTTTCGGCCGCGCTGGCGAGATTCGGCATCAACGACACGGTCAGGACTACGACAAGTGCGGCGATGCCGGATGCCCAGAGCGTTCGAAACCGACGTCGGGCAGGACGGGTCTGGGAGATCATGCTGATCCTCCGACAGGGAAGTAGGACAATCTGTCACTCTTCAGGTGAGAGCTGCCCAGCGGCGATGCGTATCCGTGGTCAGCAGGGACGGTTGATGACGCTCAGTTGGAGGGTCGGCCACCCAGGTGGCGACGGAGAGTGTCGATCTCTGTCTGCGTCGGGCACCTGAGCAAGTTGGCGAGTCGGCGCGGGCGTTCGGGCACCTGGTGCTGAGGCGCCAAGTTGATGAATCGGGCATATCGGCATTCTTTATGAACATGTCCTCCAAGAGCAGTTGGTGTTGGCATTAACGCATCGATCGACTCATATCGATATTCAGAAAACTTGCGGTTGGCGAGCGGTAGTTTCCGGCCATGACTGCTCGTGGTCGCGGTGGACGGTCGGCGGCCGTTTGAGGTGGCGGCGGGGTGGCCGGCTCATCTCGCGGCCCTGTTGTCGCCGCTATGTCCCGACCCACCGTCGTCTCGCGGGTCCGATGCGCCTTGACGAACCCACTCGAGTTCCCGGAAATGTTGCGGACAGCTCTTCAATGGTGACCGGTGGGGTCGTGGGTGCCGGTATCGGTGCCCAGCGTCAACGGGGTACGACTCGACTAGTTTGTGATTCCTACCCGCCGCTTCACGCAGGCTTAACGCGGGCCTGCGCAGGGTGGGACCGGACGGGTGAAGGAGGTCGCGGTGCGGGTACTGGTGGTCGAGGACGAGCGCAACCTCGCCGACGCTATCGTCCGTGGGCTGCGTCGACAGGGCATGGCGGTCGACGTGGCGTACGACGGCTCCGCCGGACACGAGATGGCCTTCGTGACCCGCTACGACGTGGTGGTGCTCGACCGCGACCTGCCCGGTGTGCACGGTGACCAGATCTGCGCGGACCTGGTCAGCTCCGGCGCTCTCACCCGGGTGCTGATGCTGACCGCCAGCGGCACCGTCGCCGACCGGGTCGAAGGTCTGCAGTTGGGCGCCGACGACTACCTGCCGAAGCCGTTCGCGTTCACCGAGCTCGTCGCCCGGGTGCAGGCCCTCGGCCGGCGGGCCACCCCGGCGGCCCCGCCAGTGCTGACCGTCGCCGACCTGACCGTCGACCCCGCCCGCCGGCTGGCCACCCGGGACGGCCAGCCGGTCGATCTCACCCGCAAGGAGTTCGGCGTGTTGGAGGAGCTGGTCAAGGCGCGCGGGGCGGTGGTGTCCAGCGAGGAGCTGCTGGAGCGGGTCTGGGACGCCAACACCGATCCGTTCACCACCACCGTACGGGTGACGGTGATGACACTGCGCCGCAAGCTCGGGGAACCCCCGCTTATCGAGACCGTGGTCGGGGCCGGGTACCGCGTGACCGGGCCGGAGCCGCGTGACGAGGCGTACCAGTGAACCGGCTGCCCGGATCTGCTGCCCCGGCGGCGTCGGTGGTGGACCCGAGGCGTCGACGCTGGCCGACGCTGCGCATGCCCCGGCCGACCCTGCGGCTGCGGCTCACTCTGTTCAACGCTGTCCTGCTGGTCGGCTCGCTGGCCGTCTTCGTACTGCTCGCCTGGCTGCTGGTCACCGACGCGCTGCGACCGGCGGACCAGCTCGTGCCGGGGACCACCGTGGTGCTCGCCGACGGTCGCGAGATGGACGCGGCAGCCTGGCAGGACGGGATCGTCGAGCGGGCGTCCCGTGAGCTGCTGGCCAAGGCGCTGGTCGCGCTGCTGGCGATCAGCGTGGTCGGGGTGGTCGGTGCGTACGCCGTCGTCGGCCGGGCGCTGCGTCCGCTGCAGCAGGTGACGTCGACCGCCCGGCGGCTCGGCGAACAGACCCTGGATCAGCGGATCGGCTACTCCGGCACCGGTGACGAGGTGGCTGAGCTCGCCGCGACCTTCGACGACATGCTGGACCGGCTCAGCGCGTCGTTCGAGGCCCAGAAGCGGTTTGTTGCCAACGCCTCCCACGAGCTGCGTACCCCGCTGGCGGTGATGCGCACCGAGATCGACGTGACGATGGCCGACGACACCGCCGACCTGGCCGAGTACAGGCGGATGGCGACGGTGGTCCGGGACGCCTCGGAGCGGGCCAACGGGCTGTTCGACGCGTTGCTGGTGCTGGCCAGCAGCGAGGCGCAGTCCGGGCGGCGGCTGGTCCGTAAGGTGCCCCGGGACCTGGCTGAGGGGGTCTGTGCGGCGTTGTCGGCCGTGCAGGCCGAGACCCGCCGGCTCAAGCTGGACGTCCGTACCGCCCTAGACCCGGCGGTGGTGATCGGCGACCCCAGCCTGCTGGACCGGTTGGCCGGCAATCTGATCGAGAACGCGGTGCGCTACAACCACCTGCACGGTCGGCTGTGGGTGCGGACCGGCAGCCACGGGTCGCACGTCTACCTGCTGGTCGGCAACACCGGCTTCGAGGTGGACCAGGCTGACGTGCCGGGCCTGTTCGAGCCGTTCCGCCGGGGTGGCCGGGAACGGACCGGGGCGCGCGGCTCCGGCCTGGGCCTGTCGATCGTACGGGCGGTGGCCGACGCGCACGGCGGTACGGTGTCCGCCGTGTCCCAACCCGGGGGCGGCCTTGAAGTCACCTTGATGTTGCCCGCTGCTGACACGCCACTGCAGGTGGCCGCCTCACCGGTACGTCGGAACTGACCTGCCGCCGCGCCCTGACCCTGCGGCCCGCTTGCTGAGGCCCGGTGTCAGCAATGTTCACTTCACTCCATCGGTTTGACTTTGGGTTCGATGAATATGTTTTTTCGGAACCGGCCATGTGAATCATCTTCTCGAATTAACATGTGTTGCGGTGCCGGTCAGTCATTTGGGACGAAATGGTCGGTTGGTGGAGTCGGTAGTCGTGGAAATTGCATCGAGGTGAAGATGTTGGTCGGCTTTGCTGACAAATTTTGTGTCTAGCCAAGGCGGTTGGGGCTGTCATACCATTGAATTGGCGCCGGATCGGGTGGGAGAAATGGGTCGCGTCGATGACTGAGGTGTATCGACTCCGATGCGGTTGTCCAGTTGGGTTGACCTACCGGAGAGAATCCGGGCAAACGAAAGGAGATCCGATGCCCGACGTCGATCTTGGACTCGCAACGGATTGGGACGAGGGTGACACTCACGGACGCATCCGGCTCCGGCAGAACCAGGTCTACGAGAGCTCGCCCAAGAAGGACGTCCTGATCAGTTCGCCGGTCAGTATCGAGCTTTCGGTCAACACGAACTACTCGACCTCGCAGGAAGCGGACAAGATCTTCTTCACGACCCATCACGGGAGCCAAAAGAAGATCATTGCGGTTCTCGACTCGGCTGGTAATCTGTACATCGCCGGCCGGGTGATCGAGGGTCAGACGAACTTGTCCTACAAGTAGGTCTGGAATTTGTCCTGCAGGTAGGCAAGCCTCAGGCGGCAAGCGGGATGTCGAGCCGAACTTCGGCCTCGACATCCCGCTCCGTTTTGTCCGGTCAATCGGCTGGGCTGCTGGCCACCCCGGCGGGTAGGAACCGCCGGCCGGTCACCCGCTGCGCGGTGCCGGTCCGGTCCAGGTACGGGGTGATCCCGCCGAGGTGGAACGGCCACCCCGCGCCGAGGATCATGCACAGGTCGATGTCCTGTGGTTCGGCGACCACACCCTCGTCGAGTATCAGCCGGGCCTCCTGCGCCAACGCGTCGAGGGCCCGTTGCCGGACCTGCTCGGCGGTCAACGGCTGCGACCCGACCTCCAACAGCTTGCCGATCTCGGGGTTGATCTCGTCGTCCACCATCAGCGGCAGCCCGGACTCGGCGATCCGCCGCAGGTTGTCGCTGACCGTGAACCGGTCCGGGTACGCGGCGTGCAACGTACCACCGACATGGTGGGCCACCGGCGGGCCGACCAGTTGCAGCAGGGCCAGCGGCCGCATCGGCAGGCCGAGCGGGTCCAGCGCGGCGTCGGCGACCTCCGGCGGCGTGCCGGCGTCCACTGCCGCGAAGATCTCGCCGAGGAACCGGGTGAGCAGCCGATTGACCACGAACGCCGGGGCGTCCGACACCAGCACGCAGGACTTGCGCAGCTGCTTGCCGACGGCGAACGCGGTGGCCAGAGTCGCGTCGTCGGTCCGCTCCCCGCGGACGATCTCCAGCAGGGGCAGGACGGCGACCGGGTTGAAGAAGTGGAAGCCGACCACCCGTTCGGGGTGAGCCAGGTCGGCGGCCATGTCGGAGACGGACAGCGACGAGGTGTTGGTGGCCAGGATCGTCTCGGGGCCGACGATCGCCTCGACCTCGGCCCACACCTGCTTCTTGACCTTGAGGTCCTCGAAGACGGCCTCGATGACGAAATCGGCGTCGGCGAAGGCGCTCTTGTCGACCGACCCGCTCACCTGCGCCAGCAGCTTCGCCGCCGTACCGGTGTCCATCCGGCCCTTGCCGACCTGCTTTTCGATCTCGGAGTGCACGTAGCTCAGTCCGGCGTCCACCCGGGCCTGGTCCAGATCGGTGAGCACCACCGGCACCTGCAGTCGGCGGGCGAACAGCAGCGCCAGCTGGGAAGCCATCAGCCCGGCCCCGACGACGCCGACCTTGGTGACCGGCCGGGCCAGGTCCGCCGAGGGGGCGCCGGCCGGCCGCTTGGCGCGTCGCTGGACCAGGTCGAACGCGTACAGCCCGCTGCGCAGCTCCTCGGACAGGATCAGGTCGGCGAGGGCCTCGTCCTCGGCGGCCGTGCCGTCGGTGAACGGGGTCTCCTTGGCCAGCGCGAGCAGGTCGAGGGCCCGGTAGGCGGCCGGTACCGCGCCGTGCAGCCGCTGGTCGAGCAGCTGGCGGGCGAAGTAGAGCACCCCGTCCCACATGTCCCGGTCGACCTCCGGGCGGTCGACGGTGACCTCGCCGGTGACCACGCCAGCCGCCCACTGCAGGGACCGCTCCAGGAAATCGGCCGGTTCGAGCAGGATGTCGGCGATGCCCATCTCCGCGGCCTGCTTCGGCTTGAGCATCTTGTTCTGGGTCAACGGGTTTTGGATGATCACCTGCGCGGCGGCCGGGATGCCGATCAGGTTCGGCAGCAACTGGGTGCCTCCCCAGCCCGGTACCAGACCGAGGGACACCTCCGGCAGGGCCAGCGGACCGGCTCCGCCGGACAGTGTCCGGTAGTGGCAGTGCAGGGCGAGTTCCAGGCCGCCACCCATCGCGGCACCGTTGACGAACGCGAAGGTCGGCACCGCGCTGTCGCGTAGCCGGGCGAAGATCCGGTGGCCCGTCCGGCCGATCTCCAGCGCCTGCTCACGGTCGACGAGCTGCGGCATCGCGGTGAGGTCGGCGCCGACGCAGAAGACGTACGGCTTGCCGGTGACCGCCACGAAGGCCGGCTCGCCGGCCAGCGCCTCGGTGATCGCCGCGTCCAGGCCGGCCAGCCCGGTCGGCCCGAGGGTGTTGGGTTTGCGGTGGTCCAGGCCGTTGTCCAGGGTGATCAGCGCGGCGGGCCGGTCCAGTCCGGGTACGTTCACCTGCCGGACCAGCGCCCGGGTGACCACCTCGTCGGGGTTGTGCAGCATCAGTTCTCGTCTCCCTGCTGTGCCGGGCCGGTCCAGGCCGGGTTCTCCCAGATGACCGAGCCGCCCATGCCGATGCCGATACACATCGCGGTCAGCCCGTAGCGCACCTCGGGATGTTCGGCGAACTGCCGGGCCAGCTGGGTCATCAGTCGTACGCCGGAGGAGGCCAGCGGGTGCCCGATGGCGATGGCGCCACCCCACGGGTTGACCCGCGGGTCGTCGGCGTCGACGCCGAAGTGGTCGAGGAAGGCCAGCACCTGGACGGCGAAGGCCTCGTTCAGCTCGAACAGGCCGATGTCGTCGATGCCCAGCCCGGCAAGCCGCAGAGCCTTCTCGGTCGCCGGGATCGGGCCGACACCCATCACCTCCGGTTCGACGCCGACGAAGCCGTACGAGACCAGCCGCATCGCCACCGGTAGCCCCAGCTCGCGGGCCACGTCCTCGGCGGCGATCACGCTGGCGGTCGCACCGTCGTTGAGCCCGGCGGCGTTGCCGGCGGTGACCCGCCCGTGCGGCCGGAACGGGGTCTTGAGGGTGGCCAGCTTCTCCAGCGACGTCTCCCGGGGCGCCTCGTCGACGACTGCCAGCCCCCAGCCGGCCTCCGGGTCGCGGACCGCCACCGGGACCAGGTCCGGCTGCAGCTTGCCGTTGGCGTACGCCTTGGCGGTCTTGACCTGGGAGGCGAGGGCAAAGGCGTCGGCGCGCGCCTTGGTGACGCCGGGCATCCGGTCGTGCAGGTTCTCTGCGGTCGCGCCCATGATCAGCGCGGACGGGTCGACCAGCTTCTCGGCGAGGATGCGCGGGTTGGGGTCGACGCCTTCGCCCATCGGATGCCGGCCCATGTGTTCGACGCCGCCGGCGATCGCCACGTCGTAGGCACCCATCGCGATGCCGCCGGCTACCGAGGTGACCGCGGTCATCGCGCCGGCGCACATCCGGTCGATGGCGAAGCCGGGCACCGTCTTGGGTAGCCCGGCCAGCAGCGCGGCGGTGCGACCGATGGTCAGTCCCTGGTCGCCGGTCTGGGTGGTCGCCGCGATGGCTACCTCCTCGACCCGGTCGGGGGGTAGTTGCGGGTTGCGCCGCAGCAGTTCACGGATGCAGCGGATGACGAGGTCGTCGGCGCGGGTGTGGGCGTACATCCCGCCGGCCTTGCCGAACGGGGTGCGGACGCCGTCGACGAAGACGACGTCCCGGACTTCACGCGGCACGATGGGGCCTCCTTGCCGGCCTGGGTACGCGGGGCAGACTTCCATGCTACTTGTCGGTAACAATCGTCGACCGGTGGCCCGGGTGTGGCCCGGGCCACACCCGGGCCACCGGTCGGGGGTCGCCTCCGGCGGAGCGCTCGACCCGGCTCCGGTACCGTGATGTCAATCGTGCGCCACCGCCCGCACCGGACATTCGCGACCCGCCGGACGGGCGACCGACGACCAACCCAGACGGACGACAATCCAACAGAGGAGACACGGTGAAGGTTCTGATCGCCGGAGGCGCGGGCTTCATCGGCAGTACGATCGCCTCCGCATGCCTCGACGACGGCATTGAGCCGGTGGTGCTGGACAATCTGGTCACCGGGCGGATCGAGTTCACCCGCGACCGGATCTTCTACCAGGGCGACATCGCCGACGGTGCCCTGATCGACCGGATCTTCGCCGAACACCCGGACATCAGCGCGGTGGTGCACGCCGCGGCGCTGATCGTAGTGCCCGAATCGGTCGCCGAACCGCTGCGCTACTACCGGGAGAACGTCGCGAAGTCGATCGACTTCATCGACCACGTGGCCCGCAACGGAGCCGAGCGGTACCTGTTCAGCTCCTCTGCGTCGATCTACCGGCCGGGTGAAGACTTCTCCGTCGACGAGTCCTCACCGCTCGAGCCGACCAGTCCGTACGCGCGGACCAAAGCGGTGATGGAGACGCTGCTCGCCGACTGCGCCGCCGCCATGCCGCTGCGGGCGCTGTCGCTGCGCTACTTCAACCCGATCGGCGCCGACCCGCAGCTGCGTACCGGCCTGCAGATCCGCCAGCCCACCCACGTCCTCGGCAAGCTGATCACCGCCGTGCAGACCGGGGCCGAGTTCGCCATCACCGGGGTTGACTGGCCCACCCGCGACGGCTCGGGAATCCGAGACTTCATCCACGTCTGGGACCTGGCCCGGGCACACGTGCAGGCGCTGCGCCACTTCGACGAGATTCTGCCGGTCGGCGCCGACCGGCGCTACGAGGTGCTCAACCTCGGCACCGGCGACGGCACCACGGTGCGTGAGTTCGTCGAGGCCTTCCGCTCCGTGGTCGACCAGCCGCTGCGGGTCCGGGAGACCGGGCCCCGCCCCGGTGACGCCGCCGGCTCGTACACCCGCAGCGTCCGGGCGCGTCGGCTGCTCGACTGGAAGCCCGAGCTGTCCATCGCCGACGGCATCCGGCACTCCCTGGCCTGGTCGGCGCGGCGGGACCAGGTGCTCGACGACTGAGTCCGGCGTCCGGCCGCGTCCACGGCGGCCCTGATCGCGACGCTTCCTGGGACCCGCCGCAGCGGTCTACCGCGGCGGGTCCCGCAGCGCCGCGCTCAGCTCCGCCACGATCAACGACACCTGCCAGGTACGGGCACCGAACCCCTGCAGCGTCGCCGCCACCGACTCGTCGCTGATCTTCTCCGGCGGAGTCCAGGCGAGCCGGCGGACCGAGTCCGGCGCGATCAGGTTCTCCGGCGGTAGCAGGTTCGCCGCGGCCGTCCGGATCACCACTTCCCGGCACCGGGCCAACCGTGCCGCGGCCGCCGGGTCCCGTTCCGCCCAGCGGTGCGGCGGGGGAGGGCCGTCGACCGCAGGCGTGGTCGGCAGGGCGTCGTCGGGCAGGGCGCGGGCGACGTCCAGCGCGTCCAGCCAGATCCGCGCCAAGCGCCGGACCGAGCGGCCGTTGAAACCAGGCAACGCCAGCAGGGCCCGCTCGTCCCGGGGATCGAGTTCGGCCGCCGCGATGATCGCCGAATCCGGCAGCACCCGGCCCGGTGCCGAATCGCGGCGGGCGGCGACGTCGTCCCTGGCCTGCCACAACGCGCGTACCCGGGCCTGGGCCCGCGCTCCGCGTACCCGGTGAATGCCGGAGGTCCGCCGCCACGGCTCCGGCCGTACCCGGGTCGGCTGGCTGCCCCAGGCGACCAGGGCGGCGAACTCCTCGGCAGCCCATTGCTGCTTGCCCTGGCGTTCCAACTCCAGGGCGAGTACGTCCCGCAGCTCGACCAGCAGTTCGACGTCGAGCGCCGCGTAGGTCAGCCACGACTCCGGTAGCGGGCGGGTCGACCAGTCGGCGGCGGAGTGATGCTTCTCCAGCGAGAAGCCGAGCAGTGCCTCGGTCAGCGCGGCCAGCCCCACCCGCTCGTAGCCGGCCAGCCGGGCGGCCAACTCGGTGTCGAACAACCGGCGTGGGCGCAGCCCGACATCGGCCAGGCAGGGCAGATCCTGGCTGGCGGCGTGCAGCACCCATTCGGCATCGGCGATCGCGGCGTCGAGCGTGCCCAGGTCGGGCAGCGGCAGCGGGTCGATCAGCGCGGTACCGGCACCCGCCCGGCGTAGCTGCACCAGATAGGCGCGTTGGGTGTAGCGGTATCCGGAGGCGCGTTCGGCGTCGATGGCGACCGGACCGGAGCCGGCAGCGAATCGGGCAACGGCCTCGGCGAGAGCGTCGTCGTCGGCCACCGGTGCAGGGGTGCCGTCGCGGGGAGCGGTCAGCGCAACGGGCCCGCCGGGCGAGGAGTCGGACCCCACGACATCGGACGCCGGCGGCTGCGCCAGCGGGTGGTGCGGCTCGCTCCCTGCTGGGCGTTGCGCGGTCCGACGGCGCAGGGGGGATTCGTCGGTCACCTGGCAACCCTAGTGCCCGGCCCGGTGCCGGCTGCACAAGGTGTCACCGGCGCGTCGGCTCCGGGCCGGTCGAGTTGACCGGCGACACCCCGGTTATGTGTCCAACGGGTGGCAATCGTGTGATCACCGGGCGAGAGGTGACGACAAACACCGTACTGCCCGGTACGGTCGTATCGCCGCTCAGCGGCAGGTGGGCCGGCTGCCGCGTTGAAGGAGAGGCTGCCACGACATGACCAGTGGGTACGACGATCCGCGCTCCGTTGCTGTCCCGGACATTCCGGGCCCGCGGCATGCCGCTCCGGAGGCGCATACGCTACCGGCGGCCCATACTGCCGAGGACGCCCATGCCGCCGAGGAGACCCATGTCGCGAGCGAGCCGCCCCCTGCTCCCGACGCGCCGACGCCCTGGGCGACCTCGGACCGTCCGGGCTCGTGGGCGCCGCCGGCCGACCAGCTTCGCCGGGTCACCCCGGTCCGGCGGGGGTGGCCAGGGGCGACTGCGCTGCTGCTGGTCCTGCTTCTGGCCGGCCTGGCGGGTTTCCAGACGCACCAGATCCGTCAGTTGACCACCCGACTGGCCGAGGTCGACCAGCGGCTGGCCCGGGCGCAGGGAGCCGATTCCGACCGCTTCGAGTTGGTCGAGGCGCGCGCCGCCGAGTTGGAACGGCAGGTCGGCGCGGCCTTCGACCCGGAGGCGATCGCCACGGCGGTGCTGCCCAGCGTCTTTCGGGTCAGCGCCGGGCGGTTCACCGGCACGGCCTTCGCGGTGGGCGAGTCAGCCGACGGCGGCACCAATCTGCTGACCAACTACCACGTCGTCGAGCCCAGCTATCTGGCCGGCAACCGGCGCGTCTTTCTCGAGCGCGACGGTGAACGGATCGAGGCGGCGGTCGTCGCGGTTGACGAGGACAGCGACGTGGCGCAGCTGCGGACCGACCGCTCGTTCCCCGGCCTGCCGCCAGCTCCCGACGAGGTCAAGTCCGGTCAGCAGATCGTAGTGGTCGGGGCTCCGCTCGGGCTCGTCGACTCGGTGACCACCGGGGTGGTCAGCGCGTTGCGGGATGCCGACGACAGCACCGGCCCGGTCATCCAGTTCGACGCTCCGATCAACCCCGGCAACTCGGGCGGGCCGGTGATCAACAGCGGCAAACAGGTGGTGGGCATCGCCACCGCGAAGGCCCGCGACGCCGAGGGGATCGGGCTGGCTGTGCCGATCCGTACCGCCTGCGACGTGTTCGAGATCTGCTGATCGCGTCAGGTGGTGCCGGTCGGCCGCCGCCGGCCCGGCAGCACCGTCACCCCCGGCGGCGGCAGACCGGCGGTCGACGCCAGCAGGTCACACCAGGCCCTCAGGTGGGCGTCGAGCCCGGTGGTCGACGGCGTCCACGAAGCGCGGATCTCGATGTCGCCGCCCGCAGGTGGGCCAGCCAGCTCGCCGAAGCGGGTGGAGCAGGTCTGCGTCACCGTGCCGCCCAGGGCACCGTAGGCGGCCTCGTGGACGTCCAACGCATCGGTCAACCAGGTCCAGCCGACGGTCGGCAGCAGCGGGTCCGCGACCAGGTCAACCTCCAGGTCGGCGGTGACGTACGTCACCAGGCGCAGGGTGCCCTGCCAGGCGTCGTGTCCGTCCGGGTCGTGCAGCAGGACCAACCGTCCGGTGGCCACCTCCTCCGAGCCGCGCAGCACCGTGGCGCTCAACGCGAACGCGTACGGGGCCAGCCGCTGAGGGGCACCGACCTCCTCGATCTGGATCTCCTCCCGAGGGGTCACCGCGCGCAGTCCGGCGACGGCGCGGTGGAACGCCTCGGGCAACGCGGTAAGGGGGGCCATGGCCAAAAGCCTAGGCTGCGGTCCGACCAGATGGGGATCGGCGCGCCGGGCCCGGCAGCGGTGACCGCGACGGCAGCGCTTCGCCGGCCAAGGATCGGCTCAGTGCGGCCCGGATCCGACCGGGGCGGATCGGATCGGGGCGGCGGCTGCCGACCAGCCGGGCGACCGTGGCACCATGGGCGCCGATGACCACGACGACACCGGGCAACGCCGCCCACGACGCGACACCCGACACACCCGCGCCGGCCCCGGCCCCGGCGGCGCCGCTGGCCACCTCCGCCTTCGTCCGGGCCTGCCGCCGGGAACGGGTGCCGCACACGCCGGTGTGGTTCATGCGCCAGGCCGGTCGGTCGCTGCCCGAGTACCGCCAGTTGCGCAGCGGGATCGGCATGTTGGAGTCCTGCCGGCAGCCGGACCTGGTCGCCGAGATCACCATGCAGCCGGTACGCCGGCACGGCGTGGACGCCGCGATCCTGTTCAGCGACATCGTCGTTCCGGTCGCGGCGGCCGGCGTCGAGTTGGACATCGTCGCCGGCACCGGGCCGGTCATCGCCGAACCGGTCCGCAGCGCCGCCGATGTCGGCCGGCTCCGCCGGATCACCCCCGACGACGTCGGCTTCGTCGACGAGGCGGTCCGGCTGCTGGTCGCCGAACTCGGTGCAACCCCGCTGATCGGGTTCGCGGGTGCGCCGTTCACCCTGGCCAGCTACCTGGTCGAAGGCGGACCGTCGCGGACCCACGGGCGGACCAAGGCCCTGATGCACGGCGATCCGCAGACCTGGCACGCGCTCTGCGGCCGGCTCGCCGAGATCACCCTGGAGTTCCTCCGGGTGCAGGTCGCGGCGGGCGTCGCCGCGGTCCAGCTGTTCGACTCCTGGGCCGGCACGCTTTCCGAGGCCGACTACCGTCGGCACGTCCTGCCGCACTCCGCAGCGGTGCTGCACGGACTGGCCGCCGCCGGAGTGCCCAGAATCCATTTCGGAGTCGGGACCGCCGAGTTGCTCGGTGCGATGGGCGAGGCCGGCGCGGATGTGGTCGGGGTGGACTGGCGTACCCCCCTGGACGCCGCGACCGTGCGGATCGGCCCGGACCGTGCGGTACAGGGCAACCTCGACCCGAGTCTGCTGCTCGCGCCGTGGCCGGTGGTGCGTACGGAGGTCCGGCGGGTGCTGGCCGACGGGCTCGCCGCCCCCGGACACGTGTTCAACCTCGGTCACGGAGTGCTGCCGGAAACCGATCCCGACGTGCTGACCAGGGTCGTCGAGCTGGTGCACGAGACGTCGCAGCGCTGACCGCGTCACACCCGGGTAGGCCCGGCCGGCCGGCCCGACTACCCGGGTGGCAAGGTGACGGTATGCAGCAATCGTGGCGGATCGCCGTGGTGGGTGGCGGGATCGCTGGGCTGGCCGCAGCGTTGCGGCTGCGTGACCGGGCACCCGCCGGGACCCGGATCACGGTCTACGAGCAGTCCGACGAGCTGGGCGGCAAGCTGCGTACCGAGGACTTTGCCGGGCTGCCGGTGGAACGCGGCGCCGAGGCGTTCCTGATGCGGGATCCGGCCGGCGGCGACTCCGCTGCGGTCGCGCTGGCCCGCCGGGTCGGCCTCGGTGACAGGCTGCGACACCCGGCGGTCGGTCAGGCGGCGCTGGCCCGGGGCGGACAGTTCGTTGCGTTACCCGCCGGGACGCTGATCGGCGTGCCCGGCGACCTCGCGGCGGTGGCCCGGGTGGCCCGCGCCGAACCGGAGCGTGACGCCGACCAGGGCCGGCCGTTGCTGCAGCCGGACGATGACGTCGCCGTCGGTGAGCTGGTTCGTCGGCGGCTGGGTGACGAGGTCGTCGAGCAACTGGTCGACCCGATGCTCGGCGGGGTGTACGCGGGTAGGGCCGACACCTTGTCATTGGCCACCACCATCCCGGGGCTGGCGGCGGCGGCCCGCACGGAACACACCCTGGTCGCGGCGGTCCGGGCGGCACTGGCCGCCCGACCACCAGCGGCCGGCGCGCCGGTGTTCGCCACCGTCGACGGCGGGCTGAGCCGGCTCGTCGCGGCCGTCCGGGGCGCGCTGTCGGCCGCCGACGGCGCAGCCGAGGTCCGGTTGCGGACCTCGGCGGTGGTACGGGAGTTGGCCGCCTCGTCGGACGGCTGGCGGTTGACGGTCGGGCCGACCCGCGGCGCCGAGCGGGTGGACGTCGATGCGGTGGTGCTGGCGGTGCCGGCCCGGCCGGCGGCCCGGCTGCTCGCCGCGGTCGACGCCGCCGCGGCGCTCCGGGTCGGTGCGCTCGAGTACGCCAGCATCGCCCTGGTCACCCTGGCGGTGCCGCAGCCGCAGCTGCCGGAGATCTCCGGCTTCCTGGTGCCGGCGACCGAGCGGACCATGACCAAGGCCGTCACCCTTTTCAGCACCAAGTGGGCCCAGCTGCGACGATCTGACGGGCTGGCCGTGGTCCGTGCCTCGGTCGGCCGCCACGGCGACGAGCGGCTGCTGCAACGCTCCGACGACGAGCTGGTCGACGCGGTGCGTACCGAGCTGACCCGGCTCACCGGCGTCCGGCAGCCGGCGGCCGTGCAGTCGCACGTGCAGCGATGGGGTGGCGCGCTGCCGCAGTACCCGCCGGGGCACCTGAGCCGGGTGGCGGCGGCCCGTTGGTCGCTGCGGTCCGCCGGGCACCGGCTGGCGTTGGCCGGCGCGGCCTACGACGGCATCGGCATCCCGGTGTGCGTGCGGTCCGGCGAGAACGCCGCCGATGAGATCCTGACAAACCTGGAAGGGGTACGCCGATGAGCGGCGACGAGCAGACCAACGCGGCGCGGTTGCGTGAGCTGAACTCGACGATCCGGTACACCATGTGGTCGGTGTTCCAGGTCGCCGAGCGGCTGCCGGCGCTGCGCGACGACATGATCGGTGAGGTCGAGTCGCTGATCGGCGAGCTGACCGCCAAGGACGTCACGGTCCGGGGCACCTACGACGTCGCCGGGCTACGGGCCGACGCCGACATCATGATCTGGTGGCACGCGGCGGACAGCGACGAGCTGCAGGACGCGTACGGGCGGTTGCGCCGTACGGCGTTGGGCCGCCACCTCGCTCCGGTCTGGTCCCAGCTGGCGCTGCACCGCCCGGCCGAGTTCAACAAGAGCCATGTGCCGGCGTTTCTGGCGGGCGAGCCGGCTCGGGCGTACATCTGCGTGTACCCGTTCGTCCGCTCGTACGAGTGGTACCTGCTGCCGGAGGCGGAGCGCCGGGCGATGCTGGCCGAGCACGGGCAGATGGCCCGGCCGTATCCGGACGTCCGGGCGAACACCGTTGCATCCTTCGCACTTGGCGACTATGAGTGGATGCTCGCCTTCGAAGCCGACGAACTGCACCGGATCGTCGATTTGATGCGCGACCTGCGGGCCTCGTCGGCGCGGCGGCACGTTCGCGCGGAGGTGCCGTTCTTCACCGGACGGCACCGTACCGTCGCCGACCTGGTCGCAAATCTGCCCTGACGACACCCGGACCGGTCGCCGGTCGGCTCCGGACCGGTCCGTCCGGCGCGGTTTCCGCAGGTGCCGGCCCGGGTACCCATCCACTGCCCCCCGAGGTTGGCCGGTCAGCCCGACCGGGTCGACCGGACCGGAGAAGGACCACTCATCTGATCCGGAGGAGGGTGTGATGAGTACGCAAGCTCCGACCCGCAACACCACCGCCGTGAACCGGCCGATGGCCGGGCAGCCGATGGCCGACGGTCAGACACACCAGATGGACATGAACGCCGGGATGCGTCCGGCGATCACCCCGGGAACCGAGACGAAGTCGGCGTTCCGCAGCACCGAGTTCTACGTCTACCTGATCGCGGTCGCCGGCGTACTGCTGGCCTCCCAGGTGATCAACCCGGACATCGACGGCGTGCAGGGTACCGCTGGTGGCGGGGACCCCTTCCCGGCCAGCACCGCATGGCTGTACGTCGCGCTGCTGACCATCGGTTACGTGGTCAGCCGGGGGCTGGCCAAGGCCGGCAGCGCCTGGCGGAACTCGGGTGAGCGACAGCGCTGACCCGTGAAAGGGCCGCCGACCCGGTGACGGGTACGGCGGACCGGGCCGGCGGCCGCGGTGGACACGTCCATCCGGTCGCCGGTCCTTGCGTGGACGGCCCGGTCGGTCAGGTTCCGCCGGATGCACCTACCGGATCTGCCGCACGGCGCATCGGCACGTGCCAGATGCCGTCCTCGAGGTACTCCGGCCCGACGACGACGAACCCGTACCGCGCGTACAGCCCCGTAAGGTGTGCCTGGGCGTCGAGCACACAGGGCCGGCCGGCGGCGAGCCGCAACGCCGCCTCGACGAGTCGACCGGCGTGACCCTGGCCGCGTTCGGCGGTGGCAACGGCCACCCGGCCGATCCTGGCCGTGGCTTCCGCGCCACCGCCTGGTTCGTCGAGCAGCCGTAGACAGGCCACCACCGTGTCGCCCCGGGACAGCCACAGTTGGCGGGCACCCGGCTCGACGTCGCGGCCGTCCAGTTCCGGGTACGCACAACGCTGCTCCACCACGAACACGTCCACCCGCAGCTTGAGCAGTTGGTACAGCACCAACGGCGGCAGTTCGACGGTGTGCGCGACGTGCGGCGTCAGGCCAGGATCGGGGGGCACGCCGACGGATGATACGTGGCTCAGCCCGGCCGGCTGCCGACCGCGTCGCGGACCGCGGCCCCCTGCTCCTGGTCGACGGTGCGCGCGCAGTGGGCGCAGCAGAAGAACCGTCCGGACACCTCGACCCCGTGCCCCACGATCTTGCACTGGCAGTGTTCGCAGATCGGCGCGAGCAGCTGGATCGCGCACTCGAACGAGTCGAAGGTGTAGGTGTCCCCGCTGACCGTGCGGATGTCGAACGCCAGCCAGTAGTCGTTGCCGCAGACCTCACAGGTCGCCATGTTGCTTCTCCCAACGTCAGCCTCATTTGCAGGGTGCGGCATCGGGGAGGCCCGGAACCGGCGAATCGCTGAGATGCTGTGACCGAACTGCTGGGAAATGCGCGGAGGCGGGGTGGGCGGTCAGCTCCGGGCGGCGTCGGTCGCCGGCTCCAGCCGCAGCGCCACCGAGTTCATGCAGTAGCGCGCGTTGCGGGGGGTGTACCGCTCGCCGTCGAACCGGTGCCCGAGGTGCGAGTCACAGGTGGCGCAGCGCACCTCGGTGCGGACCATGCCGTGCGACCGGTCTTCGATGTAGCGCACCGACCCGGGCAGCGCCTCGTCAAAGCTCGGCCAGCCGCAGTGCGAGTCGAACTTGGTGTCACTGGTGAACAGCGGCGTGTCGCAGGCCCGGCAGTGGTACGTGCCGACCGTCGTGGTTTCGACGTACTCACCGGACCAGGGCGCCTCGGTGCCGGCCTGACGCAGCACCCGGAACTCCTCGGGGTTGAGCCGCGCCCGCCACTGCTCGTCGGTACGGGGCAGGGACGTCTTCTCGTCTGTCATGGTCACTACGGTACGGCGGTCCCGGCACCGCCGGCCGCCGATCAGCGGCCGGCTGGCCTAAGGTCGAGGGGTGACAGGGCAGAGCCGGAGTTCCCGGTCCGCGACCACCGTCGACGTGGCCGGCCGCCAGGTGCGGCTGAGCAGCCCGGACCGGGTGTGCTTCCCCGGGCCGGGGTACACCAAGCAGGACGTGTTCGACTACTACCTGGCCGTTGGTGACGGCATACTGCGCGCCCTGCGCGACCGACCCACCACACTGCAGCGCTTCCCGGACGGCGTCGACGGCGAGATGTTCTTCCAGAAGCGGGTGCCGGCCCGGGGCGTGCCGCCGTGGCTCCGTACCGCCGAGATCAAGTTTCCCAGTGGCCGTACCGCCGACGAACTCTGCCCGGCGGACCTGGCCCACGTCGCCTGGGCCGCGCAGATGGGCACCGTGGTGTTTCATCCCTGGCCGGTGCGGGCCGCTGACGTGGACCGGCCGGACGAGCTGCGGATCGACCTGGATCCGCAGCCGGGCACCGACTTCGCCGACGCGGTGGCGGCGGCGGGCGAGGTCCGGGCAATCCTCGACGAGCTTGGTGCCACCGGTTACCCGAAGACCTCCGGCGGCCGCGGGGTGCACGTCTACCTGCGGATCCAGCCGCGCTGGCTGTTCACCGAGGTACGCCGGGCCGTGATCGCGTTCGCCCGCGAGGTGCAGCGCCGCCGGCCCGACCTGGTCACCACGTCCTGGTGGAAGGAGGAACGGGGGCGAAAGGTCTTCATCGACTACAACCAGATGGCCCGGGACCGGACCATCGCCTGTGCCTATTCGCTGCGGGCGAACGCCCGCGCCACCGTCTCCACTCCGGTCACCTGGGACGAGTTGACCCGGGTCGAGCCGGACGACTTCGACCTGCGCACCGTACCGCCCCGGCTGGCCGCCGTCGGCGACCCGCACGCCGGGATCGACGACACGCCGTGGGACATCACCCCGTTGCTGGAGTGGGCCGACCGGGACGACCGCGACGGCGCCGGTGACATGCCGTACCCGCCGGACCATCCGAAGATGCCCGGCGAACCGATGCGGGTGCAGCCGTCCCGGGCCCGCCCGGTCACCGGCGACTGACCCGCCCGGGACCCGCGACGTCCGCCCGGCCCGGTGCCGTCCTGACCCCGGCCCGGTGCCGTCCGTCCGGCCCCAGGTCAGGACGGGCAGGTCAGGCCGTCGTCGGGCACCGTCAGATCGATCAGGTACGCGTCCACCGCGTCGGCTACGCAAGCCACCTGCGGGTATGCGGTGTGCCCGTCGCCCTGGTGGGTCACCAGCACGCCGGTGCCGAGCGACTCGGCCAGCCGCGGTGCCTGCTCGTACGGGGTGGCCGGATCACCGGTGGTGCCGACGACGAGAATCGGCGCGGCGCCGACCGCCGGCCCGACCGGGTACGGGTCGGCCGCGACTGGCCAGTTGACGCAGGCCAGCAGGCCGACGGCGAGCGCCGGACCGAACGTCGGATGCTGCCGGCGCCACTGCTGCTGCAACTGCCGGACCTCGTCGGTGCTCAGCGGCACCTCGGCGTCGGCGCAGTTCACCGCCAGGTTGGCGGCGAACAGGTTGCCGTACCGGCCGTCGTCGCCGCGACCGGTGTAGCCGTCGGCGAGGTCGAACACCGGGCCCGGGTCGCCGTCCCCCAGATCGGCCAGCGCCCGGCCCAGCCGTGGCCAGCCGCTGCGGTCGTACAGCGAGGCGACCACGGCGTAGAAGATCCAGCCGGCGGTGGCCGTCCGGCCGGTCGCCCCGGTGACCGGCTCCTGCCGGGCCCGGTCCATCGCCTCGGCCAGCGTGCCGGAAGGGTCGGCGCTGATCGGGCAGTCAGCCGGTGCGCCGGAACACCACCGGCCGAAGGCGGCAAAGGCCCGTTCGAAACCGGCGGCCTGGCTCAGCGACCCGGCGACCGGGTCCTGCCCCGGGTCGATCGCGCCGTCCAGCACTAGCGCGCGGACCCGGTGCGGAAACAGGTGCGCGTAGGTGGCTCCCAGCAGGCTCCCGTACGAGTAGCCGAGGAAGGTCAGCTGGTCGTCGCCGACCGCCGCCCGCACCGCGTCGAGGTCCCGGGCTGTCTGATGGGTGGAGTACGCGGTGAGCCGCTCGCCGTAGCGCGCCGCGCAGCCGGCCGCGACCCGTTGGCTGAGCGCGGCGGCCCCGGCGAAGGCAGCCGGGTCACGGGGGTCCGGGTCCGCCCCGAAGGTGGCGTCCCAGTCACTGTCGGCGACGCAGTCGACGGCGGCGGACCGGCCCACCCCGCGCGGGTCGAAGCCGACCACGTCGAACCGGCGCAGCACTGTCTCCGGTAGACCGCCGAGGCGTTCGCCCAGTGCCAACCGGGCGGCGGCGTCCACCCCGGAGACGCCGGGCCCGCCCGGGTTGACCACCAGGGTGCCGATGCGGTCCTGCTGCCGGTCGGACCGGGCCCGGATCAGCGCGACTGGAAGGGTGCCGGCGGCGGAACCGGCGGCCCAGTTGACCGGTACGTCGATCGTGGCGCAGTCGTAGCGCAGCCCGTCGGGTGGTGGGCCGTACCGATGCGTAGTCGACTCCGGGCAGGGCTGCCAGTGCGGCGGTGAGTCGGGCCCGCTGGTCGCCCCGGGGTCGGGCCGCGCCGCCGTGCACCCGGTCAGGCCGACCAGCGAACCGACCACTGCGGCCGCGATGGCGGACAGCCAGCGGTGCCGGCCATCTGTCTGCCAGCGGCGCCGGCTCGCGGGGATCCGGCGGCGTCGGCTCACTGCTGGCTGGTCGGGTCGCCGGCCAGCACCCGGTGCACGTCGAAGCGGACCGGCCGGTCCAGCTGGTCGTACCGGCAGGAGGCCGGCTCCCGATCGGTACGCCAGCGCTGGAACCGTGCGGTGTGCCGGAACCGGTCGCCCTCCATCGCGTCGTAGGCGACCTCGGCGACCAACTCGGGCCGCAGCGGCTGCCACTCGAGGTTCTTGCCGCCGCTCCACCGGCTCGGCGCGCCCGGAATCCGCTGGCCGGAACCGTCGTCACCCGACCCCCACGGGTGGTCGGCGGCAGTGGTGCGCAACGGTGCCATCTCGTCGACGAGCTCCGCGCGTCGGGCGGCGGTGAACGACGCGCACACGCCGACGTGGTGCAGCACCCCAGCGTCATCGAAGAGCCCGAGCAGTAGTGATCCGACCACCGGGCCGGACTTGTGCCAGCGGAAGCCGGCGACGACCACGTCGGCGGTCCGCCCGTGCTTGACCTTGAACATCGTCCGCTTACCGGGCTCGTAGCGCAGCTCCGCCGGCTTGGCGATGACGCCGTCGAGGCCGGCGCCTTCGAAGATCTCGAACCAGCGACGGGCGGTGCCCGGTTCGGTGGTCACCGGGGTCAGGTGCACCGGCGCGGTGACCGCCGCCAGCGCGTCGGCCAGTCGGGCCCGACGGGTGGTGAACGGCTCGTCGAGCAGGACCTCGTCGCCCAGCGCCAGCAGGTCGAAGGCGACGAAGGAGGCCGGGATCTGCTCGGCGAGCAGCCGTACCCGGGAGGCCGCCGGATGGATCCGTTGGCCGAGCAGGTCGAAGTCGAGCCGGGACCGCCCAGTCTCCGCCCGGATCACCACCAACTCGCCGTCCACCACGATCCGGGGCGGCAACTGCTGCCGGGCCTGCTCGATGACCTCGGGGAAGTACCTGGTCAGCGTCTTACCGCCGCGGCTGGCCAGCTCGACCTGGTCACCGTCGCGGAAAATGACGCAGCGGTAGCCGTCCCACTTGGGCTCGTAGCTCATCCCCGGTGCGACTGGCAGCGTCGCGACCGGTTTCGCCAGCATCGGCTCGATCGGTAGGGCGATCGGGAAAGTCACCCACCCAGTGAACCATCCCGGTCCGACGATCCGCGGGACCGCCGGACCACGGCACGGACCCGGCGGAACACCGGCCGGACCGGGCGGGCCAGCCACGGCAGCCGGCGTGCCGCGCGTTGGTACAGCGGCTGGGCCGCCGCCCGCAGCTGCTGGCGGGTCGTGGCGAGCTGGCGGTGCGTCGTATCGAGCTCCGCCCGGGCGGAACGCAGCTGCTGTTCGAGCTCGGCGAGGCGGGCCGCGCTGATCGTCGCCATCAACTCGTGACCGGTGACCGGCTCGCTGCGGCCGTCCTCGCCGCGTACCAGCCAGGGGCGGTCACCGTATACGTCGATCTGATGGCCGGCCAACGGTACGTCGCCTTTCTCCAGCCCGTTCGGAAACTGCTCGGCGAACATCGCCCGGCAGTGTTTCGCCTGGTCGGCCGAGGTGGCCAGGATCAGCTTGTTGGGCACCAACACTGCGGGCACCAGGCTGCCGCCGTCGCCGAGGTAGCTGAACAGGCCGGTGATCACGCCGAGCCAGTGCCGGTTGAGTACGTCGTCGAGCACCACCAGCCCGTCGTCGACCACGGTCCGCTCGGCGATCCGCAGGTCGTTCACCGTGATCTGATCGGTGTGGCCGCCGTCGATGGAGAAGATCCGGAAGCGGCGCCCGGCGGCGACGAAGCCGGCCTGCTCCAGGTCGAGACTTGACGACTGCACGATGTCGACGTTGTCGCCGGCGCCGTAGGTCGTGAGGTTCTGTTCGAAGATCTCCCGGTCACCGCGTCCGGACTGGTCGAGGTTGGCGGCCTGGTCGTCGAAGACGTCGATGGCGACCGCCCGCTGATCCGCTGGCAGATCCAGAGCGAGGCACAGGAACGACTTGCCGTGGTGGATGCCGATCTCGGCCACGTCGCCGCTCACCCCGGCCTCGCGCTGAGCGGCCCGTACGCCGCTGAGGTACACCGCGGTCGAAACGTTCAGCCAGCCCTTGACCTGGTGCAGACCGGTCCGCAGGTAGCTGGCGGTCCGCTCAGGCAGGACCGGTGTGAACGCTGTCATGGTGGCAGACCATACCGCTGATTACCGCAGCGACAAACGGTCGATCGGAGGACAATCCAGGTGACCGCACCGGCCGTCCTGGTCGGTGTCCTGCTCCGCTCGTCGGCGCCGCCGCCGTGGTGGCCGTACGGGAAAGGCGGATCGCATGCCCAGCTTCACCTATCCGCAGGCCGGCGCCACCGCCGTGCTGCGCGACCAGACCGGATCGGTCCGGCGGTCCGTACCGCCGCTGCCGGCGGGCTACCGCCATCTGCGGTCCCGTAGCCGACTGCGGCCCGGCAGCTTCCCGATGGCGGCCGAGGCGGTGCTCACCTGGCGGATGCACCGGGCCGCCGGTGCCCGGGTGGCGGCGTCGGCTCCCCGCGCCGAGGCCGGTGTGCTGGTGACGGTCGGTCTCGGCGTCGGGCCGCTGCGGATCGCCGCGCCGTGCGCGGTGGTGTGGGCGGTCGACGAGCCGGACCTCGCCGGATTCGCGTACGGCACCCTGCCCGGCCATCCGGCCAGCGGCGAGGAGGCGTTCCTGGTGCACCGCGACGACGACCGGGTGTGGCTGTCGGTGGTGGCGTTCAGCCGGCCGGTGGCGCCGCTCATGCGGCTGGCCGGCCCACTGGGTGCGCTGGCACAGCGGGCCTACGCCCACCGGCTGGGCACCGCACTGCGCCGGCTCACCCGCTGACCGCCAACGGCACGCCGGCCGGCGGCGGGTCAGTAGGCGGCGAAGGAACGGACCGGGGCCCGGGGCCCGAACCGGGGCGCCCGTACCCCGGCCAGCTCCAGCAGCAGACAGACCCGACCACGGTGCCCCCGGAACGGCTCCAGTAGTTCGAGCATCCGGGTGTCGGTTGCGCGGGCCTCGCCGGCCAGCGCCCAGGCCACCGTGTTCGGCAGGTGGTAGTCGCCGACGCTCACCGCGTCGGCCGCGCCGAACGCCACCCGGACCACCTCGGCGGCGGTCCACGGGCCGATCCCGGGCAGCGCGGTCAACCGCCGGGTGGCCGTCTGCGGGTCGGCGCTGTCCGACAGCCGGTCGGCGACCGCCGCCGCGCCGCACAGGGCCTGCGCCCGTCGTTGCTCGATGCCCAGCGGATGCAGCGACCAGTACGGCGCGGCGGCGAGGGCGGTCGGCTCCGGGGCGACCCAGAGATCGGCGACCGGGCCGGGAGCGGGTTCGCCGAACCGGCGGACCGTCGCGGCGTACCCGCGGTACGCCTCCGCGCCGGTCACCTTCTGTTCCAGCACGGCCCGCAGCAGCCGGGCGAACACCTGCCCGGTGGCCGGGAGCCGGACGCCGGCGTAGCGGCGGACCACCGCCGCGACGACCGAATGCCGGCGGGCCAGCGGGAGGAAGTCGGACACGTCGTCGCGGAGTCCGGCGACCGCGTCGGCGATGTCGCAGATCTGGCTGGCCCCGGGGCCGTAGCCGGCGGCGACGAGGTCGCCGCCGCGTCGGCGTAGCGCCAGGGTCGCCGGCCCGTCCGGGGTACGGGCGGTCCACCAGAAGGTGTCCGCCAGCCAGCGGGCGCACGGGTCGTGCCGTCCCATCGCCAGCGGCCGCGCCGAGCCGGCCAACTGGTAGCCCTCCGGCGGCCGCAGCACCCGGACCCGTGCCGGTGCGGCACCGGTTGCATTGAGCGTGGTCGCTGCTGTCTCCGCGGCCTGCCTTTGCTCGACCATGCCGGTCACTGTGCCAGCAGCGGCGGACAGCATCGACGCCGGGACGAGCCCGCAGCTCGTCCCGGCGTCGGATCGCCCTACCCGGGTCACCGGCGGCCACCGCCGCCGATGCCAGCCGACCTCATCGGGTGACGACCACCCGGACCACGTCGAAGGCGGGGATCTGGTTGGCCCGCTGCATCATCGGTACCCGGTGGGAACCGTCGCCGGCCCACGACGCGCACTGGGCGATGCCGGGGCCGGGCAGGCCGGGCACCTCGACGGTGACCTCGTCGGCGCCGGCGCCACCCCGACCGTCCTCGGTGGCCACGAAGAACGCCGGGACCGGGCCGGGCTCGGGAGCGCTGCGCCTACTGGTCAGCATCCGGCATGCGGTGTGGAAGTGCCCCCGGGTCAGACCCTCCTCGGTGAGGAACGAGCTTTCCAGGTAGTAGCCGCCCTGGCCGGCCGGCAGGAATCGGTCACGTACCAGGTTGCGGGTGCTGATTCGCAGGGTGAACGGTTGGTTTGCGCGTACCCGGTTGGGTGACGAGATGATCATCAGCTGCGGGTTGGTGTCCGCGTCACCGACCTCGCCGAACGCCGTACTGACACACCGCTCGCCGTCCTGGAAACCCTCGTGCGGGGCCAACGAACTGTCGGTGCAGTCGTCGCCGAGGATCTCCAACCCGGCCGGCGGATCGTCCGGCGCGTCGGGCTCTTCGCCGGGGGCGGGGGAGTCCTGGCACTGGTCCGGGCCCCGCTGGCCGTCACCCCAGTGGTGCCGTACGCCGTTGCTGTCCACGGTGGTCCCGGTGTCGGCCGGATCGACCGACTCGCTCGGGCTCACGCAGACGGCGGCGGCCCGGTCGCGGTCCCGCTCGCGGTCCCGGTCGCCGCGGGTCCCGGCGGACGAGATCTGGGTCACCGCCACCACGCCGCCGAAGACCGCCAGCATCGTGGTCACCGCGATGACGCGGTTGCGGGTGCTGCCCGCCGATTCGCCCCGGCGTGCCGGCTGGTCGCTGGTACGCCTGCGGCGCTGTGGGCTGTTCACGTGGTGCCACCTCTTTCGTCGAACGCCAATTGGTCGTCCGGGTGCAACGCAGTTGATGATGGCTGTGGTTCGCCACTGCCGTCGACCGTATGGATGTCACTCCACAACAGTCAACAATCCTTGGGCCAACTACGGAACACTTAGGAGGCACTTAATACGGGCTTCAAGAACCGGCTCGAGGCGCCGGTGGCGGGTCCACCAAAAACGTGGCGGCGGCCGGCCGCGCCCTCCCTGGCAACGACCGGCCGCCGCGATTCACAGGCGCCCTGAAAGAGTCAGTAGTCGTAGTCGCCCGAGTCCTCAGAGTCACTGTCGAAGCTGTCCGAGTCCTCGCTCTGCGAGTCCTTGCTGTCGTCGAGGCCCTTGATGTTGTCGCGGCCGTCACCGTCCGGCACCGCGATTGGCTTCGGGGTGCCCTCCGGCAGGCACTCCAGGTTCTTCGTGCCGTCCGGCTGCACGACGTACCAGGTGCCGCCGACACCCTGGCCCTTCCAATCGCCGGGCTTCTCGTCACCGGCGTAGTAGTAGATCGGCCAGCCGTCGATGGTCAGTTGGCGGGTGCCGTCCGGCCGGTTCACCGTGCCGACCAACTCCTCGTCCACCCCGGACAGAATGGGGTCGCCGTCGGTCAGCGCCGGCGGCCAGATCTTGGCGCAGTCACCCTCGCAGTTCGAGGTCGCGGGGTCGTTGGAGTCCTCCTCGAAGCGGTAGAGCAGCCAGCCGTCCTCGTCGGTGACCACGTCACCCATCTTGTCGACGGCCTTGCCGACCAGTTCCTTGGTGAGGTCCTCGTCGGCGACCTCGACCGCGATGTCCTCGGTGTCTACCGGCTCGGGCGCGGCCGACGCCGCGTTCGCCGCGTTGACGACCGGCTGGGCCTGAGCGCCGCCAAAGTCGTCCGGGTTGTAACCTGCCGGGGCGCAACCCGGCAACACGAGTGCCGCCAGCGCGCCTGCGACTATGACGGTCCGCTTTCCCAGTGCCACGTGCCCTCCCTCATTCGTCCACATCGGGCTTCATCAAGGAGTACGCAGCACATCTCGGATTGGATCGGTATTCCCGAGTGCAGAATTTCACAGCCCGGCGTTGAACCGGGTCGTCGGGTGCTGCGTGCGGCCAGCCGTTGTCGTGCCGATCAGCAGCAGAATACGCCGGTCATGGGCAGAGAGAGACGCAGCGACGATCAGAGACAGAACAGCCCGTGGGTATCCGTAAACTCGGGAACCCACGGGCTGCACGTACATCGAATCTGCTGGCGCAGATGTCGCGACGCCTGTTCGTAGCGCACGTCAGGAATGGACGTCGACCCTCCGCTCAGACCGGTACCGCTCAGACCGGTACGGTGACGATCGCGGTGGCGACCCCGGACTGGTCGACCGCCTGGAACTGGATCCGTTCGATGTCGTCCCGAGGCGCCGCCGTCGACGTGCTCAGCAGCAACGGCGCGGGCTGCTCCGCGGTGCCGTACCCGGCGTCGGGCACCGTCCAGGTGGAGAGCACCTCCGCAGTGCCGGAGGCCCGCAGCACCACGATCCGGCACTGCATCGGTCCCGGTACGCGGCGCAGCGCGAACGACACCTGGGTGCCCCAGTCGGCTTCCTCCAGCACCACGTCCGCCTCCACCCCGGTGGTGGCGTCGACCGCGTTGAACTTCTCGCCAGTGACCTCCGGACCACCGACCCCGGACTGCGGATCGACCGGTGACGGGCTGGTCGAGACCGACGTCTGCGGCCCGGCCTGCGGTGTCGCCGATCCGCCTGACCAGGTCGACCCGGCGAAGAACGAGAAACCGGTGAGCGTCGCCATCAGCACGAACCCGGCGGCGATCTGCAGCGGTCGGCCGGCGAACAGCCGCCGGGACCTACCGGCGCGGCCGAGCGGACGGACCCGACCGTGGTCGCGAAGCTGGTCGGCGTCGGACCGTACGGTCGGCCGGATCGGCACCGGCGCGCCGCCGTCGTCCGCCCCACCAGCCCGGTTCACACCGGTGGGGCCGGACTGAGGGAGGACGGGGCTGTCCTCCAACTGGTCGATGTCGACGGTGGACATCAACCCGACGATCGGAATGAGTGACTCCAGCTCCGCGGCGCAGGCCCAGCAGCCGGCGAGATGCTCCTCGAACAGTTCGACGTCGTCGGCGTCGAGCGCACCGATCGCGTACGCTCCGACGTCCCAGTGGGCGGACCGTGTCATTCTGTAACCCCCCGCTGTTGCAGCGCCGTCCGCAGCGCTCGTAGCGCGTAGTAGACCCGCGACTTGGCGGTACCCAGTGGCAGCCCCAGCTCCGCGGCAGCCTCCGGCACCGTGCGGCCGCGGAAGTACGTCTCGACCAGGATCTCCCGGTGCGGCTGGCTGAGCGTGCGCAACGCGTCGGCGACAGTCATCTGCCGCAGCACCTGATCGGTGCCGTCGGACTCGGCGAAGCTCTCCAGGTCCCGGTCGTACTCCTCTGTCGGGCGGGCCTTCTCGCTGCGGTGGTCGTCGATCGCGATGCGCCGGGCGACGGTCACCAGCCACGGTCGCAGCGACGCCTGGCCCTGCGCGCCGAGCCGGTGGGCGTTGCGCCACGCCCGCAGCAGTGTCTCCTGGACGATGTCCTCGGCTCGTTGCCGGTCCCCCCCGGTGAGCCGTAACACGAATCCCAGCAGCGGCCGGGCGTGCTCTGCGTACAGTGTGCGGACGAGATCTTCCCCGTGGCTGGATTCCGCCGTCCCGGCCTGTTGCCGGCTTCCTGCGGTCCGTGGCGTCACCGGCTCATCATCGCGCTCGGCCGCCCTCCCGTCGATGCTCTGCCAACGTTGCGTGCTGCGGGCCATGGCCGAACCATTGCCGGTCAGACCCGGCCGGGTCCTCTCCGCCTGCCAGCCGCTGGCGACCGCGTACATCGCAGGACCTCCATCCGACGTCGACATGGCCCGCGGCTGGGGGCCCACCCCGAGGTACGGAGCCGGCCGGCGGACGGATCAACGCCCGCTCGGAAAAATTCCATCCGGCGGCGGCGGCGAAGGCTGCGCGGTTGCGTCGGCGATCGGCGACGCCGTCGCGATCAACCGGTCCAGCGCCGCGCCGTGCAGCACCCGGCTGGGAAACCAGTCACCGGCGGCCCGCCGGGCCAGGTCCCCGACGGCCGGTACGGCGCGTCCGGCGACCACCACCAGGTTGCCGTACCGGCGCCGCCGCAGCACCGCCGCGTCGGCGACCAGGCAGATGCCGGGCAGCACCTGCCGTACCGATGCCAGATGTCGACGGGCCCAGCCCAGCGGCGGCCCGTCCGCCACGTTGGACAGCAGCTGGCCGCCGGGCACGAGCACCCGGGCGACCTCGGCGGCGAACTCGACCGAGGTCAACCGAGCCGGGGTACGGGCACCGGCGAACACGTCCGCGACCACCAGGTCGTAGCTGTCCGTGCGGGCCTGTTCGACGGCGGCCCGCGCGTCACCGACCCGGATCCGCAGGTTGCGGTCGGCCGGCCAGGGCAGTTCGCGGCGGACCAGCTCGGTCAACGCGGCGTCGATCTCCACCACCCGCTGGCTGGACCCGGGCCGGGTGGCGGCCAGGTAGCGCGGCAGGGTCAGCCCACCGCCGCCCAGGTGCAGCACCCGCAGCGGGGCGCCGGCCGGGGCGGCCAGGTCGATCGCCGCGGCCATCCGGCGGACGTACTCGAACTCCAGGTGCGTCGGATCGTCGAGATCGACGTGGGACTGCTGGGTGCCGTCCAACAGCAGGGTGTACGCCCGCCGCCGGTCCGGGTCCGCAACGAGCTGCGCGGTGCCGGTGTCTACCTGGACCGCGGGCGGTGCTGTCCTGCGGGTACGGCCCATCGGCACAGTATGCCGGTCACCGCCACGCCGGATTCTCCTGCCCGGCTGCGGAGAGGCTGAGCGCCCGGTGCAGCAGCCGGGCGTCGCCGAGCATCGCCCGCAGCCGTCGCTCCAGCCCGGCGATCGGCACCAGGTTCTGCGGTGCGCGGGGGTCCTTGTACGGGGCCGAGGCGAACCGGGGCAGCGTCGCCAGCGACAGGTCGGCCAGCGCGATCGCCGCCTGCGGCGTCAGGTCGGGCCGGCACTCCACCCGGACGATGCCCGCCCAGGGCGCGCCCCGAGGCCCAGGCAGCCGCAAGTACCACGAGTAGCTGCGCCACCGGGTGCCGCGCAGGAAGACCGGGCTGCGTTCCGCCGGCCGCAGCGCGGTCACCACCGGGATCAGCCCGGCCGGCAGGTACGGCTGGCGCTGGGACTTGACGTAGCCGATCGTGTTCGAGAGCCGTCGCCCGCGCAGCGGACCGTCCACCACCAGCAGATCCGCCAGGTCATCCGCGCCGTCGGCGCGGGCCTGCTCGGAGACCGCGATCTCCAGCGCGGCCAGCGCCGGCTGCACCGCCTGCGGCAGTACGGCCGGATCCGGGTCGACGACCCGGCGCGCCGGGTAGTGCACCCGCCCGACGACCAGGTCGGTGGCGGCGGTGCTCGGCGTGAACAGGCCCCGTTCGGTGCGGGCTCCGGCCAACCGGGCCGCCCCGCGTCGCAGGTCGCAGCGCACCACCCCGGCGGCATAGGAGGCAGCCAGCGCCGGGTACGAGACCCCGTCGGGCTCCTCGCTCCACAACGAAGCGTCGATCCGACGCACCCCGTCGACCAGCAGCACCACGTCCGGTGCGCGCACGTCCGCCGGCTGACGCAACGGCCGCCACGCCGCCGGATCCAGCTCCACGGCGAGGTCGGCGGCGTCCTGGCCGTCGTCGGCGGCACCGGGGCCACCCGGGTCGGCTGCCTCGAACGACGTGCCGTAGCCGGGCTGCCAGCCCTCGACGAACCAGCGGATCCCGGTGGCCGGCCGGCCCGTCACGGTCGCGGTCACAGCCCGCTCCGCCGGACCCGGGCCGTACGGGCGTCCTTGCTGACCTCGAACCGGACCGGTACCCGCTCGGCCAGCGCCGGAACGTGGGTCACCAGGCCGACCATCCGGTCACCCCGGGCGGCGAGCCCTTCCAGGGTCGCGGCGACGGTGTCCAGGGTGGCCGCGTCCAGCGAGCCGAAGCCCTCGTCCAGCACGATCGACTCCAGACTGGCGGCGCTGGCCGACATCCCGGCCAGTTGCTCCGACAACGACAGTGCCAGCGCCAGCGACGCCTGGAAGGTCTCCCCGCCGGACAGCGTGCGTACCCCGCGCCGCAGTCCGGCGTCGTGGTGGTCGACGACGAAGAACTCACCGGCGTCGTGCACCAGCTCGTACTGACCGGAGGAAAGCTCCCGCAGGATCCGCGACGCGCCGTCGACCAGCAGATCCAGTGCCTCGACCAGCAGCCAGCGCTCGAAGTTGTTGGCCCGTAGATGCCCGGCCAACGTTCGGGCCAACTGGGCCTGCCGCTCCTGGTCGGCCCGCCTGCCGCGCAACTCACCCGCCTGGGCGAACCGTTCGGTGACCCGTTCCTGGTCAGTCTGCGCCCGCTGGACCGCCAGCGCGGCCGCCTGCCGGTAGCCGGCCGGATCGGCGCCGGCCGGCGGCGACAGTCCGGCGGCGACGAACAGCTCGTCGATGTCGGCGGCGACGCCGCCGGCCGTGTCCCGGGCCGAAGCCAGCCGATCGTCCGCCTCGGCCCGCGCCGCGCGGCGCTCGGCGAGCAGTTGATGCGCCCAGTCGGTCAACAGCGTCCACGCCGCGGCCAGATTGGTGCGGTCGGCGGCCGGTGGCGCCAGCCGGGCGACGGCGTCCCGGCCGGCGTCGAACTCCCGCCAGCCGGCCTGCAGCCGCTGTTCGCCGGTCACGGCGGCGCGCTGCGCCTGGCGGGCCGCCTCCCGGGCGCGGCGGACCTGGCCACCGGCGTCGTCGAGGGCGCGCTGCAACCGGTCGACCGTGGCCAGGTCGGTGCGCAACGCCTCGGCACCGGGCGAGTCGGACAACCGGGCGTCGAGCTGCGCCAGCCGGGCGGTCAGCTGCTCGGCCCGTACCCTGGCCCGGTCGACGGCCCGTTCCACCCCGCGCAGCGACTGCTCGGCGTCGGCGACCGCCTGGCGGGCCTGGTCGGCGGCGGCCCGGGCGGCCTGACCGGCGGACTTCGCCTCGGCGACCCGGGACCCGGCCGGCACCGGCGGCACCGTGCCCACCGGCTGCGCGCAGACCGGACAGTCCGCCCCGGCGACGAGATCGTGGCGTAGCGCGGCGGCCAGGTCAGCGGACTGCGCCTCCTGGTACGACTGCCGGGCGCGGTCCAACTCGCGGTCCGCCGCCTCGGCGGTGGACCGAGCCGACCGCAGCGCCGCCTGGCTAGCGACCTGCTCGGCCTGCGCGGCGGCGAGCGCCGGAGCCAGCTCGGCCGATTCGGCGGCGACCCGGTCCCGTTCAGCGTGTGTCTGCAGCAGCAGCCGTCGGTCGGCCGGGTCACCGATGGCGGCCAGCTCGGCGCGGACCTTCTCCTCGCGTTCCTCCGCGTCTGCGACGGCCCGGTCCGCGTCGGCGGCGGCGACCCGGGCGGCCGCCGCCTGATCGGCCAGCCGGGCGGTGGCCGCCGGGGCGGCGACGCCGGCCAACAGCCCGATCTCGCTGTCGAGGGCCGTCACCTGGTCGGCTGCGGTCGCCACCGCCTGCTGGGCCTGCGTCAACCGGGGCAGCGCGGCGTCGACGGCCGTCGCCAACGCCCGCATCGCGTCGACCTGACGCGCCGCGGCCGCCACCGCCGCTTCGTCGGCGTCGCAGAGCCCGCCGAGCAACTGGTCCACCGCCGCGACCGCCGCCTCGGCGGCCCCCGCCCGGGCGGTGGCCCGCTCCCGGACCCGTTCGTAGACGTGCAGCCCGAGCAGGTTGACCAGGATCTGCTGTCGGGTGGCCGGCTTGGCGTGCAGGAAGTCGGCGAACCGGCCCTGCGGCAGCAGCACGCAGGTGGTGAACTGCTCGTACGGCAGCCCGACCGCGTCCAGCACGGCCTGCTCCATCTCGGCGGGCGTGCCGGCCAGCACCTCGCCGAGATCGTCCGGGCTCATCCCGGTGTCCAGCCGGGTCACGTCGAACCCGGGCGGCATCATCTGCAGGCCGGCGTTGCCGGTCTTGACCGCGCCGCGCGAGTCGCGACGGATCACCCGGGTGGCGACGTAGCGACTGCCGGCGCTCTCGAACACCAGCCGCACCCGGGCCTCGGTGGCCGACGGTGCCAGCGCGGATGCGATTCCCCGGCTGCTGCCCCAGCGCGGCACCACCCCGTACAGGGCGAAACAGATCGCGTCGAGGATGCTGGACTTGCCCGATCCGGTCGGTCCGACGAGGGCGAAGAAGTCGGCGTCGGTGAAGTCGACCGTGGTCTCCTCTCGGAACACGGTGAATCCGGCCAGGTCGAGCCGCAGCGGTCTCACGACGAGGTCACCTCCTCGTACAGCGTGTCGAACAGGGTCCGTACGTCGTCGTCGCCGTGCCCGCGCGCGTCGAGGTAGTCGGCGAACAGCTGTCCGGGTGCCCGACCGGCCCGCTGTGGGGTGTGCGTCGCACCGGCGGCGGACGCGGCCCGGGTGAACTCCGGGTCGATGCGCACGTCCAACGCCCGGGGCAGCAGCGCCTGCACCTCTTCGCGCAGCCCGGCCCGGGGTGCCTCCCGGATGAACACCCGCAGCCAGGCGTCGCCGTGCTCGCCGGCGGCCAGTTCGTCGAGGGTGCCGTGGACGGTGCGCAGCGGGGTCGCCGCGTCCACCGGCACCTCGCGGACCCGGGCGGCGGTGCTGGCGGTGACGTCGACGATGCTGACCGATCCGACGTTGTCCTCCTCGCCGAAGTCGATTGGCAGCGGACTGCCGCTGTAGCGCACCGGGCAGGGCGCTTCGAGCTGCTGGGCGCGGTGCAGGTGGCCGAGCGCCACGTAATGCGCCCCGGTCGGGAAGACGGTGGCCGGTACGGCGTACCCGAGGACGGTGTGCACCTCCCGCTCGCCGCCGCCGGACCGCCCGCCGATCACGGTCAGGTGGGCGGTGATCAGATCCACCACGCCCGGCTCGCCGAACCCATCGGTGAGCCGGGCCAGCACCCGTGCGATGTGGTCGGCGTACGTCTGGTTGGCCTCGGCCGCGGTCAGCTGGTACATCTCGGTAGCCCGGACGGCGTACCGCTGGGACAGGAACGGCAGCGCGACCAGCCGCCACGGTTCGCCGTCGCCGGTGGTGCCGGTGATCACATGTTCGTCCGGGTTGTCCCGGACGGCGCCGCGCAGGGTGATGCCGGCGGCGTCGGCCCACGGCCGTAGCGCGTCCAGCGCGGCCCCGTTGTCGTGGTTGCCGCCGATCGCCACCACGTCGGCGCCGGTGCCGCGTAACGCGGTCAACGCCCGGGTGACCACCCGGGTGGCGTCGGGTCCGGGAGCGGAGGTGTCGTACAGGTCGCCGGCGACGATCACCAGGTCCGGGCGTTCGGCACGGGCGATCTCGACGACCCGGGCGAGCACCTGGATCTGCTCGGTCAACCGAGCCTGTCCCTTGAGGACCTTGCCGACGTGCCAGTCGGAGGTGTGCAGGATCCGCATCCGGGGGAACCTCCTCGACCTCAGGGTCAGAACGGCTAGAACGGTCAGAACGGGATGTCGTCGTCGGCCGAGGACCGACCGCCGACCACCGCGAACGGGTCGGCGGCCTGCACGATCGAGCGCAGCGTGCCCGACGGTGCGTCGCCGGCCTCCGACGAGCGGGTGGCCCAGGCCGGGAACGGGAACTCCAGGCAGAGCGGGACCGGGATGTCCGGCTGGTTGACGAACATCGTGCCCGGCTTGGCCAGCAGCACCCGCTGCCGCTGTACCGCCGGCAGGAAGCCGTACTCCGGCCGGGACGCCTCGGCCGGGTCGAGCCGGCCGACCACCCGGACCGCCGAGTTGGTGACGATCCGCCGCTCCACCTCGCTGGCGGTCTGCTGGGCACCGATCAGGATCACCCCGAGCGAGCGGCCCCGCTCGGCGATGTCGAGCAGCACCTCCTTGATCGGTGACGACCCGTCCCGGGGGGCGTACTTGTTGAGCTCGTCGAGCACGACGAAGAGCAACGGCTTGGCGGTACCGGCCCGTTCCTTGCGGTCGAACTCGTTCTTGAGCGTCACCCCGACCACGAACCGCTGCGCCCGGTCCGGCAGGTTGTGCAGGTCGACCACGGTCACCTGGGCACTGTCGTCGGTGCTGATCTGGTGCGGCCGTCGGGTGGCCAGGTCGCCCCGGATCAGCCGGGCCAGGTCGCGTTTGCTGCCGATCAGCCGGCGGGCGAACGCGTTCACCGTACCCATGCCGACCGCCGAGCCGGCCCAGGCCGATCGGGTCTCCTCGTCGCCGAGCTGGTCGACGATGTGGTCGACCAGATCCCCGTACGAGCCGATCCGCCGGCCGTCGATGCTGATGCCGCCGTCGGCGGGTTGCGCGTGCCGGCGCAGGTACGCGGTGACCGCGTGCACCACCATCGTGTACTGCTGGCGTTCGTCGTCGGCGTCGGCGAACACGTACGGCAGCAACTGCTTGTCGCAGAACTCGGCGACGGTCCAGTAGAAGCTGTCCACGCCGGTGAGCCGGCTCTGTACGTCGGGGGTGCCGGAGGCATCGCCGGCCCGGGGCGGGGCGTAGACCCGCACGTCCGGAAAGGCCCCGGCGGGCAGGCCCAGCCTGGCGTACGCGGCGGTCGTCGCCTCATCGAGCCGGACATTGGGGTGGTCGAGGAAGAGCAGGTCCTCGCCCTTGACGTTGAAGATCAGCGCCTTGGCGTTGACCGCGTCGCCGCCGAGCTGGCCGGAGCGGAACACCGAGTAGAGCAGAAACGTGGCGAAGCTGGTCTTGGTGGCGACGCCGGAGATGCCCGAGATCGACACGTGCGCGCCGCGCTGACCGTCGAGGAAGTCCGCGTTGAGGTAGACCGGCACCCCGTCGCGGCCGGTACCCATCGGGATCCGGCGTTCCATCCGGTCGAAGTGCAGGGCGCGGGCGCGGGCGTCGCCCTGGGCCCGCCACACCGGGGCACCCGGCTCCGGCGGTACGTAGATCTCCGGATCGACCCGGGTGGCGGTGATCTCGGCGGCCTCCTGCACCTGGGCGGGCAGGGTGCCGTCGGCGATGGCGAAGACGTCGGAGTCGAACTGCGCCCCTTCGTGGCGGGCCCGGACCTGGGTGACCACCCCGGCGATGGTCACCGGCTCGGCGCCCGGCAGCTCGCGGCGGGTCACCACGACGTCGTCCAGCTGCAGATAGTTGCCGGGGCCGACTGCGGTCCAGAACTGCAGGGGGGTGGCGTCGGCGGTACCCAGCACCCGGCCCACCGGCGTACCCTCCGGCGTTGCGTCACTCGTGGTGATGGACTGGTCGCTGAAGTCCGGTTGCGTCGTGCCCACGGGTTGCATCCTGCCCCACGGGTACGACCAGTACGGCATCCGACTCGGTGTGGCCGGCCGAATTCGCCGACGGTAGGTTCCGGACGACCCGACCCGCTGCCCGCGGGTGATCGCTCGCTAACTTACAGTCATGATCCTGGGGTGGTCGGGGTCGGGGTCGGGGTCGGGCCGGGTGTAGCGGAGCAGCAGCGTGCCGTCGTCGGCGGCCAGCACCTGGCCCAGCCGCAGCTGCCGCACGGGGCTGGCCGGACCCGCGCTGATCCGGCCGGCACCGGCACCGGCGAGCAGTGGGGAAACCGTCAGGCAGAGCTCGTCGACCAGATCGGCGGCGGTCAGCGAACCGAACAGCATCGGGCCACCCTCGCAGAGCAGCTGACGGTGGCCACGGGCGCGCAGCCGGCTCAGCCCGGCGGTCAGATCGATGGTGCGCTCGCCGGCCGGGACGATCTCCGCGACCCGGGCCAGTCGACGTCGCCGGTCGGCTGGCGCGTCGGTGGTGGTGAGCACGATCGGCCGCGCCGGTGCGTCGGCCAGGGCCGGTTGGTCCGGGTCGAGATCGAGCGAGGCGGAGACCACGACCAGGGTGGGGTGGGTGGGGAGGCCGTGCTGCTGCCGCCAGCGGCGGCGCCGGTCGTCCAGCCGCAGCGCCCGGTACTGCTCCCGGCGGAGGGTGCCGGCACCGACCAGCAGCGCGTCGCAGAGCATCCGCAGTACGCCGAAGACCCGTTTGTCCGCGCGTCCGGACAGTCCGGCGGACCGGCCGGCCACCGCGACCGCCCCGTCCAGGCTGGTCACGAAGTTCACCCTGAGGTGATCGAGGGGCGCGACGGCGTACGCCTCGATCAGGGCAGGGTCGTCCAGCGCGGACCCGGCCGGCTGTGGCCCGAACCGTCGGACCGGCGGGCCCGGGGCCGGGGTGTCCGGGGCCGGCGGGTGGTCGGTCACTCGCCCGCCGGACCGGTGACCGGTGGGGTCGGAGCGGAGGTACGGTGCTGGCAGTCGCACCAGTTACCACCCCGACACCCATCGTGCTGGCCTCTCCGGCACGCAGTGCAGATCATGGGTCCGAGCCTAGGTCAGAGAAAGGGCGGCCATGCCCCGTCAGATCTTCCACCTGCTGGTCACCCTGTCCGACATCGCACCGCCGGTGTGGCGCCGGGTCCAGGTGCCGGGCGGGTACACGCTGGACCGGGTGCACCGAGTGATTCAGCACGCGATGGGCTGGCGCGACTGCCACCTGCACTCGTTCGAGATCAACGGAGCGCAGTACGGCGAGCCGGATCCGGCCGGTGAACTGCTGCTGCGTGACGAGTTGGACACCCGGTTGGACGCCGTGGCCACCAAGGGGGCCCGGTTCCGCTACACGTACGACTTCGGCGACTGGTGGGAGCACGACGTCGTCGTCGAGGACGTCACCGCGCCCGAACCGGACATGCGCTATCCGCTCTGTGTCGACGGGGACCAGGCGTGTCCCCCGGAGGACGTCGGTGGTGCCTTCGGGTACACCGAGTTCCGGGCCGCGATCGCCGATCCGGCGCATCCGCGCCACGTAGAGATGACCGACTGGGTGGGCACGCCGTTAGATCAGGTCGGGTTCGACCCGGCGCGGGCCACCACCCTGCTGCGCCGGCTGACCTGACACCCGGCTGACCTGACACCCGGCTGGGCTGACTACCGGCCGGCCTGACCCGAATCTGACCCGGGAGCACCCAGGATCTGGCAGTAACGAAATGGGAACGCTCCCATCGGCCTCTTGACACCTCCGAAACCTCCCGGCAATCTCATGGGAGCGCTCCCGGCCGGGGTGAGTGAGATCCACGTCACTTGCTTGACCAACCGCGGAGCGCGGTCGTGCAGTGCCCGCTCCGCGGCGACGGACCCTTTTCGTCAATGCAGTTCCCGTTGTCACGGCGGACACCACACGGTCACCCCCCATCACAGAAAGCGACCTTGAGAGGGGTCAGGATGAGCGTCACGCTCCGGCGGTACGCCGCGGTCGCACTCGCCTCGGCCGTCATGTTGACGGCCACGGCCTGCGGCTCCGACGACGCCGATTCAGATCCGGACGGCCCGATCACCCTGGTCGTCGACATCTTCGGCGACGCAGGCTTCGGATACGACGAGTTGATCGAGCAGTACGAGGCCGACAACCCGAACGTCACTGTCCAGCAGCGAGGCGTAGGCCTCGGCCTCGGCGACTACAACACCCGACTCACCCAGCAGATCACCGCCGGCTCCGGTGCCGGGGACGTGGTGGCGATCGAAGAGGGCACGATGTCGCAGTTCTTCGCCCAGGCCGACAAGTTCGTCGACCTCGGTGAGCACGGTGCCAACGAGCTCGAGGGCAACTTCCTGCCGTGGAAGTGGGAAGCCGGCGTGCTGCCCGACGGCAAGGTGCTGGGGCTTGGCACCGACGTCGGCGGGATGGCCCTGTGTTACCGCTCGGACCTGTTCGAAGCGGCGGGTCTGCCGACTGACCGGGAAGAGGTCGGCGCGCTCTGGTCGAGCTGGGACGACTTCATCTCGGTCGGTGAGCAGTTCAAGGAGGCCACGCCGGACAAGGCGTTCGTCGACTCGGCGACCAGCTTCTACAACCTGGTGCTGAGCCAGATCGCCGGCGAGGGCACCGGGTACACCTACTACGACACTGAGAACCAGTTCGTCATGGAGAGCAACCCGGACGTGAAGGCCGCGTTCGACCTCACCACCGACATGATCGAGGCTGGGCTGTCGAACAACCTGCAGTCGTTCTCCAACGAGTGGAACGCCGGCTTCAAGAACGCCACCTTCGCCACCATCGCCTGCCCGGCCTGGATGACCGGTGTCATCGAGGGCCAGGCCGGCCCGGAGGCCGCCGGCAAGTGGGACATCGCCAAGGCGCCGGGTAACGGCGGCAACTGGGGCGGCTCGTTCCTGGCGGTGCCCACCTCCAGCAAGTACCAGGCCGCCGCCGCCGAGCTGGTCAAGTACCTGACCAGCCCGGAGGGCCACATCGCCGCCTTCGAGGCGGTCGGCAACCTGCCGTCCGCGCCGCAGGCGCTGGCCGACCCGAAGGTCGCCGAGGCGGTCAACGAGTACTTCTCCGATGCCCCGACCGGCGAGATCTTCGCCGCCGGTGCCAGCGAGCTCAAGCCGGTCTACCTCGGCCCGAAGAACCAGGCGGTCCGTACTGCGGTGGAGAACGCGCTGCGGGCGGTCGAGCAGGGCCAGTCGCCGGACGAGGGGTGGCAGGACGCCATCACGAACGGCACGGCCGCCGGCCGATAACGCGGTGTCACAACCCGGGTGAGAGATGGCGCTGGCAGGACCTGCCAGCGCCATCTCTCCCGCCGCGTCGCGGTGCCAGCGGCGCGTTGACCTCCCTGGCCGACGTCGGCCGGCCGCCGTACAACTGAAGGACTTTCCCGATGAGCCTGGAGCTAGACACCCCCGCGTCGGCGCAGCCGCGCGGCCACCGGGCGGGTCCGGCCGGCGGTGGGGCGGCCCGGCGCCGCTCGCTGACCCGACTGGACCTCAAATTTTCCCCCTACCTCTACATCCTGCCGTTCTTCGTGATCTTCGCGATCTTCGGCGTCTATCCGATCGTCTACACCGTCTGGATCGCGCTGACCGACCGGTCGCCGCTCAACGCTGAGACCAGCTTCGTCGGCCTGGACAACTTCGTCCGGCTGATCACCGACGACCCGCAGTTCTGGAACGCCGTCTACAACACGTTCGGCATGTTCCTGATGTCCACCGTCCCGCAGTTGCTGATCGCGCTGATGCTGGCCAACGCGCTGAACCGGCGGATCAAGGGACAGACATTCTTCCGGCTGGCCATCGCCATGCCGATCATCACCTCGACCGCAGTCGTCGCGTTGATCTTCTCCATGATCTACGCGCGGGACTTTGGTCTGGTCAACTGGCTGCTGTCGCTGTTCGGCGTCGAACCGATCGACTTCCGGGCGAGCAAGCTCGGGTCCTGGTTCGCCATCTCCACCATGGTCGACTGGCGGTGGATCGGCTACAACGCGCTGATCTACCTGGCCGCGATGCAGGCGATCTCGAAGGACATGTATGAGGCCGCCGCGCTCGACGGTGCGTCGCGGACCCGGCAGTTCTGGTCGATCACCGTGCCGCAGCTGCGACCCACCATCATCTTCACCCTGATCATCTCGACGATCGGCGGACTGCAGTTGTTCACCGAGCCGCTGCTGTTCACCAGTGGACCCGGCGGCATCTCCGGCGGTTCCCAGGGTCAGTTCCAGACGATCACCATGTATCTGCTCGACGTCATGAACCAGCGGTTCCAGTGGGGCTACGCGGGCGCCGTCTCGCTGCTGCTCTTCCTGCTCATCGCGTTCATGTCGCTGGTCAACTATCTGCTGGCCCGCCGGATCAGCTCGGACAAGTGAGGCGCGATGACCACCGCAACCCTGCAACCCGTGGCCAGCAAGCCCAAGCGCGGCAAGGGCCCGTCGTCGACCTCGGAGCGGCTGTTCAAGGCGAGCCCGTTGACCTGGTTCGGCCTGATTCTGGGCGTGCTCCTGTCGTTCTTCCCGTTCTACTGGATGATCGTCATCGCGTCGCGGACCAACGACGCCGCCAACGCCTGGCCACCGCCGTTCCTGCCCGGCGGCAACCTCGGTGAGAACATCGGCCGGGTGCTCGCCAACCAGGACGCCAACATTCTCAAGGGGCTGATGAACTCGGTCCTGGTGTCCGGCACCATCACCGTGGCGACCGTCTTCTTCGGTTCACTCGCCGGCTTCGCCTTCGCCAAACTGCGCTTCCGGGGCAAGAACGCGCTGCTGCTCGTCGTGCTCGCCTCGATGATGATCCCGATCCAGCTCGGCGTGCTCCCGCTCTACATCCTGATGTCCGAGCTCGGCTGGCTGAATCGCATGCCGTCGGTGATCGTGCCGTTCCTCATCGGTGGCTTCGGGATCTTCATGATGCGGCAGTACGCCGAACAGGCAGTGCCCAACGAGTTGATCGAGGCGGCCCGGGTGGACGGCTGCTCCACCTGGCGGATCTTCTGGCACGTGGTCGTGCCGGCGCTGCGCCCGGCCGCTGCGGTGCTTGGTCTGCTGACCTTCATGGAGCAGTGGAACCAGTTCTTCTGGCCGTTCGTAGTCCTCGCCGACCCGACCAACCCGACGGTGCAGATATCCCTGCGCAGCCTGAACTCGGCGTACTTCGCCGACAATTCCCAGATCTTCGCGGGAACGCTGATCGCGACGCTCCCGCTGTTCGTTGTTTTCATCCTCTTCGGCCGCCAGATCATCGGCGGCATCATGGAAGGCGCCGTCAAGTCGTGACCAAAGCAGCAAGTCCGCAGACCGCCGAGTTCCGCGAAGGCTCCGGGCAGCTACTCTTCCCGCCCGGATTCCTCTGGGGTGCCGCCACCGCGGCGTACCAGATCGAGGGCGCAGCGAACGTCGACGGCCGCAAGCCGTCCATCTGGGACACCTTCAGTCACACCCCGGGCAAGGTGCTCGGCGGGGACAGCGGGGACGTGGCCTGCGACCACTACCACCGTTACCGCGAGGACGTCGGGATGATGGCCGAGCTCGGCCTCAAGTCGTACCGGTTCTCGGTGTCCTGGCCACGGGTGCAGCCCGACGGGTCCGGCACGGCCAACCAGGCCGGGCTGGACTTCTACCGTCGGCTGGTCGACGAACTACTGGCCCAGGGCATCGAGCCGTGGCTGACCCTCTACCACTGGGATCTGCCACAGCCGCTGGAGGACGCCGGCGGGTGGCCGGCCCGGGACACCGCGGCCAGGTTCGCCGACTACGCGGAGCTGGTGCACGGGGCGCTGGGTGACCGGGTGCGGTACTGGACCACGCTCAACGAGCCCTGGTGCTCGGCCTTCCTGGGATACGGCTCGGGCGTGCACGCCCCCGGGATCACCGACGGCGCCGACTCGGTCCGAGCCGCCCACCATCTGATGCTCGGCCACGGTCTGGCGGTGCAGGCGATGCGCGCGGCCCGGCCGGACCACGACTTCGGCGTCACGCTCAACCTGTACGCGGTGTCGCCGGAGACGGACTCGGCGGTCGATGTCGACGCGGCCCGGCGCATCGACGGTCTGGCCAACCGGATCTTCCTGGACCCGATCCTGCACGGGCGCTACCCGCAGGACGTGGTGGCGGACCTGCAACCGGTGACCGATCTGGCCCATGTCCGCGAGGGCGATCTGGATGTCATCGCCACTCCGTTGAACGTTCTCGGCATCAACTACTACAGCCGGCACGTGGTCAGCGGTGCGCCGGTACCGGACGCGGCCGACGAGCCGTCCTGCTGGCCGGGCAGCGAGCGGATCCGATTTGTCACCCGCGGGCTCCCGGTGACCGACATGGGGTGGGAGGTCGACGCTCCTGGCCTGGTGGAGGTGCTGCGCCGGGTCAACGGCGAGTACCCCGAGGTGCCGATCTACATCACAGAGAACGGCTCGGCCTACGTCGACGACGTCGTCAACGACAAAGTCGATGATCCGGACAGGTTGGCCTATTTCGACGCTCACCTGCGCGCCTGTCACGAGGCAATCTCCCACGGAGTGCCGGTGCGGGGCTACTTCGCATGGTCTTTGATGGATAATTTCGAATGGGCCTGGGGCTATTCGAAGCGCTTCGGCATGATCCACGTCGACTACGACACCCAGCTTCGGATCCCCAAGTCGAGCGCCAGGTGGTACGCCGATGTGATCCGACGTAACGGTCTGGCCGCACAATAGGCGTGGTCAGCCAGCAATAACTGGCCGCGCGGCGCCGGTTCCCTGCCGGAACCGGCGCCGCGCGGCCCAGGGTCGGAGGAACAGACGATGACAACCCAGCGCACCCGGTCACTCGGGCGGCCCACCCTCGACGCGGTCGCCGCGCGTGCCGGGGTCGGGCGGGGCACGGTGTCCCGTGTCGTCAACGGTTCGCCGCAGGTCAGCCCCGAGGCGCGAGCAGCAGTACAGCAGGCGATCGCCGAGTTGGGGTACGTACCGAACCGGGCAGCCCGGGCGCTGGTCACTCAACGGACCGACTCGGTCGCGTTGGTGGTCTCCGAATCCGAGGAGCGGGTCTTCGGTGAACCCTTCTTCGCCGGGATCGTCCGGGGTATCAGCTCCGGGCTGCTCGACACCCCGATGCAGCTCTGGCTGGCCATGGCCCAGTCACCCGCCGAACGGGAGCGGGTCGAGCACCATCTGACCAATCAGCACGTCGACGGCGTACTGCTGCTGTCACTGCACGACGCGGATCCGCTGCCTACCCTGCTCGAACAGCGCGGTCTGCCCAGCGTTCTGGGCGGCCGGCCGGCTCGGATGCTGCATCCGGACGCGCGTCCGGCCTATTTCGTCGACGTCGACAACGCCGGTGGCGCCCGGCTGGCGGTCGAGTACCTGCTGGCCGGCGGCCGGCGGCGGGTCGCCACCATCGCCGGCCCGCAGGACATGGGGGTCGGCGTCGCCCGGTTGACCGGCTACCACGAGGCGATCCGGCACAGCGGCCCGCCGGGTGGCGAATCCCTGGTCGCGTACGGCGACTTCAGCGAGGGCAGCGGCACTGCGGCGATGCGCCAGCTGCTGGAGCGCCATCCCGATCTGGACGCCGTGTTCGTCGCGTCCGACCTGATGGCCTGCGGCGCGCTGCGGGCGTTGCGTGAGGCCGGCCGGCGGGTGCCCGACGACGTGGCGGTTGTCGGATTCGAGGACGCCCCGATCGCCCGGCAGTCCGATCCGCCGTTGACCACCGTCTTTCAGCCGGTGGAGGAGATGGGCCGGCAGATGGCCCGACTGCTGCTGTCCCGGATCCGGCACGATGAGCTGCAGGTCCCGTACGTCCTGCTGGAGACCCACATGGTCGCCCGCGATTCGGCCTGACCGTGTGTCGGCCTGACCGTGTGTCGGCCTGACCGTGTGTCGGCCTGACCGTGCGTCGGTCGGCCGGTGAAGATCATCCAAACGGGTGATGGTGCAGCATGTCCAACCCTGTTCTCCAGGGGTTTACCTGCCGAGTCATGTCATCGCAACAGGGATGAAATGGTCATCGGGCAGGGTAGTTGTCGACCGGGGGAGGGGCCGGCCTGCGCTACGGGAGGACTGACATGTTGCTGAGGGTTCGCGTGACCCTGCCGGACCGGCCCGGCGCACTCGGCCAGGTGGCCCGCACACTCGGCGTCGCAGGCGCCGACATCGTCCAGGTGACCGTGCTGGAGCGGCTGGGTGGTCGGGCGGTGGACGACTTCACCGTGGTGTGGCCGGGTGCCGCCCGGGTCGACCGGCTGCTCGCTGGACTGGCGGCGATTCCCGGCGTTCAGGTCGACGGCGTGTGGCGGGCGATCGGCACTCCGGTGACCGGAGGCCAGGACGCCGAACTGCTCGCCCAGGTCGCCGCCAATCCGGTCGACGGCCTGGCCACGCTGGTCGACGCGGTGCCGGGGCTGCTGGCGGCCGACTGGGCGGCGGCGGCCGTGGTGCCGGCCGACTGGGCGATCCGTAGTGCGTCGCGGCCGCCGGCCGGTGCCGCTACGGCGCAGTCCGCCGGCCTGGCCGGGCCCGCTCCGACGCCCGGTGCGGAGTCGCGGTTCGACGGTGGGCAGCTGCCCGACGACGACTTCATCACCGGCCTGACCGTGCCGATGGACGAGCCACCTACCGGCGGCGAACCGGCCGTCGCCTACGCGAGTTGGCGGGCGCCGGTGCCGCTGCGGCTGCCTGAGGTCACTCCGTTGCGGGCCCGGCCGATGGACGGTCCGGACGGGGTGCGGTACGCCTCGGTGCCGTTCGGTCGGGCCGGCCTGGTGCTGATCGTGTCCCGGGTCGATGGGGACGGTCTGCCGGCAGCCGCGTTTCACGTCACCGAGGTGGACCGGATAGCGCAGCTGGTCCGGGCGGCGACGGTGATCCTGGGCGACCGGTTGGATCTGGTGACCGCCGATCCGGTCGCCGCCAGGCGGTGAGACGCAGGTCGCAGACGGCACCGCGAGAAGTCACCGCCGGGCAACCTGAGGGAAACAGCGCGGCGGCAAGGTAGGAAACGGGCGCAGTGCGGCGCTGACCAAGCGGGCACCGAGCACCTGGGGAGAGGAGCAGCCATGGCGCTGTGGCGGATCAGAGCGACGGTCGACGACCGGCCGGGCTACCTGGCCGTGCTGACCGCCAGCCTGGCCTTGCGTGCGGTCAACATCCTCGCCGTGCAGGTGCACACCACCGAGGCCGGGGCGGTCGACGATTTTCTCGTCGACGCGCCCGACGCGATGACCGAAAAGGATCTCGTCGCCGCCGTGGAGCGTGGCCGGGGCCGGGACGCCTGGGCCGCCCGCGCCGAGGCCCGGGGCCTGGCCGACCAGCCCACCCGGGCGCTCGCCCTGGCCAACCGGCTGGTCCGCGATCCGGAGGCGCTCGGTGACGTGCTGCGTACCCTGCTCGGTGCCGGCTCGGTGACCTGGCGGCCGGCGCCAGCTTCGCAGGCGGCTGCCCGGTCGACGGACACGATGCGGCTGCCGGATCCGGCGGGCGGCTGCTACGACGTCGTCCGGCGGGAGCCGAGCTTCACTCCGGCCGAGTTCGCCCGAGCTCAGGCCCTGGTCGAGCTGGCGGCGGCGGTCAACCGGCGGACCGGCGATCAGGTGACGCTGATGATGCCGGACGGTGCCGAGCTGCAGCTGCGGCCGGCGGTCTCCGACGATCTCAACGCGCTGCACGCGATGGTGGTCCGGTGCTCGCCGGAGAGCGGCACGCCCGGTCTGGTCGGCCGACCGCCCGAGGTCGTCGCCGCCCGGCTGCGGCGGATGCTGGAACAGCCCCGGGGGGTGCTGCTGGTCGCGGTCGACCCCAGCGCGGCGGCGGACCGGATCGTCGGCGCCGGGCAACTGATCGTCGAGGGTGCCCTCGGCGAGGTCGGACTGCTGGTCGAGGATGGGTGGCGCCGGCGTGGAGTCGGCACGGCGCTGCTGCGCCGACTGGCCGGCCACGCCGGTCGGACCGGGCAGGCGGCGTTGGTGGCACACGTCGCCGCCGACGATCTCGGCATGCTGCGTACCCTGGCCCGGCTGCACCGGCCGGGTCCGGTCGAGCGCGACGGGGAAATGATGAGCGTCACGGTGCCGTTGGTCGATCGGCCGGTCGACATCTCGGCACCGACTCCCGCCACCACGACCTAGGCGGTTGCCCCGACGTCCCGGTCCTGGTGCGGGTCCGGTGCGTTGGACGCGAGGTCCCGGGTGGCACGGCGGGGTCTCCTCCTGTAGGACGGCAGGAGGAGACCTCGCCCCTATTCCGGTGCCGGTTGATCGTGGTTACGGGCTTCCCAAAGCCGGGCCCAGGCGGTTGAATCATCGGTACGCGTGGCAATCGTTTCCTGTCGATGGGAGCGCTCTCATCGCGTCGGTGTCAGCTGGACACCGTGACCCCTGTGAACCGTCAGCCGAGAACCATCAACCGCCATCTACCGGCCGGCCCCGCACCCCACCGGCGGCCCGGCCGCTGACCGCCGCGACAGCGCGACCGGCATGAGGCGGGGGGCGGATGCGCCCACATCCGCCCCCCGGTGTCCTCCCACGACGCGTTGCCGCGCGCGGCTCCACGGACAGGAGCGAGTGTAGTGCGCGCAGACAATCGGCCGGCCGGCCGGACCCGTTGGCGGCGCAGGCTGGCGACCACCGGCATGGCCATCCTGCTCACCGCCGTAGCCGCGACAGCCGCAGTCCCGCGACCCGGTGCCGCAGCGGCGCCACCGTTCAACTACGGGGAGGCGCTGCAGAAGTCACTGCTGTTCTACGAGGCGCAGCAGTCCGGCCCGCTGCCGCAGTGGAACCGGGTCTCCTGGCGGGCGGACTCGGCACTCGACGACGGGGCGGACGTCGGCCTCGACCTCACCGGCGGCTGGTACGACGCCGGGGACCACGTCAAGTTCGGATTCCCGATGGCCTTCACCACCACCATGCTCGCCTGGGGCGCGGTCGAATACCGGGTCGGCTACGCCAACTCCGGGCAGCTGCCGCACCTGCTGAACAACCTGCGGTTCGTCAACGACTACTTCATCAAGGCGCATCCGTCGCCCAACGTGCTCTACGGCCAGGTCGGCAAGGGCGACGACGACCACAAGTGGTGGGGACCGGCCGAGGTGATGCCGATGGCGCGTCCGGCGTACCGCATCGACGCGACCTGCGGTGGCTCGGATCTGGCGGCGGAGACGGCGGCCGCGATGGCCGCGTCGTCGATGGTCTTCCGGCCGACCGATCCGGCGTACGCCGACACCCTGGTCAGCCACGCCCGGCAGCTCTATACCTTCGCCGATACCGTGCGCAGGGCGTACCACGAGTGCATCACCGACGCGACCAGCTTCTACCGGTCGTGGAGCGGATACCAGGACGAACTGGTGTGGGGCGCCATCTGGCTGCACCGGGCCACCGGGGAGGCGTCCTACCTGGCCAAGGCCGAAGCCGAGTACGACGACCTGGGCACCGAGCCGCAGACCGACACCCGGGCCTACAAGTGGACCCTCGCCTGGGACAACAAGCAGTTCGGCGCGTACGTGCTGCTGGCCAACCTGACCGGCAAGCAGAAGTACGTCGACGATGCCAACCGGTGGCTGGACTACTGGACCGTCGGCGTCAACGGAGAAAAGGTGCGTACCTCACCGGGCGGGATGGCGGTCCTCGACACCTGGGGGGCGCTGCGCTACGCCGCGAACACCGCCTTCGCCGCGCTCGTCTACAGCGACAGCATCACCGACCCGACCCGCCGGACCCGCTACCACGACTTCGCCGTGCGGCAGATCGACTACGCGCTCGGCGACAATCCGCGCAACTCCAGCTACGTCATCGGGTTCGGGGCGAACTCGCCGCGTAACCCACACCACCGCACCGCGCACGGCTCCTGGTGGGACAGCATGCAGGTGCCCGAGGAGACCCGGCACGTGCTGTACGGGGCGCTGGTCGGCGGTCCGTCCGCGCCGGACGACGCGTACACCGACCGCCGCGACGACTACGTGATGAACGAAGTCGCCACCGACTACAACGCCGGCTTCACCTCCGCGCTGGTCCGGCTGCATCAGGAGTACGGCGGTACGCCGCTGCCCGACTTCCCGCAACCGGAGACGCCGGACATCGACGAGATCTCCATCGAGACGACCGTCATGCAGAACGAGACCCGGTCGACCGGGGTCAAGGTGATGATCTACAACAAGTCGGCCTTCCCCGCCCGGGCGTTGACCGCCGCGACGTTCCGGTACTACTTCGTCCGCGACGGTGCAGGTGCGCTGCAGGTGAGCAGCCCGTACAGCCAGGGGTGTCCGAAACCCACCGAGGCCCGGCAGCATTCGGGCGACCTGTGGTACGTCGAGGTCGACTGCTCCGGCCACACGATCGCGCCGGCCGGTCAGTCGGCGCACCGGATGGAGGTGCAGTTGAAGATCGGGGTTGCTGAGGGCGGCACCTGGAATCCGGCGAATGACCCGTCCTACCAGGCGGCCGCCGGGCCGAACCGAGCGGTCCCGCTCTACGAGGCGGGCACCCTCATCTGGGGACAGGAGCCGGATGGCCCACCACCGTCGCCCACCCCCACGCCGTCGGTCTCGCCCACCCCCACCCCGACCCCGTCGCCGTCGGTCTCGCCCACCCCATCGCCGTCAGTCTCCCCGACACCGACTCCGACCCCGCCCCCGACTGGGTCACCGTCGCCGACTCCGACCGGCGGCCCGCCGGTGCTGGGCTGCCGGGTCGACTACACCACCAACGACTGGTCCACCGGGTTCACCGGATCGGTGACGATCACCAACACCGGTGCGTCGACGATCGACGGGTGGATGCTGCGGTTCGCGTTCCCGGGCAGCCAGCAGGTGACCCAGGGCTGGTCGGCTACCTGGTCGCAGAGTGGCAACCAGGTCAGCGCCGGCAACGCGGCCTGGAACGGCAGCCTGGCGCCCGGCACGAGCACCAGCATCGGCTTCAACGGCACCCACTCCGGCAGCAACCCCCGGCCGACCTCGTTCACGGTGAACGGCCTGGCCTGCACGGCCGGTTGATTTTGGCTGATTGACCTGCGGTGAGGTCGTGACGGCGGCCGCCGACCCGCGCGGCCTACTCCGTGGCGAGCTGGCACCACGGCGCGCCACCTTGAGCTGTCGTCGACCTGGCCTTCGTGGTCGCACTCGCCCTGCTGTCGGAGACCCTCGCCCGGCGGCTGAGTGTGCTGGGCGTTGTCGAGGCGGCGATCCTGCTGCTCGCCATCTGGTGGGTACGGGTGGTGACCACCCTGGTCACCGATCTCTACAACCCGCAGAGTCGGTCCATCAGGATGGTCACGGTCGCGATCATGTTCGGCGTGCTGCTGATGACGGCGGCGCTACCAGCAGTGCGTGCCGCCGACCCCGGCCGGTCGGGATGGTCCAGCCGGGGCGACGAGCCAGATCAGCCGTTGTTGGCCAGCGCCACCAGCCGGGCGCGGGTGCCGTTCCAGTGGTTACGGTCGACCGCGCCGGAGACGCCGGGGACGCTGCCACTGGCCGTGTACTGCCAGAACGACCAGTACGGTGCCCCGGCCGGCAGGGTGCCAGGGCTGCTCGCCCACCGGGCCAGCCACAACGGGTGGTTGCTCCACGGCCCGGTCCAGTTGCCGGTGCAGCTGCTCCACCAGCTGGTGGTGGTGTAGATGACGGCGTACCGCCCGGTGCGGGACCGGTAGGTGTCGAGGAAGCTGCTGATCCAGCTACGCATCGCCGACTGGCTCAGCCCGTAACACATCGCGCCGTACGGGTTGTGCTCGATGTCCAGCGCGGCCGGCAGGGTCCGGCTGTCCGCCGACCAGGCGCCGCCGTTGCTGGCCAGGTAGTTGGCCTGGACCGAGCCGGAGGACCGGTCCGGCAGCGCGAAATGGTACGCCCCCCGGAGCACACCGGCGTTGTACGCGGCGACGTAGTTGGTGTTGAACCGGGGATCCTTGTAGCTGGTGCCCTCGGTGGCCTTGATGTAGGCGAACTCGACGCCGCTGTTGCGCACGCTGGTCCAGCTGATCGAGCCCTGCCAGTGTGAGACGTCGATGCCCGGGGTGGTGGCCGCCTGCGCCGGTGCTGCGGTGCCGGCGACCAGCGCTGCGGTGGTCAGGATCAGCGTCAGACCGGTGGCCATCATCCGGCGGGCGGTGCCGCGGCGGCCGGTGGCGTTGCCGGTACGGGTGGGCGGGTGCGCGTTGACGGTCGTTGCCATCGTCGAACTCCTCGGCGCTCGGGCCGGCGGTCAGCCGGCGCAGTAGACGAGACGGTTCGGGCTGCCCGCCCCGGGGCCGGTGACGACGCCGGTGGTGGCGTTGCGGATCAGGTAGTTACCGACCTGCGCCGCACTCCACGACGGGTTTCTGGCGGCGACCAGTGCCGCGCAGCCGGTGACGTGGGCGGTCGCCATCGAGCTGCCGCTGAGTGTCCGGACCGCGGAGTTGTCGGTGTGCCAGGTCGAGGTGATGCTCATCCCGGGCGCGAACAGGTCCAGGCAGGGGCCGTAGCTCGCCGAACTCATCCTGGCGTCGGTGATCGTCGTGCCGGCGACGGTCAGTGCCTCCGGCACCCGGGCCGGTGAGGTGTTGCAGGCACTGGTGTTGGAGCCGCCGGCGGCCACCGCGTAGGTGACGCCGGACCGGATCGAGGTGACGACCGCAGCGTCCAGCGTGGTGCTGGCACCGCCGCCGATCGACATGTTGGCGACGGCGGGCTTGATCGCGTTGGCGGTCACCCAGTCGATTCCGGCGATCACCCCGGAGATCGACCCCGAGCCGCTGCAGCTGAGTACCCGTACCGGCACCAGTTGGACCGCCTTCGCGGCGCCGTACACTCTGCCGCCGATCGTTCCCGCGACGTGGGTGCCGTGGCCGTTGCAGTCGTCGGCCGGGCCACCGTCGATCACGTCGAAGCCGGTGCTGACCCGGCCGGAGAAGTCGCTGTGCGTGCGGTGGATTCCGGTGTCGATGACGTAGGCGTGGACGTTGGGCGCGGTGGTGGGGTAGGCGTAGCGGTTGTCCAGCGGCAGGTTGCGCTGGTCGATCCGGTCCAGTCCCCAGGACGGCGGGTTCAGCTGTACACCGGCGGTCAACGGCGTGACGGTGTGGTCCTGTTCGACGTAGGCGACGGCCGGGTGGGCAGCCAGCCTGCGGGCGGCGGTGGCGCTCATCCGGGCGGTGAAGCCCTCGATAGCGGTGTCGAACACATGCTGCACGGTGGCGCCGTACCGGTCGGCGAGCCGCCGGGTCGTCGGCGCGGTGGCAGCCTCGTCGTCCAGCACCACGATGTAGCTGTCCGGGATGGCGGTGGTGCCACCGGCCCGGCGGATCTCGCCGAGCGGTCCGGCGGCCTGGGCCGCTGCCGGCCAACTGACCAGCGCCAGCAGCGCGGTCAGCCCGGCGGTGAGAGTTTTCCGGGTTGCGGAAATGGTCACAGGACGTCCCCTTCGACAGGTCTGGCCCGCCCCACCCGCGCCGACGCCGGTTGGGCCGAGCTTCACCCCCTACTCTCTTGCTAGGAGTAGCCGTCTAGATACCCGTCATCATGGATATCTAGTTGACGTTATGGTGCCGCCCGGGTGCATGGCGCGGCGGGCGATGGCCGGCGGCTGCCGCGCTGCGGCGCGTCTTCGCCGCCTGCGGGTGCGCCTGCTGTTCACTGTGTAACGACGCATGGTGAGGAGGACGGGCATGGTCGATCAGGACGGTGCCGCTGCGGACGATGCCGCCGGCTCCGATGGGGCCGCCGGCTCGGGCGATGCCGGACGGGCCGGCGACGCCACCACACGGGCCCGCCGCGGCGTACGTGACTGGGTCCGCGCCGCCGCACGGCGTTCCGGGGCACGACTGAGCGACGCCACCCCGTACGGCATCCTCGCCTTCCTCACCGCCTCGGCGCTGGCGCCGATCGCCGCCGGAATCGGCTCCGGCGGGCTGCTCGCCGCAGCTGTCGAACAACTCGGCCAGATCGGCGGTGGCTACCTGTCCGATGTGTTGGTCGACACCGCCGACCGGATGCGCGGCCGGCGGGCCACCGAGGCGCAGTGGCGCGAGGCGCTGGCCGAGGAACTGCTGGCCCGGCTCGCCGACGAAGGGGAACAGTCCCGGGCGATCCGCGCCGAACTCGGTGAGCTGCTGCGGGGCATCGACGCGGTCGAGGTGGCGCTGGCCGCCGCGGCCGAGACCGACGCGCAGCTGCGCGACGACCTCGCCGCCACCTTCCATGCCCTCGGCCACGACGTCGGCGCGCTGCGGTGGATGCTGACCGACGTCCACCGCGTGCTCGGCGAGGTCCGCCGCGAACTGGCGAAACGCAGCCATGAGCAGCGCGTCGAGATGGACCGGGTACGCCGGCAACTGCTCACCGTCACCCAGCTGAGCAGCCGGGTGCAGGCACCCGCCGAACCGCAGACCGACCCGGATCGGCCAGAGCCCGGCTCGGCCGCGACCGACGACCCGGTGTGCCCGTTTCCCGGCCTGGCCGCCTTCGAACCGGAGGACGCGCCCTGGTTCCACGGCCGGCAGGAGCAGACCTCGCAGGTGCTCAGCCGCCTCGCCGAGCAGGCGGTGGGCGGTCCACCGCTGATCGTCACCGGCGTGTCCGGGGTCGGCAAGTCGTCGGTACTGCGCGCCGGGGTGCTGCCAGCGATCGCCGCCGGTGCGCTCGGCCCGGCGGACCGGTGGCCGTGGCTGCTGATGACCCCAGGCGCCCGGCCGCTGGACGAGCTCGTCGACCGTACGCTCGTCGCCGCCGGAGCGGACGCCGCGGACCTGCCGGCGTCGCGCGTGCACGCGGCCCCGGAGCTGTTCGGTGCGCTCGCCGCCCGGGCCGCGCCCGCCGACGGTCGGCTGGTGATCGTGGTGGACCAGTTCGAGGAGCTGTTCACCGAGTGCGCCGACCCGGCCCACCGGCTGGCCTTCGTGACCGCGCTGGGCGCCGCCGCGCCGGCCGTCGTTGTGATCGCGGTCCGCGCCGACTTCTATGCCGACTGCGCCGAGCTGCCGCCGCTGGCGCATGCATTGGCCGCCGGGCATCTGGTCCTCGGTCGGATGGACGCCGATCAACTGCGTCGCGCGGTGACCGAGCCGGCGTCGCGGGCCGGCCTGGAGATCGAACCCGGGCTGGTCGAGCTGTTGCTCACCGACCTGAACGCGACGGCACCGGCCGGCTACGACCCAGGGGCGCTGCCGCTGCTCGGTCACGCCCTGCGGGCGACTTGGCAGCGGCGCGACGGGCGGCGGCTGACCGTGGCCGGCTACCGGGCCACCGGCGGGATCCGCCGCGCCGTCGCCGAGTCGGCCGAGCGGATCCACCTCGACCTGGATCCCGCCGGCCGCGCCGCGCTGCGGACCGCGATGCTGCGCCTGGTCACCGTCACCGACACCGGGGCGGTGGCCCGCCGTCGGGGCGCCAGCCGGCTGTTCGACGCCGACCTGCTGGCCCGGCTGGTACGGGCCAGGCTGGTCACCGTCGCCGCCGACACCGTCGAAATCAGCCACGAGGCGCTGCTGACCAACTGGCCGCGCCTGGACAGCTGGCTCGCCGAGGCCCGGGACGAACTGATCCGGCGGCAGCGGCTGACCGTCGCCGCCGAGGACTGGCAGACCGCCGGCCGCGACCCCGACCTGCTGTTGCGCGGCACCCGGCTGGCGCTGGTGCGTGACCAGGTCGACCGCAACGACTTGTCCGCGCCGGAGGTCGACTTCCTGGCCGCGAGCGTGGCCGCCGCCGAGGCCGCCGAACTGGCCCGGCTGCGCGGGATACGGCGGCTGCGCCGGCTGACCGTGTCACTCGCGGCGGCGTTGCTGCTCGCCGTCGCCGGCGGGCTGGTCGCGGTGAACCGGCAGGTCGCAGCCGAGGACCAACGCCGGCAGGCGATCTCCCGACAACTGGCCGCCGAGTCGCAGATCGCCGCGGCCGCCGACAACGACTTGCTCGCCGTCGGCAGGGCGCTCGACGCCTGGGACCAGGCACCCACTGTCGAGGCGTACGGTGCGCTGCTGTCGGCGCAGGCATCGGGGACGATCGGGCCGCTGGGCACCGCGCCCGGCGGGCTGTCCGCCGCCGTCAGCCCGGACGGCACGGCGGTGGCGGTGGGACACCAGGACGGTCTGGTCCGGCTCTGGGACGTCGCCACCCTGCGCCAGCGCGACGTCGAGCTGCGGCACGCCACCGACGTCGGTGTGGTGGCACTGGCCTTCTCACCGGACGGCCGGTTCCTCGCCTCCGGCTCGTTCAGCCGGGACGGTGTCCGGATCTGGGACGTGTCGACCGGTCAGCTGCGGCACACCCTGCCGGCGGTCGGCGCGCTCGGCTGGCTGCCCACCGGCGCCACGGTCGTTGCCGGTCGACTCGGCACCGACCTGTCGCCCGAGTTGCAGGTCGGCGGCTGGTCGGCGACCACTGGCGACCTGCAGTGGTCGCTGCCGACCGGGATGCTCGGCTACGACCTGACCGTCAACGCCGACGGTACGCTGTTGGCCGTCGCCAACCCCACCGACGGTGACGTCCAGGTCTGGCAGTTGACCGACCAGACCCTGATCCGCAGCCTGCCCGCCGCCCAACAGGTGGCCTTCGGCCCGGACGACGCGCTGGTGACCAGCGGACCCGACGGGGCTTTGAACAGCTGGTCGGTGTCGTCCGGCGAGCGCACCGCCCTGCCGGCCGGGCCGTTTCGCGCTGCGGTGCCGCTCGCCGTCACCCCGGACGGTTCGCTGCTGACCACCGGCGGGTGGCGTACCGGTCGGATCGACAGCTGGGCGTTGACCACCGGGGTGGTCTCCTCGGCCCACACCGGCTACGTCGGCCGGGTCGTCGCCGACGTGGCGGTGGCCGCCGACGGCCGGACCGTGGCCGTCACCGGACCGGACGCCCCGACCGTGCTGTTCCGGCGCACCGGGGTGCTGCTGCGGCATCCGCAGTCGGTCCAGTTCGTCGCGGTCGACCCGGCGGCGGACCGGGTCGTCACCGCCGCTGGCGACGACGTGGTGCGGATCTGGGACCTGGGCACCCGCGCCGTGCGGGCCACCGTCCGCGCGTCGGACACCGTCACCGGGGTCGCGGTCGCCGGTGACGGCACGTTCGCGGTCAGCACCACCGGCAGCGGCGTACTGCGCTACACCGTCGCCGGTGAACTGGTCGGGCACGACACCGCCGCCGGGCGGGACGGCTGGACGACCAGACATCCGGCGTACTCGCCGGACGGAGGGCTGCTCGCCGTCGCCGTGCTCGACCCGGCCGGCGAGGACGGCGGGGTGCTGGTCTGGCGGCTCGACCGGGACGCCGAACCGACATTCCTACCGACCGGTGGCGCGGTGAGTGCACTGGGCTTCAGCGCCGACGGGACCACCCTGTTGGCGACCGCCAACCACGGTGTGGTGAGCGGCGACGAGACGGTGGTGCGGACCGAGCTGAGATCCTGGCACACCGCCGACCTGTCCGGCAGGGACCGGGCAGTAATCGCGGACCTTCAGCTGACCGACCTCGCGGTCCGTCCGGACGGACACCTGGTCGCGGTGGCCCGCAGCAATGGTCAGGTAGAGCTGCGCACCGTCGCCGGACTGGACCTGGTCGGCACAGTGGACACTCCGACCACCAGGCTGTCCGCGGTGGCCTTCAGCCCGGACGGCGAGCGGCTGGTCACCACCGCCGTCAGCGACGACCTGGTCCGGGTGTGGCAGGTCGACAGCGGGGAGCTGACAGCGGTGCTCGTCGGGCACGTCGACAACGTCAACGCGATCGCGTTCACCCGCGACGGCCTGCTGCTCAGCGGCTCGACCGACACCTCGGCCCAGGTGTGGGACCTCGACCCGGACCGGGTCGCGGCCCGGCTCTGCGCCGTGGCGACGCCAGCGTCCCGTGCGGTCGGCGACGAGCCGCCGCGTCGGTGTCGATGACCGGCCCGGTTGCCGCCGACCAGCACCGCCGGGCCGGTCAGGTCGGCCGGACCTCGCCGTGCTCGACGCACCGCGCCGACCAACCGGCCGGCAGCACCTGCACCTTCATCCGCCGTCGGCACCTGGTACAGAAGCGGGGCGGCTCCCAGGCCCGCGCCGCGGCGCAGCCGTCGTGGTTGCCGGTGCTGGTCCCGGCACCGCACCGGTCGCACCAGATCGCCTGCACGCCCGGCCGCTCAGATCGTCGCCGACAGCGCCTTGACCGGCATCTTCAGGTCGTCCAACAGTGCCAGGTCCTCCGTCGCCGGGCGCCCCAGAGTGGTCAGATAGTTGCCGACAATCACCGCGTTGATGCCGCCGAGTAGCCCGTCCCGGGTGCCCAGGTCACCGAGAGTGATCTCCCGGCCGCCGGCGTACCGCAGGATGGTTCGTGGCATCGCCAGTCGGAAGCCGGCGATGGCGCGCAACGCGTCCCGGGCCTCGACCACCGGACGGTCACCCAGCGGCGTGCCGGGCCGCGGGTTGAGGAAGTTCAGCGGCACCTCGTGCGGGTCCAACGCGGCCAGTTGCGCGGCGAACTCGGCCCGCTGCTCGATCGTCTCGCCCAGCCCGAGGATGCCGCCACAGCACACCTCCATGCCGGAGTCGCGCACCATCCGCAGCGTCTCCCACCGCTCCTCGAAACTGTGCGTCGTCACCACGTTCGGGAAGTAGGAGCGGCAGGTCTCCAGGTTGTGGTTGTACCGGTGCACCCCCATGTCGACCAGATCGTCGACCTGCTCCTGTGTGAGCATCCCGAGTGATGCAGCGACCTGGATGTCCACCTCGGCCCTGATCGCGGCGACGCCGTCGCGCATCTGGCGCATCAGCCGGGCGTCCGGCCCCCGCACCGCCGCCACGATGCAGAACTCGGTGGCCCCGGTCGCCGCCGTCTGCTTCGCCGCCTCGACCAGTGACGGGATGTCCAGCCACACCGCCCGTACCGGTGAAGCGAACAGGCCGGACTGGGAGCAGAAGTGGCAGTCCTCCGGACAGCCGCCGGTCTTGAGCGAGACGATGCCCTCCACCTCGACCTCCGGCCCGCACCAGCGCATCCGCACCTCGTGGGCGAGTTGCAGCGCAGCCGGAACCTGCTCGTCGGGCAGCCGTAGCACGGCGAGGACCCCGGCCTCGTCCAGGCCGACGCCACGCTCCAGGACTTGGGCGCGGGCTAGATCGAGGATGTCGGACATGGTCGTACCCTACAAGGCGGCGTAGACGACGAGGGGGACCCGTGGCGGACTGGTTGGACGGCCTACGGCGGCGGGCCGAGCTGCGGGCCAAAGCCGGGCTGACCCGCGAGCTGCGCCCCCGTACCGCCGACGACCCGCTGACCGACCTGGCCGGCAACGACTACCTCGGGCTGGCCGCCCACGCCGAGGTGGTCGCGGCGGCGGCGGACGCCCTGCAGCGGTACGGCCTCGGCGCCACCGGCTCACGGCTGGTCCGTGGCTCCACCGACGCGCACGCCGCCCTGGAGACCGACCTGGCCGACTGGCTCGGCACCGACCGGGCGCTGGTCTTCTCCTCCGGCTACCTGGCCAACCTCGGCGCGGTCCGGGCACTGGTCCGGCCCCGTACCCTGCTGGTCTGCGACGCGCACAACCACGCCTCGCTGATCGACGGCGGCCGGCTCGCCGGCGCGCAGACCGAGGTCGTCGCGCACGCCGACCCGGCCGCGGTGGACGCGGTGCTGACCGCCCACGCCGGGCGGCCGGCGGTGGTCGTCACCGAGTCGGTCTTCTCCGTCGACGGCGACCTGGCGCCGCTGGCCGCGATGCACGCGGTCGTCCGCCGGCACGGTGCGCTGCTGCTGGTCGACGACGCGCACGCGCTCGGTGTCATCGGGCCGGCCGGTGCCGGCGGCGGCGCCGCCGCCGGGCTCGCCGGCCAACCCGACGTGGTGGTCACCGCCACCCTGTCCAAGGCGCTCGGCGGGGCCGGGGGAGTGCTGGCCGGGCCGCAGCCGCTGATCCGGCACGTGATCGACACCGGGCGTACCTTCATCTTCGACACCGCGCTCGCCCCGGCGGTCGCCGCCGGGGCGCACGCCGCACTGACGCTGGCCCGCGACGGGGCGCGGCTACGGGCCGAGCTGACCGCCCGGGTCGCCGCCGCCGTGGACCGGTTCGCCGGTGCCGGTCTCGACGTCGGCGGGCCACCGGCCGGCGGGGTGGTGTCGATCGGCGCGCCCGGGCCGGAGACCGCGCTCGCCTGGGCCCGGGACTGCCGCGACCGGGGGGTCGCGGTCGGCTGCTTCCGGCCACCGTCCACCCCCGACCAGCGGGCCCGGCTGCGGATCACCGTCAACGCCGGGATCCCCCGGGCCGACTTCGACCGGGCGCTCGACGTGATCGTGGAGTGCGCGCCGTGACCGGCTGGCGCGGCGCGGTGGTCGTCACCGGCACCGACACCGGTGTCGGCAAGACCGTGGTGACCGCGGCGATCGCCGCCGCCGCCCAGGCTGCCGGCCTGCGGGTGGCGATGGTCAAACCAGGTCAGACCGGCACGGCGACCGGCGAGCCGTCGGACGCCGACGTGGTGACCCGGCTGGCCGACCCGGCCACCGTACGCACCATCGCCAGCTATCCCGAACCGCTGGCCCCGCTGGCCGCCGCCCGGGTCGCCGCGGCCGAGCCGCTGGAGCTGTACGCGGCCGTCGACGCGGTACGCGAGGAGGCCGACAAGCACGACCTGGTGCTCGTCGAAGGGGCCGGCGGGCTGCTGGTGCCGATGGGGCTGCGCCCCTCCGGCGAGCCGTGGACCATCGCCGACCTGGCGGTGTCGCTGGGCGCGCCGGCGGTGGTGGTGTCCCGGGCCGGGCTCGGCACCCTCAACCACACCGCGTTGACCTTGGAGGCGCTGGACCGCCGGGCGGTCCCCGCCGGCGTGGTGCTGGGCGCCTGGCCGGCCGAGCCCGAACTGGTGCACTGGGCGAACCTGAGCGAACTGGTGCCGACCATGGTCGGCGCGGTGCCCGACGGCGCCGGCACCCTCGAACCGGGGGTGTTCCGCCGATCCGCGCCCGGCTGGCTGACCCCGGCGCTGTACGGCGTACTGGACGACTGGCGGGCGTGGGCCGACGAGACCAGCTGACCACCCCGGGCCAGGGCCGGATGGTCAGCCGTCAGCGGGCCGGGGCAGGTCAGCGTCAGCCGGCCGGGGCGGTGTCCGGCGGCGGCCGCCGGATCACCAGCGCGTCCGGCATCCGAAACGACAGGTTGTCCGGTGACCACGGCGCCCGGACCACCTCGGCACCGGTGAGCAGCGGCACCGCCTGGCCGACCACCACCGCCGTCTCCATCCTGGCCAGCTGCGCCCCCACACAGCGGTGCGCCCCGGCACCGAAGGCCAGATGCCGGCGGGAACCCGGCTGACCGGGGACGAACCGGTCGGTCCGCGCCACCACGGCCGGATCCCGGCCGGCCGCGGCCAGCCAGAGCACGATGCTCGACCCGGCGGGCACCGGCTCGTCCGCCACCGTCGTGTCGAGCGCCGCCCGCCGCCGCCAGGTGACGATCGGCGGCACCAGGCGCAGCCCCTCCTCGACCACGTCGTCGACGTCGACCGAGCCGTCGGCGAGCCCGGCGAGCACCGCCGGCTCACCGGTCAGCCGGTGCAACAGCAGCGTCAGGAACTGCGAAGTGGTCTCCTGTCCGGCGACCAGCAGGAAGAACAGCGCCCCGACCACCGAGTCGGCGGACTGCCCGGCGTCGCGCAGCGACTTCGCCAGCCCGCCGCCGGTCGCCGCGAAGTCGCGCAGCACGGTGTGGAACCGGCCCACCGTGTGGGCCAGCTCGTGCTGCCGGTCGGCGTCCACCGGAGCCCAGAACAGCTCCAGCGCGGCGCGGGCGAACCGCTTCACCGTGTCGGTCGCGGCCGGGGGCAACTGCACCAGCCGGGACAGCACCAGCAGCGGCAGGTCGGCGGCCAGCCCGGCGTACAGGTCGACCCGGCCGCCCCGGGCCAGCGTCGCCGCCAGCCCGGCCACCCGCTCGCGGACCAGCCCGGCCAGCCAGTCCCGCTGGGCGGCGACCCGGGTCGGGTGCAGCGCCTCGGCGACCACCGCCCGGATCGCCGGGTGACTCGCGGTGCCGTTGTTCGCCAGCGTCGGCGGCAGCCGGAACCCGTACGAGGCCAGCACCCGCAACGCGGCGACCGGCACCGGCGTGACCGCGTCCAGGGCGTTGTCCGGCCGGAAGGTCACCGGATCGGCGAGCACCTGACGGACCAGGGCGTGCCGGGTCACCAACAGATGCGGGGCACCGGTGTGGTCGGCGACCCGGACCACCGGCGGCCACCGGTCGTCGACCCTCTCCCAGTTGCGGAACAGCACCCGGTCACGCTAGCGCCCGCGCCGGCCGGCGCACGGGCGGGCGCAGCTGCCAGACCCGGGTACGCCGGACCCGCACGCTCTCCAACGCCGGCGGCACCGGCACCTGGTAGTCGGCCAGCTCGGTGAACCGCTCCCGGGGCAGGTACGCCCGGTCCGGGTCACCGACCAGCACCCGGGCCCCGTCGGCGGCGGCGCCCAGCAGGAAGCGCAGCATCCGCGCGGCCATCGCCTCGCTGTAGAACACGTCACCGGCCAGCACCACCTGCGCGTCGCCGTGGTCGCCGTCGAGCAGGTCGGCGACGGTGACGTCCAGCCGTACCCGGTTCGCGGCGGCGTTGAGCCCGGCGGCGGCGCCGGCCACCGGATCCACGTCGACCGCGCGTACCGTCGCAGCCGCTGCCCTGGCCGCCGCGATCGCGACCAACCCGGAGCCGCAGGCCAGATCCAGCACCCGCAGGCCGGCGACGGTCTGCGGGTGGTCCAGCAGGAACCGGGCCAACGCCTGACCGCCGGCCCAGGGGAACGCCCAGAACGGCGGCGGTTGTTCGCTGCGGAACTCACCCTCGGTCAGCTCCCACAGGCCGATCGGCTCGGCCGCCTGGTAGAGCCGCAGCTCCGGCACGTGGGCCACCGGGGCGAGCCGGGCATGGGCGCGGACGAAGGTCGACAGCTCGGCGCTCGACGGTTCGGCGCTCGACAGATCAGTGGTCACCATTCGGATTGTGCCCGGCCGGCCCGGCGAGTGCCGGTCGCGGCCAGCGGTTACCGGTTCACCACAGGTGGTGAATTAACCCGTTTCAGTTCGCACTGGGTGAGAAGAACGGACCCTGTCCGGTCCACGGGTACGGCCGTACCGTGGCCAGTGGACACGGCGACGGATGCCGGGTGGCAACCCGGAGAAGGTGGTGAGCTGGGTGGGGCGAATCGCGGCCCGGGTCGGGGTCGGGCTGGCCGCAGCGGCCGGACTGGTGCTGACCGCGGCGACACCGGCGTTCGCCCAGGGCGGCTACCGGGCGCAGGTCACCGAGTTGCCGGACGAGGCGGTCGCCGGTGCCGGGCCGGTCGAGATGACCGTGGTGGTCAGCCGGAACCTCGGCGGCGAGTGCGAAAAGGTCCGTTGGTCGTTGGTGCTGCGCTCGGACGGTGTCGGTCTCGACGAGATCCGGGCGGCCCGGGTCGAGCAGGGCGCGGCGTTCGCGGTCGACGTGCAGACCGATGGTGACGACGCGCGGCTGACCGATGTGCAGCTCGATCCCGGCATCCTCTGCGCCGACCGTACGGTCACCGCGCAGTACCAGTTCAGCTTCGCCGACGACGCCGAGGGCAAGGTGACCTTCACCGTCGAGGCGTACGACGAGAACACGCAACTGCTGGCCGACACCGCAGCGACGCTGCCGGTGGTCGGCGAGCCGGGTGGCTCGGATCCCGAGCCGTCCGAGCCGGCCGAGGAGCCGGTGGACAGCCAGCCCGGGGCTGCGGTGCCGGGCGGCGACGCGCCGGCCGGGGCCGGTGGTGGTGGCCCGCAGCCGGTGGACGCGATCCCGGCCGGCGACGCCTCCGGTATCCCGGTCGCCTGGTTCGTCGCCGGCGGCGCGATGGTCTTCGTCGGCTTCGGTCTGCTACTGCGGGTCCGGGCCCGGCTGATGCGCGGCCTCGCCGACCCCGACGACGCGGTGCCGGCCGTCGCCGGTGCCGGGGCACCACCGTTCGGCGGTGCCGGTGCGGCACCGTTCAGCGGCTGGAGCCCTTCGAGCCGGTCCGGCCGGCCCGGTCGCTTCGGCTCAGGCCGGCAGCCCGACCCGGGCGGCCGCCGCCGACCCGGGCTTTGACGCCGCCCGCCGTGGGCAGATACGTCCGTAACCGGCGACCACCGGCAGCCCGCAGACGTCTGCGGTGAGCTGGCGGAGCAGTTCGTTCGTCGCGGGCCCCGGCGCCGACCAGATGCACAGCCGTACCGCCGGACGAGGTAGCCTGCCTTGGGCGGGTAAGCGCTTTCCGGGGCGGCTGCACCGTCGCCTCCGCCCCTGGCCGGCGTTCCCGGTCGCGGCGCGGCACCCCGTTTAGCAGACGGACACCGAGAGGCGGTACGTGCATGAGCGACACCGTGGTGCTGGAGGTGGCCGGACGTCCGGTCGCCGACTACGTCGTACGGCCCGAGGTCGATCCCCGCTACTCGCCACGTCCATACCTGCACCCGGTGCGGACCCTCGCCGGGGTGCCGGTCACCGACACCCTGCCCGAGGACCACCGCTGGCACCTGGGCGTCTCAGTGACCATGCAGGACGTCTCCGGGACCAACCTGTGGGGCGGCCGGACCTACGTCCGCGACGCCGGCTACACCTGGTTGGACGACCACGGACGGATCGTGCACGACAGCTGGCTCGACCGCGCACCGGACCGGTTCAGCCAGCGGCTGCGCTGGTGCGACCCGGCCGGCGCGACGCTGCTGACCGAGGAGCGGACGGTGACCGCCGCGACGGTCGACGGACACGGCTCGGCCTGGCGGTTCGGCATCGGTTACACGCTGACCGCGCCGACGGACCGGGACATCGCCCTGGGCAGCCCGGCGACCAACGGCCGACCCGGCGGGGCCGGCTACGGCGGCTTCTTCTGGCGGCTGGCCCCCGGCGTACCGCACGCGTTCACCGCTGCTGCCGAGGGTGAGCAGACGGTCAACGGCAGCACCGAACCGTGGGTGGCGTTGACCGGCCGGAGCGCCGGCGGCGATCCGTACACGTTGGTCTTCACCGGCCTCGGCGACGGTGACCACTGGTTCGTCCGGACAGGCGGCTACCCCGGCGTGTGTGTGGCGCTGGCGTTCGCCCAGCCACTGACCGTGCCGGCCGGCGGACGGATCGGCCGCCGGCACGAGGTGCTGGTCGTCGACGGCGAACTCGGCCGCCAGCAGGTCGTCGAGTTGCTGGGGTAGGCGTTCGGGCAGCGGCGTGAACCGCTTCGACGCGGCCGACGGTCAGGCGAGCTCTTCCGGCTTGCGACCGATCTCCCGCGCGACGGCCAGCCGGATCCACTCGGTGAGCTGTCGGCGGGAGACCACCCGGTCGTGCATCGCGGCCTGCACCGCCAGCCCGTCGATCAGTGCGTTGATCCGCCAGGCTGCTCCCTTCGGGTCCGGGCACTGGAAGGTGCCGTCGGCGCACCCGGTGGCGATCACCTTGATCAGTGCCTCCTTCCAGCGCAGGTCGAGGTTGCGGCACACCCGGTTCAAAGCGGGGGTACGCAGCGACTCCGACCAACCGTCGATCCACAGCGTCCACGCCTTGGACTTGCCGGTCGGGGCGTACAGCCGAATGATCTTCTTCAGTTTCTCCAGCGGCTCGGCGGTCGACCGGACGACCGTGTCGAGCCGGGCCAGGTCCTGCTCGGCGGCGTACGCGAACGCCTCGGCGAGCAGCCGGTCCTTGGTGGAGAAGTGGTAGAAGACCAGCGCCTGACTCACCCCGGCGGCTTCCGCCACGTCCGCGGTGCGGGTGTTGGCCAGGCCGCGCTCCACGATCACCTCACAGGCGGTACGCAGCAGCGAGTCAAGGCGTACTTCGGCCGAACGTCTTGTCACGGCGAACACGGTAACGCACTATCATCGATACGATGAGTTACCAGTCAATTTCCTGACTCAGGAAGTGGTCGGGATCGGGTAAGGCGAATCGATTTCACGGTGCCTGGAGGCTGGTGGCGAGATATGTGAATTTTGTCGGGTATCGTGCCTCGGGCGCGCCCGGCCACCCCCCGAGTTGGCACTCTCGCGACGGCTGGGCTAAAGTTTCCATCCGTTGGCAGGAACGCCCGAGGGCGGGAAGGCCAGCTGAGACAAGCGGACGTAGCGCAGTTGGTAGCGCATCACCTTGCCAAGGTGAGGGTCGCGGGTTCGAGTCCCGTCGTCCGCTCGGAGATGCCACCACAGCACGTCGGGGGCAACCTCGGTGGAGTGGCCGAGAGGCGAGGCAACGGCCTGCAAAGCCGTGTACACGGGTTCAAATCCCGTCTCCACCTCGTCACAACGAGGGCGATTGGCGCAGTGGGAGCGCGCTTCCTTGACACGGAAGAGGTCACTGGTTCAAACCCAGTATCGCCCACCAGCTGTACGAGCACGTCACAAGGCCCGTTACCGGTCATCCGGTAACGGGCCTGTTGCTGTCCCGGCCCCCACCGGGGAGCACTGGGGAACGGACCCGTTCCCCAGTGATGACAGCTTCCGTTGACCCGTGGTCCTGCTCCACGAGTTGGTGGGAAGTGCTGTCACGCCAAGGGTCGCGCCGGACACGGCTGCGGCGCTCGACGCCGCAGCGAACTGATGACCAACTCGGGCCTGACGTCGCTAGGCATTCGGCGGCCCATCAGGTGTCGTCATCTGTCCGCCAGAGACTACCCGCCGAGCGATCAGGCTGGCGGGGTGAGGCCGATGGTGGTGGCGAGGCGGGTCAGGTCGGGGGTGGGGCCGGCCCGTAGGAGTGTGGCGACGAGGGCGTGGGCGGTGGGTCGGGTGCGGGTTTCGGCGGGGGCGATCTGGTCGGCGGTGATGATGGCGCGGGCGGCGGCGGTGGGGTTGCCGGTGTCGAGGTGGGCGCGGGTGATGTCGATGAGGTGGGCGGCGCGGTGTTCGGTGGGTAGCTCCCGCCAGCCGTGACCGGCGGTGGCGTGCTGGTGGTGGGTGATGGCCTGGTGCGGGTTGCCGAGGGCGGCGGCGAGGTGGGCGCGGGCGAGTGCGACGGCGGTCGGCCCGAATGCGGTGGTGGTGTCGCTGTTGTCGGGGTGCCGCTGGTGGTGGCTGATGCTGGCGGCGAGTGTGTCGGCGTGGTCGGTGAGCTGGTGTGCGGTGGTGGGGTCGTTGCCGGTGGCGGCGGCGAGGGCGGCTTCGATGAGCAGGGTGCCGGCGAGGGCGTGGTCGTCGGGTGCCGGGTGGTCGGTCGTGGCCGGGTCGATCAGCGGTACGGCGGTGAGCGCGGCCTGCATGGCGAGGGTGCTGCGGTGCAGGGCGCGGAGTGCCTGGGCGAGCGGGATGGCGGCTGCGGCGGTGTGCCGGGGATGGTTGTTGGCGGTGGCGATGGCGCGGTCGGCGGCGAGCCAGGCGAGGTGGGGTTCGTCGAGTTTGGTCAGCAGGTGGGCGGTGAGTCGGTAGACCCGGGTGAGCAGGTACCCGGCGTCGGATCGTGCGTGGGCGGTGGTGGTGTGGCGGGTGTGGGTGAGCAGGTCGGGCAGCGTACGGAGTAGTTGCGGGTAGTGGGCGTGCTGGTATGCGGTCCAGGCGTACTGGATGCGGCGGTGCAGGTCCTCAGCGGTGGGTGATGGTCGGTCGGGGTTGGGGGTGTCGTAGCGGGCGAGGGCGGCGCGCAGGTGTTCGACGGCTGCCGTGGTGGTGTCGGTGGTGGGTTCGGGTCGGCTGGCCGTAGTGGGGCCGAGGATGACGTCGGGGGTGACGCCGAGGACGGCGGCGACGGTGTGCACGACGGAGATGCGGTCGAGGGCGCGGATGCCACGTTCGACCTTGTCCACCCAGGAGTGGGATTTGCCGATGCGGTCGGCGAAGACCTGTTGGGTGAGGCCGCGTCGGGCGCGGAGCTGGGCGATCCGCCGGCCGATGGGTAGTTCGGCGATGCGGTGGCGGCCGGGCGCGGTCATCGGTGCATGCTCCGGTGGATCTCCTCGGTGGTCGCGCCGCAGCGCGGGCACCACCGGGACTTGACGCGGAACGCGAACAGGCCGAGGAGGAAGCCGGGCATCAGGCCGGCGAAGACGATCGGTAGCAGTCTGGCGATCACGGGCACTCCGCTGTGATGAGCGGCGGCGGAAGACGAGGACTGCGATACCCCTGCCGCCTGGTCGGCTGGACATGCGGTTGCATGCACCACACAGGACGGTAGAAGCGGTCGGTAGTTGATCTATAACTGGTGGTTATGGCTACAGTCTGATGCCGAGTCGGCCGGCCAGCATGCGAAGCTCATCGGGAACCGCGCGACGCCGGGTACGGTGCGTGATCGCGACGACTGCCTCGCGGGCGAGTGGGTTCAATGCGAACGGCGCCGGCGCAGCCCGCTCGGCCTGGACGAACGCAGCCAACGCCTCGCCGTCGCGCCGCCCACTGGCGGACAACGCCCGGCCGAGGTCCAACCAGTAGGACTGGTGACGGATCGCGGCGACGAGAACGTGCGGTCGCACCGTACGGGACAGCTCGATGACCCGGCCGTGCTCGCCCATCTCGGCGGCGATCGACATCTCCCAGAGGCCGACGTTCGTCGGCCCGAAACCGCAGCCGTTGAAGCCCGCGCCATCGGCTGGATCCCCGAGGTCCGCCGCATCCCTTGCCGCCTCCGCCAGATGATCACGAGCGGTGTCTACCCGACCGGTGACAGCCGAGGTCAGCGCCGCCGAAAGGTGCAACTGGCCGAGCATTTGCCGTACCCGCTCATCGGCGGCGCCGGCCTGCACCTCGGCCAGCGACCGGTCGGCTGCCCGCGCTGCGAGCGCAGCGGACTCGATCGGCAGGCTCTGGGTGTACGCGAACCGCGCCGCACCGATCCAGGCCGGATCCTCGACGTCCTCGGCGGCCGCCACCGCGATCCGGGCGGCGTTCAACGCGAGATGCCGGTAGCCGAGATTCCGCAGACAGGTCGAGGTCAGATAGGCGACATGAGCGAGCGTGGCACCACCGACAGCGGCGGCTGCGCGCAGCAGACCGGGCAGCATCGGAGCCATCGCCGGATAGTTCGCGCCCGCCCTGAGCTGGTCACCACGGGCGATCCGCGCGGCAAGCTCGTCGGCGCTGCCGGCCGGAGGCTGCCGCTCGCCGTCCTCGATCTCGATCAGCGCCGACCAGATCTGCGGAACGCACGCCCCGGCCCGGTCCCGCGCGGGATCTCCCGGCTCGGTGCCCTGACCGAGCAGGTCGGCCACGGTCACCTGAAGAGCACTCGCGATGGCGACCAGGGTCGACCGCCGGTCAACGCTCTTTCTACCGGATTCCAACTGCGAGATGTACGGCTGGCTGACACCGGCCAGGCCCGCGAGAACACCTTGGCTCATCCCACCCCGACGCATCCGCCAGTACCGGATCCGGGAACCGACGCTGTCGGCCTTCTCAGGCATACTTCGCCAACCTCCTGGACGGCGGGCCAGCTACCGACCGTTGACCCGGCCGACGGGTGCACTGCCTCGACCGTACCCGCTCCGGAGATCTACGCACGTCCCCCGCCTGGCCCAGTAGCGCCTTGATGGGGTGCTCATGGCTAGGGTGGCGCCCCTCGCGACCTCCATCACCTCGAACCAGGACCGCAGTCCAGCCGATCCTCGACAAGGATCGCCGTCCAACTCGGACCAGCGCGCGGGTATCCTACCCGGGTGTCCGAGATCGAAGGCATTGAGCAGGTCCCTTCGTACCTGTGGCAGTACGCGCAGGATCAGGGTTTCCTTGCAGAGGCGGCTGGCGAGACGAAACGCTTCCTGGCGGAGTTGGCGTGGGACGCCAGCATCGACGTGCACCTGGTGGAGGCGCGCCCCAAAACCTTGGCCTCGTACACGGAGAAATCACAGAAAACGAAGGGCGACGGAACACCGAAGTACGCCGACCCCGCTGCTCAGATCCATGACTGCGTGGCGGCCCGCGTTATCGTCTACACTACCCGAGCCCGCAATGACTTGGCTAACCTGATTGTGAGCCGCTGCTCGTACCGTGAATGGCAGAATCCCGGTCACACGAAGCATAACGGATACGACAGCGAGCACATCGTCATTACCGGCATCAAGGACTCCGATGCGCAGCAGCGGTATTCGGCCCTTGTGAAGTTTCTCGAGAAGTATAAGGGTCTGGAGATTCAGGTGCGTAGCGTGGCGGGTCACGCTTGGGCAGAGTACGAGCACGACATCCGCTATAAGTCCGGTGCATACCAAGAGATGACGCCCAACGAAAAGGGGCGAGTGGATCGGTACTTCGTCGAGGCCGGCGGCATGCGTCGGTACATGGATAAGATCTTCGACGAGATCGAGGAGTTGCTCCGGCCGCAGGAGGTCAGCGATCTCGGACCGGCTGACGAGCCAGGGATCGGGGTGGACGAATCGTCGCCGGGGCCACTCAACCCGACCCCACTGGACCGAGCAACACTGGCGGAACTGGTTGCCGACCGATTCCCAGACGATGAACCAGGCGACCCGCTGTCACTCGCCGTTCTGCTTGAACAGTTGATCGCGCTGGACGTGACCACGATCGGCCAACTGGAAGCGGTGCTTTCCAACCTCGAAGAGGGCCAGGTCGCCAGGTTGATGGACTATCCGACCGAGACGACCCGGGTCCGGAAGTTGGACGACGAATTACTTGCCGTCTTCCTTGATCGCTACGTCGAGGTTGCTGAGGATGCCGACCGACGGCAACTGCTGCGCCTACGGCTCCGCCGTGTGCGTGGCCGGTTCACAATCTACTCTTTGGAGGAGCCCAACGGCACCCGGCGTCCTGTCGCCGCCGCGCGAGCGGTACGCGATCTGGTGAAGTTCGTTTCGGAGTATGCGGGCATCCAGGCAACGATCATCAGCGGTGCCGTCAGCGCGAACCAGGCCGATGTGACCCCCGGGTATTTTCCGAGGGAGGTACCAACATCCGCCGGCCCGGTGTATGTAGCTACGAATCTGACTCGCTCCCACGCCGAGTACCTGATGCGTAAGCTGGTCGCACGGGTTCCCGGCTCGGGACTGCGGGTCAAGCGGGCCGGCGACCTCCTCTGCGAGGCACCTCCGGAAATCGCAGAAGGGAATTCTGCTTGATGCATAGGCGTTGCCGGCGGCCCGGGGGCATGGACATCCTCGACCATGGCTGGGCTCAGCCGGCGCACCGCTGGCGTCAGCTGACCGGTGCCTGCGGCACCGGCTTGATCAGCCGCGCGGCGGTGGCCTTGCGGATCGCGTCGACCCGCGACACCGCGTGCAGCTTCGCGTAGATGTTCGTCAGGTGCCGTTTGACGGTGGCCTCCGTAATGCACAGCCGACCGGCGATCTGGGCGTTGCTCAGCGCTTCGGCGGTCAACCGCAGCACCTCCAACTCGCGTTCGGTCAACGGTGGCGTGGTGCGCGGTCGCTGCCGGTCGAGCCGTTCCACGGTCGCACGGGACACCGCCAGCAGGACGTTCTGCACGGGCCGGCGCACCACGGACCGGACGGCGGCGACGAGTTCGTCCCGCAGGATCGTCTTGAGCAGGTACGCGACTGCGCCGGCCGCCAGCAGTTCGGACACGAGGTCCGGGTCGTCGTGCATGGTCACCACGACGACCCGGGTCTGTGGGGCGGCCCGGCCGATCTGGCGGACGACGGCGGCGGCGCCGAGGCCCGGCATCTCCACGTCCAGCAGCAGGACGTCGGGTCGTAACCGGACGCACACGGCCACCGCCTCCGGCCCGGTCGACGCCTCGCCGACGACCGTGAATCCGGCATCGGTGCAGAGCATCTCGCGGATGCCGTCGCGCATCAGCGTGTGGTCGTCGGCGAGACAGACCCGGATCTGCGGCCGGTCCGGGGCGGTCAAAGCCCGCTCTCCATCAGCGGGACCCGTACCTCGATGCGGGTGCCCTTGCCTGGCTCGCTGACGACGGCGAGTCGGCCCCGTAGCAGCAGTGCCCGCTCCCGCATCGACGGTAGTCCGCCGCCGGCCCGGTCCGGGCCACCCGGGTCGAAGCCCTGTCCGTCGTCGGAGACCACGGCGCGCACCTCGGCGGCAGCTATGTCGACGGTGACGTCCAGCCGGCGCGGTGCGGCGTGGCGTAGCGCGTTGCGGACCGCCTCGCGCAGGATCAGGTAGAGCTCCTCGGTGGTGTCCGGCGGCAGGGCCTTGACATCGCCGGCGACGCGCAGCGAGGCCCGTACCGATGGTGGTGTCGTCACCTTCAGGTACTCGCGCAGCGCGCTCGCCAGGCCCTCCTCGCCGACGCAACGGCGCAGCTCAGCGGAGAGTTGCTGTACGGTACGCACCGCCTCGCCGAGGTACTCGACCGCGCTGTCGAGATTGGCCCGCGCACGCGCCTGGTCGTGTTCGGCGTAGTGCCGGTTCAGGTCCAGTCGGTGCAGCGTCAGGCTCATGCCGTGCAGCACCCGGTCGTGCAACTCCCGAGCTATCCGTCGCCGTTCCTCCTGCCGGGACTCCTGCAGCTTTGTCATCAGGAACGTCACGTAGGACAGGGATCCGACGGCGACCCGCTCCATGATCGCCTTATGGAACAGTTTGCTGATCCGGGTCGCGCTGATGCTGTCGGTGGGCGCGAATTCGCGACTGATGATTGGCAGGCCGACCTCGAACAACGTGATGGCGGCGCGTAGCGACTCCACCGGGTGGATGCCGTGCTCGGCCCGCTGCGCACCGATTTCGACACTGGACAGCCGAGCCTCACCCGTCAGTGCTATCCGGGAGGTGTCCGGCAGTCTGAGCTGAGCCGCCACGTCGTCGAGGACCGACGCGACCTGGCCGGCGAGCTGTTCGACGACCTCCGGCCGGCTGATCAACTGGTTGCCCTGCTGTCGCAGGGCCCTGGTGAACGCGCTGAAGACCTCGTCGAGGATCCCCGTGGTGTCCGGGCTTCGGGCCGCGTCCGCGTCACGCCCAGTTGTCAAGAGGCCTCCCCGCCGACTCCTGTCACGGAGACTTATGATAGCGCTCCCGACTGGAACATCCACCCCCTTACGGGATTTGAGTGTCGGGATTGGATTGTCCCTGCTCAGGCCGCTTGGGTGTGGTCTCTGGTTATGATTTTGCTGACCATAAGTGTTTTTTTAGCAATTTACCCATATAAATTAACTTGAATCCTCACCGGTCGGACCTGGCTGGCCTGTTCGTCGTACTGCGGGGCGGACGGCGAAATCTTGTCCGAGAGCCTCCGCTCCGCCCGCCCGCGTGTCGTCCGACCCGGCGGTGCGCCTGCGCCCCGGCTGCATCCGTACGCGCCGTTGGTCGAGGCGTCGCGCGTCCTTGGTCGTAGCCGGTGCCGCCACCTTCATGGAGCCTGCCGGCGGATGGGGCTCTGCCACCTTGGCCGGCCCGGGAGCCGGCCCCTACCGTCGACCCATTGACGATTGTCGTGGTGGTGAGCCTGGTTGGGCCACGATCTGCCCTGCGCGGGCGGCCCGCCGACGAACCGTCCGACACGAGGAGAGGAGCAGGCCGTCATGGCCACAGACGCGCCGACACCCGCCGGCCGAGAGCCGGCACCCGGCACTGTCCGGCGTGGTCGCCGGCTCGTCGGGCGGCTGGTCGTCGGTGCGTTCGTGGTCGCCGTCTGCGTCGCCATCGCGCTCGCACTACGTGACCAGGACTGGTCGACGCTCGGCCAGCTGACTCGCCCGCGGACGGTACCGGCGCTGGCCGCGGCGCTCGCGGTCACCTCGGGCGGCCTGCTCTGCGCCGCCCGCGCCTGGCTGCTGACGATCTCGGCGACCGGCGCGCCGGTGCCGGTCACCGCCGGTGTCCGGATGTTCTTCGTCGGCTTCCTCGGCAAGTTCCTGCCCGGCCGGGTCTGGGGACTGCTCGCCCTGCTCAAGCTCGGCGAGCGGGCCGGGGTGAGCCATTCCAGAATGGCCGGAATCTACCTGGTGAACGTGGTGGTGGTGCTGCTCAGCGGAGGGGCCGTCGGCCTGCTGGTCGCGCCGGCCCTGCTCGGCGCCCACGCCCTCTGGCTGTTCCCGGCCCTCGGCGCGCTGCTCGGGCTGCTGCTCGTCCGGCCGGCGCTGGTCGACCGGGTGGTGGCCGTGGCGGCCCGGCTGGCCCGTCGCCCGCAGCCGGCCCGGCTGGCCCGGCCGGAGCACCTGCGGCGGTCGATCGGCTGGCAGACGGCCTCGTGGGTGCTGTTCGGGGTGCACGTCTGGCTGGTCGCCACCCTGCTGGGCGCCGCACCGGTCGAGGCGCTGCCAGTGGCCCTGGGCGCCTTCGCGATCGCCAGCGTGGCCGGCACCCTGGCCCTGTTCGTCCCGGACGGCGTCGGGGTGCGCGACGTCCTGCTGATCGCCGCCCTCACCGTCGTGCTGCCGCTGCCGGCGGCGGTCACCACCGCCATCGCCAGCCGGGTGCTCTGCACGCTCGCCGAGGTCCTCACCGCCGGGGCCGCCCTGCTCGTGACCGCGCTGCGCGACCGGCGTGCCGCGCGGGCGGCCGCCACGTCGACGGACACCTCGGCGGAACGGTCCCCGGCCCCGGCTTCGTTCTGACCCGCTACCGCACGCCACCGCCCACCATCGGCGGGCACCTGCTCGCCGCGATCAGAGAAAGAAAGGACCCAGCGAGATGCCACCACTGTTGTCCATCGACGACGCCGAACAGCTCAGCGTCGAGCAGGTGCACGACCTGTACCGCCGGCACGTGAACAAGGGCCAGGTCAGCCTGATGACCTCGTTCGGGTTCGGCCGGGAACTCGCCGACCGGGCCGAAGGCGCCTACATCCACACCCGCGACGGCCGGCGGATTCTCGACTTCACCGGCGGCGTCGGCGTGCTCAACCACGGCCACAACCATCCGCGCATCGTGGCTGCCCGACGCCGGTTCGCCGAGCGGCAGCGGATGGAGGTGCACAAGACCTACTTCTCGCCGTACCTCGCCGCGCTGTCACACAACCTGGCCGCCGTCCTGCCCGGCGACCTCGACATGTCGTTCCTGCCGAATTCCGGCGCGGAGGCCGTCGAGGGCGCGGTGAAGCTGGCGTACAAGTACCACGGCGGGCGGCGCAACACGATCCTGCGCAGCGACATCAGCTTCCACGGCAAGCTGCTCGGCTCCGGCAGCCTCACCGGCAGCACCCAGAACCACTTTGCCTTCCCCGGCATCCCCGGGGTGGTGTCGTTCGACTACGACGACCTGGCCGCCGTACGGGCGGCGGTGGAGGCCAGCCGCGACCGTAAGGGCCGCAGCGACGTGTACGCCATCCTCATCGAGCCGTTCAGCGCCTCGACGATGCGGTGGTGCTCGGAGGAGTTCCTGCGTGGCCTGCGTGAGCTGTGCACCCGCGAGGACATCGTGTTGATCTTCGACGAGATCTACACCGGATGGGGCAAGACCGGGACCATGTTCCACTTCATGCGCTACCCCGGGCTCATCCCCGACGTGGTGACCACCTCGAAGTCCTTCGGCGGGGGAAAGTCGTCGATCTCGGCGTACGTGGCCCGGCGGCGGATCTTCACCAAGGCGTACGGCAGCCTCAACGACGCGCTGTTGCAGAGCACCAGCACCACCTACTACGGCTTCGGCGAGGAGACCGCGACCGCGATCGAGGCGATCAACGTGGTGGTCGACGAGGACTTCCCGGCCCGGGCACGGGCCATCGAGCGGGTGCTCGCGCCAGGACTCGCCAGGATCGCCAAGGAACATCCCGACGTGGTGACCGAGGTACGGGGTGCCGGTGCGCTCTGGGGCGTCTTCCTGAACAGCGCCCGCTCGCTGGACCTGGCGGCCAGGGTCGCACCGGGCGGGCTCGCCAAGGATCCGCAGTTCGGCACCAAGCTCGTCACCTGCGCGGTGATCAACGCCCTCTACCGCGACCACGACATCTACAGCTACTACACACTCAACGGCAGAAACCCGCTGGTGGTGGGGCCACCACTGGTCGTCGAAACCGCCGAGGTCGAGCACTTCCTCGACTGCCTGGACCGGACTCTCTCACTCGGCATGACCCGGCTGCTGGCCCGCTTCGTGGCCGAGAAGGTGTCGTCGCTGTGGTGAGCGGGGCCGCGGCCGGGACGGTGACCGTGACCGGCGGCAGCGGCATGCTCGGTGGCAACCTGGTGCGGTCCCTGGCCGGCGACGGATGGCAGGTACGCAGCGTCGACCTGCGGCCACCGGCCGAACCGGTGCCCGGCGTCGACTACCTGACCGCCGACGTGCGGGACGCAGCCCGGGTCCGCGCGGCGCTGCGCGGTACGGACGTGGTGGTGCACACCGCCGCAGCGCTGCCCAGCTACCCGGAACCCGAGATCCGGTCGATCATCGTGGACGGCACCCGCAACGTGCTCGACGCCGCCCGGGCGGTCGGCGCCGACCGGGTCGTGCACATCTCGACCACCGCCGTGTACGGGCTGCCCAGGCAGGTACCGACCACCGAGGACCACCCGCGCTGCCCGGTCGACCCGTACAGCCGGGCGAAGGCCGCCGCCGAGGAGGTCGGTGAGCGCTCGCGGGCCAGCGGGATGTGCGTGCCGATGCTGCGACCGAAGACCTTCCTCGGTCCTGGCCGGATGGGCCTGTTCGCGATGCTGTTCGAATGGGCCGAGGAGGGCCGGAGCTTTCCGGTGCTCGGCCGGGGCGACGTGCGGATCCAGATGTTCGCCGTGGAGGACCTGGTCGACGCGGTCCGGGTCGTCCTGCACGCTCCCGCCGACCACGCCAACGACACGTTCAACCTGGGCGCGGCCGAGTTCGGCACGCTGCGGGACGACTTCCAGGCGGTGCTCGACGCGGCCGGGCACGGCGGGCGGGTGGTGTCGATCCCGGCGCGCCCCGCCGTCGCCGTTCTGCGACTGCTCGAACGGCTGCGGCTGTCGCCGGTGTACGGGCGGCTCGTCCACAAGCTGTGCAACGACTCGTACGTCAGCATCGACAAGGCCGGCGAGGTCCTCGGCTGGCGGCCGCAGTACTCCAACCGCGACGCGATCCTGCGTACGTACCACTGGTGGCGAACCAACCGCGCCGCCGCACCCGCTGGCGGCCCGTCGGCCGGTCGGACCAGCCGGGATCCGTGGAAACAGGGCGTCCTGAGCCTGGCCAAGGCCGTCTTCTGAACCGTCCGGTAGCTCACCCCACGCCTCCCACACCCACCGGAGCTCGTCGTGACCATCGCCATCGACCAGCCCGTCGGCACCGGCCCCACCGCCGGGCCCAACCCGACCCCACCGCCGGCCGGCGCCCGCCGGCCCGGCCTGCTGACCGACCTGATCAGTCTGATCCGTCCGCACCAGTGGGCGAAGAACCTGCTGGTGGTTCCGCTCGCCCTGATCGACGCACCGGCGTTGGGGCCGGGACCGCTGGCCCGGACCGGCTGGGCGGTCGTACTGTTCACCCTCGCCTCGTCCCTGGTGTACGTCGGCAACGACGTCTACGACCGGCACCGGGACCGGGCCCATCCCACCAAACGCCACCGGCCGATCGCCGCCGGTCGGATCAGTGTCCCGGTGGCGTACGCCGTCGGTCTTGCCCTGGCGCTGCTGCTGGCCGCCGCGGTGCTGCTCGGGCCGACCATCGCCTGGTGGCCGATCGCCGGCTACCTGGTACTCAACCTGGCCTACAGCTGCGGCCTGAAGCACCTGCCACTGGTCGACGTGTGCGTGGTCGCGGTCGGCTTCGTGCTGCGGGTCGTCCAGGGTCAGCTGGCCGTCGGCGCACCGGTCGGCCGGTGGTTGCTGGTCGCGGTCTTCGCCCTGTGCCTGCTGTTCATCCTCGGCAAGCGGCGGCACGAGGTGACCGTCTCCGGCAGTGACCACCGGCCGTCGCTGCGCGGGTACTCGGTCCAGTACCTCGATCACCTCATCGTCTTCTGCGCGGTGCTGACCGTGGTCGCCTTCCTGTTCTCCCTGCAGGAGACGGTGGCCGACCCGTACACCGGTCTGGCCCTGCTCGGCTCGGTGCCGTTCGCGTTCTTCGCTGTCGCCCGGTACCTGCAGGTCCTGGTGGTCGACGGGGACGGCGGGGAACCGACCCGGATTCTGCTGCGCGACCGGGTCATGGTCGTCAACGCCCTGCTGTGGGGCGTGCTGCTGGCCGGCACGCTGCTCGCCGCGCACTACGCCGTGCCGCTCGATCTCACCGCCCGGCTGCGCTGACCGACGGCCGGGCCCACCCTCAGCCGACTACCGCCCCAACCCGACAAGGAGCAGCAATGGCCGACCCGCTCGTGTCCGTCATCATCCCGAACTACAACTACGGCAACTCCATTGGCCGGTGCGTCGACGCGGCGCTGGACCAGACGTACCGTCCGATCGAGGTCATCGTTGTCGACGACCACAGCACCGACGACTCACTGGCGATCGCCCGGCAGCGGGCCGTCACGGTGTTGCGGACCGCCCGCAACAGCGGCGTCGCGGTGGCCCGCAACATGGGGGCCGCCGCGGCCCGTGGCGAGATCCTGTTCTTCGTCGATTCGGACGTGGCGCTGCGGCCGGACGCTATCGAGACGGCGGTCGCCGAACTGCGCGCGCATCCCGAGTACGGTGCGGTCTGCGGCATCTACGAAGATGAGCCGCTGATCCGCGACAGCGTGGTGGAGCAGTGCCGGGTGCTGCAGGCGTACTGCTGGCGGATGGCATCGCTCGGCGAGGTCAGTTTCCTGTTCTCGTCGCTGACCGCGATCCCCCGGCGGGTGTTCGACGAAGTCGGCCCGTTCAATCCCCGGCTGCGCCAGACCGAGGAGGTCGACTACGGGCAGCGGATGTCCACCCGCTACCAGATCCGGGTCACCGACGCGGTCCGGGGCTGGCACGACGACGACGACAAGCTGCTGCCGCTGATGCGCAAGCTGTTCCGCCGGGCGCGGCTGCGGGTGCCGCTGTTCGCCCGGCGTCGGCGCTTCGCCAAGGGCTTCGAGAGCGCCTCACGTTCGCTCGCCGCGCTCGCCGCGCTCGGTGTGCTGGCCAGTCTGCCACTGGTCGTGCTGAGCCCGTGGGCGTTACTGGCCACCGGGGCGCTGCTCGCGGGGATGCTCGCCGGTGACGCCGCGATGTACCGCTACGTGCTGCGCCGGCGCGGCGCGGGCTTCCTGACGGTTTTCACCGCCGTCGCGTTCGCGACCAACGTGGCCATCTCCACCGGCATCGCGGTCGGCGTCCTGCAGTGGCTGGTGTCGGGCCGGTTCCGCCGGTTGTACGACGCACAGTGGCCGTCCACCGCCGTGCCGGCCGCCTCGACGGCGACCGGGACACCGGCATGAGCCACCTGCTTGCCGCCGCTGGCGGCGCGGCCCGGACCGCCGCGCCGCCAGCGGCCCCAGGGGACGGACCGGCGGGCCGCGGTCCCGGCGGCCACCGGCGTCGACGTTGGCCACCGCGTACCCGGCTGGTGTTCGCCACCGTCGCTGGCTGGAGCCTGTTCCTCGCGGTGTTCCTGACCCTCACCGGTACGCAGTGGTGGTGGCGTCCGTTCGAGCTGATGCCGCCGCTGCTGTTTGTCGCGGTGCCGCTGCTGCTGGCACCGCTGACGCTGCTGGCCCGCCCGGTCCGCGCCCGGCTCGCCCTGGTTCTCGTCGGTTGTCTGGTGCTCGGCGCCGACCTGGCCGGGCTGAACGTGCATGCCCTGCCGGGCGGACGCGACACCGCTGCGCCCGTCCCCGCCGACGCGATTCGGGTGTTCGCCTGGAACACCGAGTACTGGCACGACGGCGACGACCCGGAGCGGTTCTACGCCTACCTGGCCGATCAGCGGGCCGACGTCTACCTGCTCAGCGAGCACGTCGGCTGGGATCTCGCCGGGCACCGTCCGGTCCGCGTCGACCACCGCGCCGAACTGCGCGAACGGTTCCCCGACTACCAGATCGTCGCGGTCGGCGAGCTGCTGACGATGTCCCGGTACCCGGTGGTACGTCACCATGCGCTGGACGCCACGCCTTACCTGACCGACCGACAGCTGGGCGGTCCGCCGCCCGGCTCCGATTTCGCCGACTACTACCGGCACAAGATCCTGCGGACCGACCTGCTGGTGGGTGGGACGGTGTTCTCGGCGTACAACGTGCACATCCCGGTGCAGCTGGACGTCTCGATGGACCCGCGACGGCCCGAGTTCACCGCCTTCATGCGGGCGCAGGAGATCCGTCGGCAGGCCCATCACCGGGCGGTGGTGGCCGACCTCGCCGGCAACCCGGCACCGGTGCTGCTGGCCGGCGACTTCAACGCGACAGCGGCGATGGGCGAGTTGCGTGCCCTCGGCCGCCGGCTGCGGGACGCGCTCCCCGCCAGCCAGCAGATCCACCCGGTCTCCTGGCCGGACGGGAACATCCCGCTGTGGCGGTTGGACTGGGCGTTCACCGCCGGTCCGGTCCGGGTCCACGACTATCGGATGGTGCCGGGCCGGGGGATGAGCGACCACCGGGGACAGCTTGTCACCGTCTCGGTGAGCTGAGCGGATTCAGCTGGCCGCGATGCCGGCTGTCGCCAGCTGGCTGTCCACCTCGGGCGTCCGGGCGACCATGCCGCACCGCTCCAACAACCGGCGAGCTTCGCCGAGCAGCCTGCCGGCCGCGTCCCGGTCCCCGGGTGCGAGCTCGGCACGACCGTGTTCAACCTCGCCGGGCGGTCCAACGGCTGCTGCAACATGTGGGCGCCGGAGTTCCACCTGATCGACGGGCCCAACGGGCCGCGCTGGTATCTGTACTGCGTGGCCGGGCGCAACGTCGCCGACTTCAACCCGACCCAGCGGCTGCACGTACTGGAGAGCGCCGGCACCGACCCGATGGGGCCGTACACCTTCAAGGCCGACCTCGGCAGCGACTGGCAACTCGACGCCAGCGTGCTGCGGGTCAACAACAACCTCTACCTGCTCGGCACCTACAACGCGGGCAGCAACCACGGCAACGACTCGGCGTCCGGCGGCTGCGACATGAACCGGTCCACCCGGGCCCAGAAGTTCACCTGGAACGCCGACGGTACGCCGGACTTCGGCGCCCCGGTCCGGCTCGGCGTCACCCTGCCCGCTCCGTCGGGCGAGTGACCGCCGCCGCACCGGGCCGATGAGCTGTCGATCTGCCGGTGACCGGCTCCGTCAGTCGGTCACCGACAGATCGATGGTGTGTGCGGCGTGGTTCGCCTTGGCGGCCAGGTAGCGCACGTTCGCCGCTGAGACGTGCACACCGGTGGGGATCTGTTCGGTCACCGTGACCCCGAGCCCGGTGAGCTGTGCCGCCTTGTCCGGATTGTTGCTGAGCAGGGCTACCCGGTGCACGCCGAGCGCGAGCAGCATCTGCGCCGCTACCGTGTAGTCGCGTTCGTCCTCGCCCCGGCCCAGGGCCACGTTCGCCTCGAAGGTGTCCAACCCGGCGTCCTGCAGCGCGTAGGCGTCGAGCTTGGCGTACAGCCCGATGCCCCGCCCTTCCTGCCGCAGGTAGAGCAGGAAGCCGCCGCGGGCGGCGATCCGCTCCACCGCCTCGCGCAGCTGCGGGCCGCAGTCACACCGTTGGCTGCCGAACACGTCGCCGGTCAGGCACTCACTGTGCGGGCGTACCAGCGGTGGGTCACCGCCGTCGCCGGCCGGTTCCAGTGCCCGGTGCCAGTCGCCCAGGCCCAGCGCCACGTGCTCGCGGCGGTCGGCCAGACCGTCGAAGGTGAAGACCCGGGCGCTGGCGGTGTAGCCGTCGGGGAACCGCAGCGGCACCGTGACCTGTCGGCGGACCGTCGCCGTCGGCGCGGGACCCGTCCCGTTGGTGGCGGCGAGCTTACCGTTGACCGGAGCGTGGGGCGGCGGTTCAAGCATCGTACGTCCTATCGGTGATGTGCTGCACAGAGCGTCGGCGCCGGTCCGGCCGGCACCGACACATGAGCCGTACGGGAGAATGTGTGCCGGCCTCGCATGCAGGCTATCTTTCGGTCGTCGAGGAGGTGCCATCAGTGGTTGAGCGACCCTACGTCCTGCTCAGCTGCGGCATGTCGATCGACGGGTATCTGGACAACGCGAGCGGGCGGCGTCTGCTGCTGTCCAACGACGCCGACTTCGACCGGGTCGACGCGGTACGCGCCGACTGCGACGCGATCCTGGTCGGGGCCGGCACGGTGCGCCGCGACGACCCTCGGTTGCTGGTCCGGTCGGCGGACCGCCGGCGTCGGCGGGTGGCCGCCGGCCACCCACCCACCCCGATGAAGGTCACCGTCACCGGCAGCGCCGACCTCGACCCGCAGGCGCGGTTCTTCACCGTCGGCGACGTCGACAAGGTCGTGTACTGCGCCACGGCGAGCCTGGACAGCGCCCGCAGCCGACTCGCCGGACTCGCCAGCGTCGTCGACTGCGGTGACCCGGTCGACCTGCGACGGGTCGTCGGCGACCTGCATGTACGGGGCGTCGGCCGGTTGATGGTCGAAGGTGGCGGACGGGTGCACACCCAGTTCCTCACCGCGGGGCTGGCCGACGAACTGCACCTGGTGGTCGCCCCGATCTTCGTCGGCGACTCCCGGGCACCCCGGTTCGTCGGCGACGGCAACTTCCCGTGGCACGCCGACCGGCGGGCGACGCTGGTCGAGGTCCGCCAGATCGGCGACGTGGCCCTGTTGCGCTACGCCCTGTCGTCCCGGTTCGGCGAGCAGTAGTCGGCCAGCCCGACCAGCCGATGGCCGGGGCCCGCCGTTGTGTGCCGTCACGCCGCAGGCCGTCACGTCGCCGGACGCGGTCGCAGCCGTAGCCGTAGCCGCAGTGGTGGCCGTTGCCGGGCCGCCGGCAGCCGACGCAACCAGCGGGCCGCCAGCACACCGGCACCCGGCAGGCTCGCCGTCAACGCCAGCAGGCCGTACACCACCGCCACGGTCAACCCGAGGCCCGCGCCGAGCCCGGCGGCGCCGAACGCCCACGCGGTCACCCCTTCCCGCGGCCCCCAGCCGCCGACGTTCAACGGCACCGCCATCGCCAACAACGCCAGCACCATCAACGGTGCCAGTTGGTGCAGCGGAGCCGTCGACCCGGCGGCGCGGGCCGCGACCAGGAAGGTGGCGAGGTGACCGGCCAGCGCGGCGACCGACAGCAACGCCACCCCGGGCCAGGTCCGTCGAGCCAGCAAACCGTTGCGCAGGTCGGCGACAGTCCGCCCCACCGCGCGGGTCCACCAGGACCTGCCGGACCCGGCGGCGTCCGCTCGACGGACCTGTGGCCGACGGCGGCGTACCGCCACGAACATCGCCACCACCAGCGCCGCCGCCGCGACCATGGCCACCGTCACCTGAGCCGCGGTGACCAGCCGCGCGGATGCCGGCACCGGCAGCGTCAGCAGCACCCCTGCGGCGACCGCGAACAGCACCAGCTGACCGGCGGTCCGCTCCAGCACCACCGCGCGTACCCCCCGGCCCACGTCGGCCACCTCACGGCCGTGCCGGACCGCGCGGTGCACGTCACCCAGCACCCCACCGGGCAGCGCGGCGTTGAGGAAGATCGCCCGGTAGTAGTCGGCGACCGCCCCGGCCAGCGGCAGCGCCAGCCCCATCCCCCGGGCGACCAGACACCACCGCCAAGCGCTGCAGACCGTGGTCAACAACCCGATCCCGACCGCGAGCAGCAGCACCCGCACGTCGATCACCCGCATCCCGTCCAGGAACGCGTTGGTGCCGAGCCGCCAGGCCAGCAGCCCGAGGATGGTTGCCCCACCCGTCAGTCGTAGCCAGGCCCAGACCTTGCCCTTCACCGTGCGTCACGGCCGGTGCCGGCCGTGCGCAGCGGGCTCTTCGCCCTGTGCATTACGTGCCCCCCTCGATGAGCCTCCGCCGACAGATACGCGGCGGTGCCGCCTCCGGTTCACCTGCCCGGCACCGGAAGGACGCTGAGTGGAACTCAGCCGGGCACGACCAACATGTCCCGGTGTTCCACGGTGACCCCCAGCTCACCGGCGGCGGCAGCGGCGAGCCGGCGGCGCCGGTAGCCCCCCGGCCGGGCGGCCAGCTCCGGCCGCTGCTCGTACGCCGCCGCGATCCAGCCGTCCAGCCACCGTTCGGTCAGCTCGGCCTGCTCCGGGCCGAGCCGCCACGGGCTGGGCCGCACCAGCACGGTTGCCCCGTGCCGGGTGAACGCCTCGGTCGCCGATTCCACCGCCGACGGGCCGAGCAGCGGCCGACCCGCGCTGTGCCGCCGCTGATGGTCGTTGAACGCGGCCGTCAGCTCCCCGTCGAGCGGTTCTGCGGGATCGAACCGTACGTCACCGACCACGGTCAGGGTCAGCAACGCCGGACAGGCGATCGCCCGGACGGTCGCCGCCAGCCGGTCCACCTCGTCGGCGGTGAGCAGGTCCAGCAGCGCCGAGGCCGTGACCAGGTCGGCGCCGGCCAGGTCGTCGACGGTGAGCGCGGTGACGTCGTCGCGGCGTACCGTCGCGGTGACCGGCGCGCCGTCGGACGCCGCCGGGGCCATCCGGGCCTCGGCATGGCGCAGCAGTTCGCGGTCGCGGTCGTGCAGCACCCAGTGCTGGGCACCGGGCAGTTGCGGGGCCAGCCAACGACCCATCGACCCGGTGCCGCAGCCGAGGTCGTGTACTTCGGTGCGGGCAGCGCCGGTGAGCAGCCGGCGTACCTCGGCGACCAGTTCCGCAGAGCGCGCCTTCGCGTCCGCGGGCTCCCGCAGCCCCAACCACGCCGGGCTGTAGCCGGCCGACTCAATCGTCTCCATGAAGTCTCCCTCCGCTGGGGCGGGGCGCCGCCGTCAGCGCCAACCCAGTTCGTGCAGTACCGCGCCGACCCTGGTGGCGGTGTCCGCCCAATCAGGCAGCCCGGCCCGGCGCGCGACGGCGGCCGCCCGCAACCGCTCCCGCTCGTCGCCGTCGGTCAGCCAGCGGCGTACCGCCGCACCGAGCGCCGCCGGGTCGTCGGGCGGTACCAGCCGGCCGGGGCGCTCACCCGCGTCGGTGCGACCCACCGCCTGCGGCACCCCGCCGACATCGCTGGCCAGTACCGGGATGCCGCAGGCCAGCGCCTCGGTGACCACCATGCCGTACGTCTCGGCGTGCGACGGCAGGATGAGCAGATCGGCGTCGGCGTAAGTGCCGGCCAACGTCGCCGCCGCCCGGGGCCCGGCCAGCGTGACGCGGTCCCCGAGCCGGTGGTACGCGATCCGCTGCCGGACCTGGTCGACGTACGCGGCGGCGGTCAGCGCTCCCACGCAGACACATTCCCAGCCCAGGTCGGTGACGGTGGCGAGCGCCTCGACGAGTACGTCGTGGCCCTTACGGGGGGTGACCGACGCGACGCAGAGCAGCCGTCGGCCGGCCGGGTCCCGGCTGGCCAGGGGTGCCGGTGCGACACCCGGGAGCGCCACCCGGATTCGGTCGGCGGACAGGCTGTGGCGGGTGGCGAGTTGGCGTGCCGTCGCGTCGCTGGTGGCGATCACCGCCGCCGCCGAGCCGAGCACCGCGCGTTCGGCCAGCTCCAGGGCGGCCGCCTCGGCCGGGTCCAGCCCGGTCTCGTCGGCCAGTGGCAGGTGGACCAGCACGGCCAGCCGTAGCCGGTCGGCGTGCGGTCCGACCACCTCGGGCACCCCGCAGGCGACCAGACCGTCGATCAGCACCACCGTGCCGTCGGCCAGGGTGGCGAGGAGGCCGGCGAGCGCGGCCCGGCTGGTCCGGTCCGGGCGCGGCCAGGCACCGGGGACAGCGATCTCCCGTACCGGTCGTCCGGTCGCGACCAGACCGGCGCAGACCTGCCGGTCGTAGGCGTTGCCACCGCTGGGGGCGGTCGGGTCGTCCACATTGCCGGGCAGTACCACGACGACCATCGACGTCAGAGCGCCCGCTCGTAGCTCGCCCAGGCGATGTGCGACTCATGCAGGGTGACGCCGATTGCGGTCAGCCCACGGGCACCGGCACCGAGGTCGCCGGCGTGTACCCGGTCGGCCAGCCGGTCGGCGATCAACTTGGCCAGCCACTCGGTGGAGGTGTTGACCCCGGCGAACGCCGGCTCGTCGTCGAGGTTGCGGTAGTTCAACTCGGCCAGTACGGCCTTGAGCTGCTCGGTGGCCAGACCGATGTCGACGACGATGTTGTCGCTGTCGAGGTCGGTGCGCTTGAAGGTAGCGTCGACGACGAAGGTGGCCCCGTGCAGCCGTTGCGCCGGGCCGAACACGTCACCGGTGAAGCTGTGGGCGACCATGATGTGGTCACGTACGGTGACGCTGAACATTTCTCATCCTCCAGTCGGGTAGCGGATCACGTGGCACAAAGCCGGCAACTCGCCGGCCGCGAGCAGGGGCAGCACTCCGGGCAGGTCGGTGAAATTGCTCTCGCCGGTCAGCAGCGTGTCGAACCTCTCGTCGGCGAGCAGGTCCAAGGCGAGAGCGAGCCGTCCGGCGTACCCGTGCCGCTCGCGCCGGGCCGGGGCGACCCGGCCGACCTGGCTGCTACGTACGGTCAACCGGCGGGAGTGGAAGTGTTCGCCGAGCGGCACGGTGACCGGGCGGTCGCCGTACCAGCTGAGGTCGACCACCGTGCCCTCGGCGGCGAGCAACTCCAGCGACCGGGTCAACCCGGCCGACGTGGCACTGGCGTGGAACACCAGGTCGCACCCGTCGGTGGCGGCGTCCGGGTGGGCGAAGCCGACGCCGAGCGCGGCGGCGGTCACGGCCCGTGCGGGGTCGATGTCGACCAGTTCGACCCGTACGCCGGGGAACCGGGCGGCGAGCGCGGCGACGGTGGCGCCGACCATGCCGGCGCCGACCACGGTGATCCGGTCACCGAGCAGGGGAGCGGCGTCCCACAGGGCGTTGACCGCGGTCTCCACCGTGCCGGCGAGCACGGCGCGGCGGGGCGGCACGCTGTCCGGGACCACGGTGACCGCGTCGGCCGGCACGACGTAGCGGGTCTGGTGCGGGTAGAGGCAGAAGACGGTACGCCCGACGAGCTCGGCTGGGCCCTGCTCGACCTGTCCGACGTTGAGGTAGCCGTACTTGACCGGTGCGGGGAAGTCGCCGTCCTGATAGGGGGCGCGCATCGCGGCGTACTGGCTGGGCGGCACCTCGCCCCGGAAGACCAGCGTCTCGGTGCCCCGGCTGAGCCCGGTGAACCGGGTCCGCACCAGGACCTCGCCGGGGCCGGGCGAATCGACCTCGACCGGCCGGATCTCGCCGGTGCCCGGGGTACGCAGCCAGAACGCATGATCGCGCAGCGTCATCTACCCGCTCCCCTCGTCTCTCGTCGGTGCCTCGCCTCGCTGGCCTCGGTAACGATAGCCCGGCGCGGATCATGACAGCTGGTGACCGGCCGCCCTGGTGAGTCCGCGCGCCGGTGGTCCGTAGCCGGGAAGTACTGCCGGGCCGGTCGGCTGGCCCGAACCTGCGGCCCTCGGTGTACCACCGAATCGACGCCGAGCGCTGGTGGACCGGTCACCCCTGCGGCCCGTTCTGCGGTACTGTGCCGTGTCGCTGTCCAGACCGACCGGTCCTGGACGACGAACCACCACATCGGTCACGGGGGACCGCGTGCCGATTGTCTATTTTGGAAGGTATACATGTCGCAGACCACGGCCGTACCGGCCACCGAGCAGAAGTCCTGGCTCGTCGCGCTGCTGCTCAGCTTCTTCCTCGGTGGGTTCGGAGCGCACCGGTTCTACGTTGGCAAGATCGGGACCGGCGTTCTGATGCTGGTCACCTTCGGTGGACTGGGCCTCTGGGCGCTGATCGACTTCATCGTCATCCTGATCGGCAAGTTCACCGACAAGCAGGGCCAGCCGCTGGCCAAGTGATCGGCGGAACCCACAGGCTGGGGCGCTACCCGTACGGGTAGCGCCCCAGCCGCGTCACGAGACGTCGACGACGACCGCTCCGCCGCCGAGCGCGGTTGTGCTGGCGTTGGTCCGGCTGTCGTAGACGACCGTCCCGGTGGCCGCCTCCCGGATCCGGATCCAGAACCGGTCCTTGCCCTGCTCCCGCAGCGCCTCGTCGTTCAACCCGACCAGGTACTCGTAGTCGCCGGCGCCGTTGACCGTCCCCCGGCCGTTGAACCGCACCTGTGGACCGTCGACGACGTACCCACGGTGGCTGGTGGCGGCGAACTCCCACTCGCCGAGGCGCAACCGCAGCGCCACCGGACCTGGCCCGGTCGTCTCCGGGCCGGTGGCCGCAACGAACCCGAACTCGGCCCGCCCGGCCACCCGCGCGTCGGCGACGTACGCCCCGGCCGGTGAGGTGATCCAGCCGGAGCCGGCCACGTACCCGCCGTCGGTCCGGCGTACCGCCAGATACCCGCCGGCCAGAGTGTGCGCGGCATCCCGGTCGTCGATCACCGTGACCGTCGGCCGGTACACACCCGGTTCGGCGTACGTGTGCGCCGCGACGCAGGCCGACCCGTCGACCGTGCCGGCGTCGACGGTGCCGTCGCCCCAGACCAGCACGCACCGGTGCGTGTCGTCCGCGCCGGCGTCGGTGAACGTCGCGGTGACCCTGACCTCGGTGCCGGCGGCGACCGGCCCGGCCGCACCGGTGACGGCGATCACCGTCGGCGCGGTGTTGACCGGCCGGATCGGCTCGACGCTCTCCAGGGTCGGCACCACCGGGACGATGGAGCCGTCGGCGGCGAAGCGCAGCCGGTCGATGGTCGTCTCCCGGTGGGTGCCGTCCCCGTCCGGGATCGCGAACCGGTGGTACGCGACGTACCAGTCGTCGGTGCCGGGGATCCGTACCACCGAGTGGTGCCCGGTGCCCTTGACGCCCAACGACAGGTCCTTGCGCAGGATGACACCCTCCCGGGGACCCCACGGCCCGAGCGGCGAGTCACCGACGGCGTACGCCACCTGGTAGTCCTCGCTGCGGGTGTCGTTCTCCGACCACATGAAGTAGTAACGGCCGTCACGCTTGATCACGAAGGTGCCCTCGTTGTAGCCGTCCGGCCGGTAGGTGCGCACCGCGGTCGGGTCGAACGACACCATGTCGTCGTTCAGCGGCACCTGGTAGGAGGCGCCGTTGCCCCAGTACAGGTAGGACCGGCCGTCGTCGTCGGTGAACACCGCCGGGTCGATCATCTGGCCGGAGTACGTCCCGGCCGACACCAGCGGCTCGCCGAGCGCGTCGCGGAACGGCCCGGTCGGTGAGTCGGCGACCGCGACACCCAGGTGCTTGCCGGTGTCGCCGGTGGCCTTCCCGCCACTGAAGTAGAAGTACCACTTGCCGTCGCGTTCGGCGATCGTCGGCGCCCAGGCACTGTTGTCCGCCCAGTCGACGTCGGTCTCCAGGTCCAGGATGACCCCGTGGTCGGTCCAGTTCACCAGGTCCGCCGAGGAGAACACCGAGAACTTCGTGCCGCTCCAGCCGGCGAACCCGTCGGTGGTGGCGTAGAGGTAGAACCGGTCGCCGAACACCGCGATGTTCGGGTCGGCGTACAGGCCGGGCAGCACCGGCGAACGCATCAGCCGGGCCTCGACGGTCCAGGTCGCCGTGGAGCCGTCGGCGCCGGTGACCGTGTACGTCACCGGTGTGCTCAGGTCCCGTACGGTGCCCGATGCCGGCGCGACGGTGGCGCCGGGGGCCAGGGTGAGCTCCGGGGCCAGGGCGGTCAGGTCGGTGTCCGGCCGGACCGGCAGGATGATCCGTCGGGTGTCGGCGTCGATGATGGCGTCCACCTTGAGCTGCGCCACGGTGGCGCCGGTGATCGCCGCCGGGTCGCCGCCCAGGGCGTACACCTCGTCGGCGGTCAACGCCCGGTTGTAGATCCGGAAGTCGTCCACCTCCCCTGCGAAGTACGGGTCCGCGCCGTACAGCGAGCGTCCGATGTAGCCAGCGTAGTCGCGGGTCGGGTCGTGCAGGTCCGACGGGCGGACCGCTACGTCGGTGGCCCGGGCGATCTCGACCCCGTCGAGATACATGACGGCGGTACGGGTGGCCGAGTCGACGGTCACCGCGAGGTGCTTCCATTCGTCGCCGGTCAGCGCCGACGACGCCCGCAGCTGCTTCTCGGCCTGCCAACTGCCGGTGGTGATCGCTGAGAACAGCACCCCGCCGCCGCTGCGCGGCGTGCTGAACAGGTAGCGGTCGCTGTTTGGACCGAGTCCGTAGATCCACTGGTTGGCGGTGCTGGAGGCGTCCCATTTGACCCAGGTCGCCACGGTGGTGCTGGTGACCCCGGCGTACACCCCGTTGGGGATCGTCACGTACGGCGCGGTGGTCGAGCCGCTGCCGCCGCCGCTCATCTTGAACGAGCCGCCGTCGACGCCGGTGCCGAACGCCGGGGTCCGCTCGTAGCGGCCGTGCCGGCCCTGCCCGGACGAGTCGGTGGCGACACTGCCGCCGGCCTCGTCGAACTCGTAGTGCAGCAGCAGTCCGTCGGCCGGCGGCTCCGGCCCCGGGTCCGGTCCGTACGCGGCGAGCAGCGCGTCGTACTCGGCCCGGGTGACCGGCAGTACGGTGCCGTGCCGGGGCCTGGCCGGCAGCGCGTAGTCGCTCGACGGCGTCCATACCCCGGAGGCGAGGTCGGTGGTCTCGAACGGGAGGTAGCCGCGCCCACCGAACTCGTCGATGAACAGGTACCACTTCTCCTCGGTGTTCGACTTGAAGATGGTGGGTCCTTCACCCTGGGACATCACGCCCTGGCCGATGCAGTCGGCCAGGAAGTCCCAGCCGGTGTCGCGCAGTGACGTCGACGTCTCGGCCAGGATGAACTTGCTGCACGGCGTCGACGACGAGTTGTTGCGTTCGTCCTTGGTGAACCGGTAGTAGACGCCGTCGTGGTCGATCACCGTCGAGTCGATGACCGAGTAGCCGGGGTCGACCCACACCTGCGGTTCGGAGAAGGTGTGGAAGTCGCGGGTGGTGGCGTACAACATCTTGTTGTAGGTGTTCCCGGTGTGGTCCGGGTCGTCGGCCGCGTACAGCTTGGACGCCCAAAAGACGACGTACGCGCCGATCGTCGGGTCGTAGTACGCCTCCGGCGCCCAGGTGTTGCCGGCGGTGTCGGGGGAGACCTGCACGAGGCGCTGGTCGGTCCAGTCGACCAGGTCGGTGGATTCCCACACCATGATCGACCTGCTGCCGTGGCGCTGCGCGCCGTCCCAGTCGCCGTTGCCGTGGATCCGCAGGTCGGTGGCGATCTGGTAGAACTTGTCGCCGTCCGGGGAACGGATGATGAACGGGTCCCGCAGGCCCTGCTCGCCGAGCGTCGAGGTGAGCACCGGCCGGCCGTCGTTGAGCTGCTGCCAGCGCAGCGGGTCGTTGCCCTGGCTGAGGGCGAAGTAGACCTGCTCGCCGTCGGCGGTGCCCTCCCCGGTGAAGTAGCTGAACAGGTAGCCGGTGCGGTCGGCCGGAGCCGGCAGCGCCGGCACGGTGGCGGTGAACTCGCGGGTGGCGCTGGCCGCGTTGCGGGTGACGGTGGCGGTCAGCGTGACGGTGGTGTCGCCGGCTCCGGCCGCTGGTCGGGTCACCGTGCCGTCGGTGGCGATCACCGCCGGGTCGCTGGACGTCCAGGCGACCGCTGTGCCGGCGGCCCCCGCCGTGGGCAGGGTGAGGTTGCCGCGTACGTCGTCGACGTTGTGCACGGTCAGCGCGGCGGCGGCGTCGGCGACGATTCGTGCGTCGTCGAATTCAGCCAGTACGGTCACCTCGAAGCTCCTGCTGTCGGTGACGGTGCCCCGGCGCAGGGTGGCGGTGAGCGTGGCCTGGGCGTCTGGTTCGCCGACTTCCGGTCGGGTCACCGTACCGTCGGTGGTGACCACCGCCGGGTCGCTGGAGGTCCAGTCGATGCCCGAGCCGCCCGGCCCGGTGACCGGCAGGGTGAGGTCGGCGGTGATCCGGCTGGTGTCGCCGAGATCCAGCGCGGCCGCGTCGTGGGCGACGACCGCGGCGGCCGCGCGTTCACCGATCTGGGCGGCCTCGTCGGCGGTGACCGCCCGGTCGTAGATGCGGAAGTCACGCACCCGGCCGGCGAGGTGGCGGTCGCCGGTGTAGACCGAGCGTCCGATGTAGTTGGCGGTGGTGGTGCCGTCTCCGATCGACGCCGGGGTGATGGTGACCGCGGTGTTGCGGCCGACCTCGACGCCGTCTTCGTAGAGCACTGCGGTGTTGCCGGTCTGGGTGTAGGTGAGGTTTTTCCAGACGCCCCGGGCGAGGTTGCGGGACGGGTTCGGTCGGGTGTTCTGCTCGGTGGACCAGTTGCCGCTGGCGATGGCGGCGCGGAACTGGTCGCCGGTGGCGAACAGGTATCCGTCGCCGGTGCCGCCGCTGGTGTTGCCCATCCCGAAGATGAAGTACGGGGTGACCTGGGCCGGGTCGATGAACACGTCCATCGCCACGGTGACCGAGTCGAGGTCGCGCAGCACGTCGTCGGGCAGGTCCACGTACGTGTCACTGCCGTTGAGGCCGAGCCCTTCGGCGCCGGACCAGGCGGCGGCACCGTGCACGGTGCCGTGCCGGTCGTTGCCGGACGTGTCGGTGGCGACGGTTCCGGCGGTGGCGTCCAGTTCGTACCAGAGGACGAGTCCGTCGGTCGGTCCGGCCGCGGTGGCGGTGGTCGGGCCGGCGGCCAGCAGGCTGGCGGTGAGGGCGAGGGCGGCGAGCGACGCCAGGGCTGTTCGTCGAGGTGGGGCGGTACGCGGTCGATCCCGCTGCGGCATGAGTGTCTCCTCCTGGGAGGCGTCCGGATTTGCGGTCTGAGCGTCGGTATCAGCAGTTGTTAGCGTTAACAACACCTGGCGGACGGTGGTCGGGTCAGAGTTCACCCGATTCGTCGCCGTGACTCGGCGGTTGCGAGAGTGTTAACCGGGGCGTACCCCGCCGTCAAGATGCCCATCGGCATGGCCCCTCCGCCTCGGGCAGCGGCGGACGGTAGGGTCGCGCGGCATGAGGACGGTCTACACGTCGGCGGACCCCGACACCTTCCACCACGCCCGGCAACGGCTGGTCGGCCGGGTCGGCAAGTGGGCGCGTCGGCAGCGGCGCACCGAGCTCGACCCGTTCGTGATCGAGACACTGCTGGAGTACCGGTGGAGTCACGGTGACGGTCTGCTCGGCCGGTGGCACCCCGACGACCTCACCGCCGCGCTGCTCGACGGGTTCCCCCGACACGTCACCATGCACCCGGACGACTGGGACGCCGTCGTGCCGAGCGTACGGGGATTCGTCGACTTCCTGTTCGACGAAGGGTTCGCCGACCGGCACTGCGCCGACCGGGACCTGCTGCACACCACGCTCGACGAGCTGGCCGGACCGGTCGCCGAGGCGCTGGCCGACGAGCGGCGCTACGGTCCGGCGAAGTACTGGACCACCCGGATGATGCGCGAAGGCGTCGATCCGACCGACAACGCGGCCGCCCAGGCGTTCATCGCCGACGTGCACGCCGGCCGGATCTCCGTCGACCAGGACCTGCTCAACCAAATCATGGCCAACCACCGGGCGGCATCCGACGGCGCGCAACGTCCACCGACCCTGCCGCTGGTGACCGTCCCGGACGACGCCGAGTTGCGCCCGGCAGCCGAAGCGTCGACGATCCTGCACCGGGTCCGGCAGTTCGTGGCCTGGGTGGGACCGGGTCGAACCCTGACCCCGAACGGCAACCTGCGGCTGGCCGACGCCCGGGAACTGGTCCCGCTGCTCGACACCGCAGACGTGATCGACCCGGCCATCGGTGACCGGGTGTTCAAGACCCGCAGCAGCGAGGAGCTGTACGGACTCTCGGTGGTCGTCGCCTGGGCTCGGGCCGCTCGCGTGGTCCGGATGGTCAAGGGACGGCTCGTGCCGGTCAAGAGCGCGGCGAAGCTGCTGACCGACCCGCTCGCCCTGGCCCACCGGCTGTACGCGACGCTGCCCGAGATCGGGGCGGCGGTGTGCGGTAGCGGCTGGCGTGAGTCGTTGATGCGGTGGCGGTTCGACGACGCCGTCGTCATCACGGCACTCACCATCTACTCGTCCGCCGAACCGCTGCCGGTCCCGGCCCTGCGCGAGCTGCTGCACCAGGCGCTGGAGAAGTCGATGCTGGTGCCGTATGGCGGCACCGAGGAGCAGCAGCAGGCCTGGCGCCAGTCCGCCCACAACGACGCCGACCGGCTCTTCGCGCAGCTGGCCGACCTCGGCGCGGTCCGGCTCACCGACGACGACAGGATCAGCCTGACGCCGCTCGGTGCCATGCTGGTCGGGCACCACCTGCGCGAACAGGGCGTGGTGGTGCCGACCGTCGCGGACCTGCTGGACGAGACCGCCGAGGTGGTGGTGGCGGTCGCCGCCGACAGCGATCCGGACAGCGCCGCCCGGCTGCTGACCGCCTGGTGCGCCCACCAGCCGCAGAGCGGTCCCGCCGAGCTGCGGGCGCTCGCCCGGCGTACCGACGACCAGAAGCACCGGCGTCTCGCCCGGTCCCATACGGGGTAGCCGTCCCCGTCCGGCAGGTGGCGGGCGGCCTCTAGCATCCCGATCATGAGTTACCAACCGCCGGGGCCGCCACCACCGCCGTCACCCGCTGGGCCGAGCCGCGGCCGGCGGACGACCGTGATCATCGTCGCTGTCGTGCTCGCCGTCGTCCTGCTCTGCTGCGTCGGCGTCGCAGGGGGTGGCTTCTGGCTGTACCGGACCGTGTCGGCGGCCACCGAGCCGGCCCGCGACGCCACCACCGCCCACTTCGACGCGCTGTCCGCCGGCGACTACGCCGGTGCCTACCAACGACTGTGTCAGGACCGCCGGGACGCCCTGTCCGAGACGGAGTACGTCCAGCAGGAGTCCGCCGCCGGGCAGATCGCCGGGTACGACATCATCGGCGTCAACGTGTCGACCACCAACGGGCGGACGTCCGGCGCCGTCACCGTCGAAGTCACCTACGACGGTGGCGCGCAGCGGCAGGAGACCGTCAGACTGGTCGAGGAGAACGGCGAATGGCGGGTCTGCCAATGACACCCGACCACCTGCCACGACCGTGACGGAGGGCGGAGCGGGATGATCGAGGCACTGCTGCCAGCCACGGCGGTCGCCCGCGAGGCGTTCGACGACAGCGTCCCGGTCACCCTGTTCCCCGAGGAGACGGCCGTGGTCGGCAACGCGGTGGACAAGCGCCGCCGCGAGTTCGGCACCGCTCGCCGCTGTGCCCACGAAGCTCTCGCCGAGCTGGGCTTCCCCGGCGTACCGGTGCCGTCCGGAGCGCGCCGCGAACCCCGCTGGCCGGCCGGGGTGGTCGGCAGCATCACCCACTGCGCCGGCTACCGCGCGGCGGTGGTGGCCCGGTCGGCCGACCTCACCGCGGTCGGCATCGACGCCGAACCGCACGAACCACTGCCCTCCGGAGTGCTGAACAGCATCACCGTGCCCGACGAACTCACCTGGCTGGCCGCCAGTCGGGACAGCCACCCGCAGGTGCACTGGGACCGGCTGCTGTTCTGCGCCAAGGAGGCCGTCTACAAGGCGTGGTATCCGCTGGCCGAAAGCTGGCTCGGCTTCGAGCAGGCGTACGTCGAGGCGACTCCCGGCCCGGGTGCCGCCGTGGCTCCCGGCCTGGGTCCCGCCGTGGCTCCCGGCCCCGGTGCCGCCGTCGACGGGGACTTCACCGCCCGGCTGCTGGTGCCCGGCCCGGCGCTGCCCGACGGCACGCCGCTGACCGGGTTCACCGGCCGGTGGCTGGCCCGCAACGGCCTGATCGTCGCCGCGATCAGCGTCCCGGCCGGCCCCGACGTCTGACCGACACACCGCCCCAGAACGCCAGCCCGTTGATGTGGATTCTCGGCCCACCAGGGCTGCCCAGCCCGGCGGCCCGCTGACCGAAGTCGCCCATCAGGCCGACACCGGAGATCGACACCTCGGCGTCGTCCGGCACCACGATCTCGATCCCGCCCATGATCGCCCAGGCCCGGATCCGGATCGCGTTCGCGTCGAACCGCGCCTCCCGCAGGTCGATCCGGCCGCCGCCCCAGAAGGCGAAGGCCCGCAGAATGCCCGGTGCCACCCACCGGCCACGCCGGTCGAAACCGCTCATCACCGCGACCGCCCACTGCGACGGACGCGACGGCGCCAGGCCGTGCTCGCCACGCCGGGCCACCGTGTCGGACACCGCACGGGGAATGTCCCGGGTCAGCGGCTCCAACTCCGCGTACGTCCGGGCGGCGTACACCCGGCCGAGTCGTTCGTCCAGCTCGGGCAGATCGATCCGGCCCTCGGCGGCCGCGGCCCGCAGCACCTCCGCCACCTGCTCGCGGTCGGCGTCGGAGGCCCGCAGCCCGTCAGGAGGCAGCCGGTCAGGAAGGTCGCTCACGCCCACAGGGTACCGAGCGTCGCCGGGTCCGTCGGATCGGTCAGGTAGTGGGCCAGCACCTCGGTGTGCAACGGGAACGCGAGCGTGACCGGCTCGGTCACCACCAGCCACTCGGTGGCCTCCTCGGTCGCCGCCGACACCGGCAACGCCTGCGCCGGTCGGGGCGGCAGCACCCCGAAGATCAGCAGGCTCGCACCGTTGGGCACGCTGCGTACGGCGTACAACTGCACCTGGTCGGACCGCCCGGCCAGGCCGGTCTCCTCGCGCAGCTCGCGGACCACCGCGGTGCGCCAGTCCTCGCCGTACTCGATGAAACCGCCCGGCAACGCCAGCTCGCCGCGTGCCGGCTCGATGTCGCGGCGCTGCACCACCACACCGATCCCCTGTGGAGTCGTCACCGGCACCACGGCGACCGCCACCGGTGTCGGATTACGCCAGACCTGCTGCCCACAGTGGTCACAGGACCGGGGCCAGCCGGCGTCGGCCGGGTAGCGGGCACCGCACGACGAACAGAACGAGTAGGGCACGCCAGTCACAGCGCCCGACGATACGCCGGCCGCCGGGCCGTGACCGCTGTCGCCTATCCGACCGCCGCCGGGCACCCGCCGCCGCACCCGGTCGGGGATTCTGACGGCAGCAAACCGTAAGGGGAGGTGTGTCGATGCTGTTCAGCGGGGCGTGCCCGGTCCGGGAGACCGAGCGGGACTGGATCGACGAGTCACTGTCCTGGCTGATCCGCGAGTTCGGCGAGCCGGCTCTGCGCGGACCGGTGGTGCTGCCCACCGACGAGTTCTTCCCCGGTGCCTACCACGGCAGCCGGGCCGACGTGGCGGCGGTGCTGCACCGCGTCGCACGGCACATGGCCGTCGACCCGGACCGGGTCGAACTGGTCTTCGAGCCGGCCGACGACACCGAAGCCGCGCTACTGGCCAGCCTGCCGGCGTACGCGCAGGCCGCTTCCGGCGCGGCCGGGCACTACGTACGTCGGGGCGGCCGGGGCGTGATCACCATCGCCGGGGCGCAGGCCCGCCAGCCGATGGCGCTGGTCGCCACCATCGCCCACGAGCTGGCCCACGAACGCCTGATCGGCGAGGGCCGGCACCGCCCCGACGCCGCCGACCACGAGCCGCTCACCGACCTCACCACTGTCTTTTTCGGACTCGGCATCTTCACCGCCAACGCCGCCTTCGACTACCGGGGCCGGGCCGGCGGCTGGCAGTCGAGCCGGCTCGGCTATCTCACCGAGCCGATGTACGGCTACGCGCTGGGCCGGTACGCCTGGCTGCGCGACGACCTGCCGCCCCGCTGGGCCCGGCAGCTGGACACCAACCCGCGCAGCTACCTGCGCCGGTCGCTGCGCTACCTGGACCGGCGGCGCTAGCTGCGTCACCTGGACCGGCGGCGGTAACCTGCGGCGATGCGGCACACCCTGGAGCCGAACACCCGGACCCTGCACGGCTACTTCTCACCCGACTATCCGCCGGTGCTCACCATCGACCCCGGCGACACGGTCACCGTCCGTACCCTGGACTGCTGGTGGTCGGCCGGTCCGTACGCCGGCGGGCCGCACGACCAGCGGCCCCGGCACGCGGCGTACCGGCCGGGGTTCGGTCATGCGCTGGTCGGGCCGATCGCGGTGCGCGGCGCCCGGCCCGGGACGACCCTGTCGGTACGGATCGACGAGGTGCTGCCGGCCGAGTGGGGCACCACGTTGGCCGGCAGCGCGTTGACCCCACACAGCGAGCGGTACGGGATCGCCGGCACCGAGACGGTGCACACCTGGCAGCTGGACCCGGCCGCCGGCACCGGACGCAACCAGCTCGGCCACACCGTGACGTTGCGGCCGTTCCTCGGGGTGCTCGGCATGCCGCCGGCGCAGCCCGGCGAGCATTCGACGATCCCGCCCCGGCGCTGCGGCGGCAACCTGGACTGCAAGGACCTGGTCGCCGGCAGCACCCTGCTGCTGCCGGTCACGGTCGACGGCGCGCTGTTCTCCGTCGGCGACGGCCACGCCGCCCAGGGCGACGGCGAGATCTGCGGTACGGCGATCGAATGCCTGATGGACCGGGTCCAGCTCACCTTCGATCTGGTCGACGACCGGCCGCTGACCGGCCCGGTGGCCCGGGTCGACGGTGCCTGGCTGACCCTCGGCCTGGGCGACACCCTCGACACTGCGGCCGCCGACGCGCTCGACGCGATGATCACCCTGATGTCCCGCCGGCACGGGCTGTCCCGGGGCGACGCGGTCGCCCTGGCCAGCGTCGTCGTCGACGTACGGGTGACGCAGATCGTCAACGGCGTCGTCGGCGTGCACGCCCGGCTCGCCGACGACGCACTCCGCTGACGGGGCCGGTGCCGTTCAACTCTGCGCCGGTGCGTCCGGTGCCGGTCGACGGTGCGCGGCCAGTGCCCGCAGCGTCAGCAGGCCGCCGACGCCGGGCAGCAGACTGAGTAGCCGGGTCGATGTCGGCGCGGCCGGCTGCTGCGCGGTGGCGACGACCACCAGCAGGTACGCCGCCCCGTGGGTCGGGCCGAGCAGCGACGACACGGCCGGCCAGTGCACCGTGGCCAGGTTGGCCAGCATCACGATCAGAGTGGTGATCTCGACTCCGGCGGCGATCCGCAACAGCCGCAGACTGCCCGACATCCTCACACCCCGGTCGTCGAGCCGGGACGGACGATCATCAGCACCGTGACCGTCGCCCAGAGCAGGTTGAACACCCCGGTGTACGCCGCCAGCCGCTGTGGCGCGGTGGTCGGTGTACTCGCGGTCGCTGCCCCTGTTGCGGTCGCCGTCGGCTCCGGCTGGGTGCCGGGAGCGTCGATCCCGGTCAGCAGCATCTGCTGGCGGGGCAGGACCCGTAGCACCAGCAGCGCGGCGGCGATCGCGGTGAGCGCGATCGACACGAGCAGCCAGGTGTCGGTGAGCACCCCGAGGCTGGTGGCGGTGGCCAGACCGAAGACCGGCACGACGATCCCGACGGCGGCGTACACCCGGCAGATTCGGTGCAGCGTGCGCAGGGTCGTGTGGGCGGCGGCGTCGCGTGGGTCGGCGATCGCCCGCCGGGCGGCGGCCGGGAACATGCTGGCTGCGACGGTCACCGGGCCGATCGCCACGATCGCTGCGAGCACATGTACGGAGAGCAGAAATTTCGTCACGACGCGACGGTATGGGTGGTTTCGTGACGCGAGGAGTGGCAGGAAGGACACAGGTCAACGGATTCTCGCCACCGTCGGCGTACCGTCGTCGACGTGCACCGGATCGCGATCCTCGCCCTCGACGGGGTCATCCCGTTCGACCTGTCCACCCCGATCGAGGTGTTCGGCCGGCTGCGGCTGCCCGACGGCCGGGCCGCGTACCAGGTGGTGGTCTGCGCGGCCACCGCCGAGGTGGACGCCGGCGCGTTCACCCTGCGACCCGCCGCCGACCTGACCGCGCTGGCCACCGCCGACACGGTGATTGTCCCCGGCTGCGCCGATTTGTCGGCCCCGGTGCCGCAGCCGGTGCAGGCCGCGCTGCGTGCCACCGCCGACGCCGGCACCCGGATCGCCTCGATCTGCTCCGGCGCGTTCGTCCTGGCCGCCGCCGGCCTGCTCGACGGGCGACCGGCCACCACCCACTGGCGCGCCGCCGCCGACCTGGCCGCCCGCTACCCGGCCGTCCGGGTCCACCCGGACGTGCTCTACGTCGACGACGGGCAGATCCTCACCTCCGCCGGGGCCGCCGCCGGCCTCGACCTCTGCCTGCATCTGGTCCGCCGCGACCACGGCTCGGCGGCGGCGGCCGACGCCGCCCGGCTGTCGGTGATGCCGCTGGAACGCAGCGGCGGGCAGGCCCAGTTCATCCCCGCCCAGGCACCGCCGGCACCGCCCGAGCCGGCGATCGAACCGCTGCTGAACTGGCTGCGTGAGCAGGCGGCCGAACCGTTGACGTTGGCCCGGATCGCCGACCGGGCCGGCATGAGCCCTCGAACCCTGCACCGACGCTTCCGGGAACACACCGGCGTCCCGCCGCTGCGCTGGTTACAGGAGGCCCGGATCCGGCAGGCCCAGCATCTGCTGGAAGCCACCGACGACGGGGTCGAACAGATCAGCCGCCGGGTCGGCTTCGGTTCACCGACCGCGTTCCGGGAGAGCTTCAAACGGATCGTCGGCACCAGCCCGTACGCCTACCGGGGCGCATTCCGCCGGCCCGGCGACGAACGGAGTCAGCCGACTGGTGCGCGGCGTCAACTGGGTGGTAGCAGTGACGGGCGGCGGCGGGCGGCCAGGTCCTCGACCCAGCCGAAAGCCAGCACCACGACGACCAGCAGCACGGTGCCGACGCCGAGGATGGCCGCCTTACCGGCGTAGAGACCGGTCAGAGTGAGGAGCCCACTGGCGGCGTACAGCACCGGCAGGTGCCAGATGTAGATGGTCACCGCCCGAGCGTTGACCATGCGGATCAGCCGGGCCAGCCACGGCACCTGCGTGAGCCAGTCCAGCCGGGGCCGGGCCCGCATCAGTAGCAGCACCACCGCCCACCCCCACACCAGCGCGCCGAGCCGGTCGTCCTCGCCCCGCTCGGCCAGCCACATCATCGCGCCGATCGCCAGCGTGCCGACGCCGAGCGCGTACCACCTCAGCGGCACCCGATCCAGCAGCCCGGTGTGCCGGGCGAAGCCGACCAGCCAGCAGGTGCCGTACGCGGCGGTGGACCAGAACACGTCGGTGACCGGGTTCATCTGCAGGTCGACCAGCGGCGAAGCGAACAGCACGGCGAACGCGGACAGCGTCAGCAGCGCGCCGACCGGCCAGCGCCGGAACGCCCACCACAGCAGCGGGGAGAGCAGCACCAGCCAGAGGTAGGCGCGGATGTACCACAGCCCGAGCGAGAACGGCCCGCCCCACTCACTGGACGGCGGGTTGCGCAGCGGCACCACCCACCAGGTCACGTCCAGCAGGCTGGGCCGCCAGCCGACCAGGACCATCAGCGGTACGGCGACCGCGGCGAGCGCCCACAGCGGTGGCAGCAGCCGGCGCAGCCGCGAGCCGACCACCCGCAGCGGCGTACCTCGGTCCAGCGACACGGCCGTGAGGTAGCCGGCCAGCGCGAACATCACCGGCATCGCCGGGAACGCCAGCGGCAGCCAGGTCAGCCACAGGGTGTGCAGCAGGTAGACCCGCACGATCGCCAACGCCCGCAGCGCATCGATGTACGGGCTGCGCTCGCGTGTCGGGCGCGGCGAGGTTACCAGGGTAGGCGCCTCCTGCTCGCTGTTACGCAGGGGCGGGCTGACACGCATGGAGGCCGAAACTATCCGGGGTAGCTGGGTGTTCCCGCAACGTACGGTTGCGGTGCAGCAACGAGCTGGTTAATGGCCGGTGGCGTCTCGTGCCGTACCGACAACCGGCGGTGCGGGGCGGCGTCGATGGATCGCCGCCCCGCACCAGCTACCCCGGACAACTCACCGGGTACGACCTACCGCTGCCGCACCGTCAAGCCCACGGGCACCGTCAACACCGGGTACGGGGTCTGCGCCCGCAGTGCCAGCGTGGCGGTGTACCGGCCGGGCCCGTCGACCCCGGTCGCGGCGTTGGCGGTGAACCGCAGCGTGACGGCCTTCGACGCGCCCGGCGCCAACGTGAAGCTGGCCGGGCGTACCCGCAGCCAGGGCACCTCGGCCGGCGGTGTGCAGCCGTCCGCCCCGGACCACTGAGAGATCGACGGCACGGCCGCCCACTGCGGCGACATGCCGCCGATCGCCAGCCCACCGCAGGCGCCGGCACCCCGGGACGCGGCCTGCCCGGTCGGGGCCAGCTCCTGCCAGGCGTCGGCCACCGGGTCGTACCCGATGGTGTGATCGGTGATCTCCCCGCCGGAGAGCATGCCGCCGGCCAGCACCAGGCGGCCGGCGGCCACCGAGTACGCCGCGCCGGTCACGTGCTCCGGCATGGCCGCGCGGGCCGACCAGCGGTCGGTGTCCGGGTCGTAGGCGAGGGTGTCGGCGTAGTCGCCGTCGTGGCTGTACCCGCCCGCGCAGTAGATCCGCTGGTCGATCGCGCCGCAGGCATGCCACGCCACCTCGTGCGGGTAGTCGGCGCGGGCCCGGAACGTGCCGGTCGCCGGGTCGAACGCGAGCACGTCGGCCGACGCCCGGCACAGGTCGTCCCGGCAGCCGCCGACCAGGTAGATCAGCCCTTCGACGACCACCGCCGCGGCCGCCGCCCGGGGGGCGGGGTTGGTCACCCCGGCGAGCTTGCGCCACACCCCGGTCGCCGGGTCGTACACGTCGACCGCCGACTGCGGCCGGAACTCGGTGTCCCAGCCGCCGAACACGTACACCTCGCCGTCGACCGCCGCCACCGCCGGCTTGCCCCGGTCCCGGGGCAGGTCCGGCAGCCGCTGCCAGGAGTCGGCGACCAGGTCGTAGGCCCACGCCTGCCGGGTGGTGCCCAGGTGGGTGCCGCCGCCGATCGAGTAGACGATGTTGTCGAGCACCACGGCGGCGTTGTCGGACAACCCGTCCGGCGCGTCGGCCAGCCGCTGCCACGGCGGCTGCCCGGACAGCGGCGGCGTGGCCGACGCGGCGGGCCGCTGCAGCACCGTCACCGTCACCGGTGCGGTCCCGGTGTTGCGGACGGTGACTTCGGCGCTGCCGCTGCCGCCGGCCGTCAGTTCCGCCGCGACCGGTGCGCCGGAGACTGCCAGCTGTCCACTGCGCAGGTCGAAGTCGACCCGCCGGGCACCGCCGGCGATCACCGACGCGGTCCGCTTCCGCTGCTGGTACGGGGCCGCCTCGGCAACGAACGACCGCTGCTGCCCGGCCCCTCCGGCGAAGAACCAGTAGAACCCGTCCGGCACCGTAGAATCGGCCGGGGTGGCCGCCGACGTGCCGTACTCGTCCGGGCGCTGCGGGTCGGCGACCCGTGCCCCGACCACCGGCGTCCCGGTGTTCGCGTCGCTGGTGAACCCGGCGATCAGCCCGCCGTCGACCGGCGTGCAGGTCCGGTCGACGATCGCCACGTCGTCGACCTGCCACCACCAGCTGTACCCGCCCCGGTAACGGAACCGGACCTGCACCTGGTCGGCACCGGCCACCGGGGCCAGCGGAATCTCCACCAGCTGCGGCCCGCGTACGCTCTCGGTCACCTGAGAGACGTTGACCCATTCGGTGCCGTCGGTCGACACGTCGATCGCGGCGACGTCGCCGTTGCCGGCGATCCACGCGTCGGTGCGGAACCGCAGCACCGGTGCCGCGATCTGCGAGATGTCGATCATCGGCGTGTGCAGCAGGGTGTCCTGGCTGCGGCCGACGCCGTGGCCGTCGCTGTCGACGATGGCGAACCCGCCGGTACCGCCGGTCAGGTTGCCCCGCTGGTGGTGGTCGGTGAAGGTCCAGCCGCCGCCGTCGGTGCGGTCCACGATCGACCAGCCGGCCGGCTCGGCGGCGAAGTCGGCGGCGAACACCGTAGCGCCGGTGTCGGCCGTGTAGCCGGGGGCGGTGCAGGCGATGTGCGCCGCCACCACCAGGTTCGCCCTTCGGGCCTGGCCGCCGACCGCCACCTCGGTGGTCACCGTCCGGTAGCCGGGGTACAGCGGGGTCACCGTCAACTGGTACGTGCCGTGCCGGGGCACCGGTACGGCGTACCGCCCGCTGGTCGGGTCGGTGAAGACCGGGTGGCCGGGGCGGCCGGCGATCTCGATCCGCGCGTACAGCGGCCAGCCCTGCCCGGAGCCGTCGGTGACCCGACCGGAGAGGGTGACCAGCGGCACCGCGTCGAGGGCGACGTCCTGGACCACCGGCGCGGAGCCGACCGCCACCGTCAGCGTCCGGGTGGCCCAGCCGAACCCGGACACGGTCAGCGGGTGCGTTCCGGCCGGCAGGTACGTCGCGTACCCGCCGGTGGGTCCGGTCTGCACACTGCGGCCGGCGACCGTCACGGTCACCCCGGCGACCGGGGAGCCGTCCGCCGCGTCGGTCACCGTGCCGGTCAGCCGGCCGGTCTGCGCCCGCGGCGCCTGCGCCACCACCTGGTACGCGTCCAGCCGACCCTCGCCGGCCAGGTTGTTGTCCGCCACGGTGCCGCCGCATTCGGTCGCGTCGACGTCGATCGCGGTACGGTCCAGCAAGGCGACCGTCGCGTCGTAGTCGTTACGCAGTGCCGGCGCGGCCGACCACAGCAGCGCGATGGTGCCGGCGACGTGCGGTGCCGCCATCGACGTGCCGTCGGCGGTGCCGTACTGGCTGCCCGGCAGCGCCGAGACGGTGCCCACCCCGGGGGCGGCGATGTCCGGTGTGATGTGGCCGTCGACCCCGGACGCGCCCCGGCTGGAGAAGCCCGCGATCGTGCCGTCGACGTCGTGCGCGCCGACCGTGTAGACGCTCGGGTAGTCGCCGGGGGAGCTGGCGGTGTTGCACGCCGGCCCGTCGTTGCCGGCCGAGAAGACCGGGAAGATCCCGGCCGCCCGCCACGCGGTCACCACCTGCTCGTACCAGGGGTCGGCCTGGCCACCGCCCCACGAGTTGTTCACGATGTCCGGCCGCAGATCCGGGCGCGGGTTCTCGCCGTTGCGGTCGGTCGGCGCCAGCACCCACTGGCCGGCGGCCAGCAGCGCCGGGTCGGAGCAGTTGCGGGACTCGCAGCCCTTCGCCGCGATCCACCGCGCCCCCGGCGCCACCCCGATCCGGGTACCGGCGCCGTCGTCACCGACCATCGTGCCCACGGTGTGGCTGCCGTGCCCCTGGTTGTCGCAGGGCGTCGCGTCCGGGCACACCCCGGACGGGTCGAACCAGTTGTAGTCGTGGTCGAAGGTGCCGTCACCGAGGCTCCCCCGGTAGCTGGCGACCAGCGCCGGATGGTCGAACTGGACTCCGGTGTCGATGCTGGCAATCACCACGGTGTCGCCGCGTACGCCGAACTCCGACCAGACCCGGGGCGCGCCGATCTGCTCCACCCCCCACGGGGTCTGCGGATCGTCGGCGGCGGCCGGCTGCGTGACCGGCTCGATCAGCTCATGGCTGCGCACCGGCTCCACCCGCGCCACCTCCGGCCGGGCGGCGATCGCGTCGACCAGCGCCCGGTCCCCGGTGACCTGCACCGCGTTGGCGATCCAGAAGCTGGTGTACGGCACCTTGCGCCGGGTCAGGTCGGCGGTCAGCCCCTGTTGGCTGCGCTCGGCGACCTCGGTCAACCGCTCGTACGCGACGGTGGAGCGCCGGGCCCGGTCGCTGATCCGGGCTGCGGTGTCCAGGGTGGCCGTCTCCCGCAGGTAGACCATGAAGCTGGTGGTGCCGTCGGCGGCGAGGTCGGCCAGCAGTTCGGCACTGACCGCCGCCGGGGCGTCGCCGTTGCCGCCGACCGGGGCCGCCGACGCGGCAGGGGCGGCCGTGGTGGCGGCGGTGACGCCGAACACGACCGCCAGCGTCGCGGCGACGTACCGGACGATCGCGGCGGCGTACCGGATACCCGCTGGTGGCGGGCCGGTCCGTCCAGGTGGATGGATCATCGTTCTCCTCACAGTGGTGACAGGCGGATCCCGCCTGCCGGCCATGCTCGGGGTCCCGAGGACCAGGTGAAAGCACCAAGGTGGGCAATTGCCGGACAATACCGGGACAGCGACTGGTGCTGGGAGGGCTCCCACCAGGCCGTTGACGTCGGGCCTTTCAGCAGGTTGGCTGGCCCGGGAACACACTGGGGGAGATGCGGTGACGGGTGGCGAGGTGCCGTTGGTGGTGTGCGTGTCCACCGACCCGGCGGTACGCGAGCGGTTGGTGTCCCGGGTCGACGACCTCGGCGCCGTACTGGTCGTCAACAACCTCACCGAGCTGCGGACCATGCTGCTGTCGACGGCGGTGGCCGATGAATTGGCGGTGGCCGACGGGCCGACCCACCTCGGTGACCTGCTGCTCGATCCGCTCTCCACCGAGGTCACCTGGCGCGGCGAGGCGCTGGCGCTCACCCCGTTGGAGCGGGCGACGCTGCTGCGGCTGGCCAGCCCACCGCTGCGGCTGTGGACGTATCGGCAGTTGTTCGAGGCGGTCTGGGGCGGCGCCTATCTGGACGACCGGGCCGCGCTGCACGCCACCGTGAAGCGACTGCGGCGCAAGCTCGCCGCGCTGCCGAACGGGCCACGGGTACGCACCGTCCGAGGGGCCGGCTACCACCTGGTGTCCGGCTGAACGGCGTCCTGCGTCTCAGCCTGGCATCGGTACGTGACGCCCGCCCGTCGGTAGTGTGCAGAGCGGCTCTCCGGAGGCGATGTCGTCGAGCGCGTCGTGGAGTTCGGCGATGCGGCGCTCCGCTTCGGTGACGAGCGCCCGGGTGAGCTGCTGCCAGTCGGCCTCGGTGGGTTTGGCCGGCAGGGCGGCGAACAGCGCGACGATCTCCTGCACGCTGAGCCCGACCCGTTGCGCCACCCGGCAGATCCGCACCACACAGGGGGCGAACTCGTCGTACCGGCGCTGGTTGCCGCTGGTACGGACCGAGGTGAGCAGTCCCTGGCGTTCGTAGAACCGGATGGCCGAGGTGGCGACTCCGCTGGCTGCCGCGACCTCACCCACGCTCAGGGTCGCCGGGGCGGCGGTGGCGTTGGACATGGATACATCGTCGCTTGACTTGAACTATTGTTCAAGTTCTACCGTCAGCGGCATGGAAACGGACAACGTCGCCACCCCGGACCGACCGCTGCGGGTCGCAGTGATCGCGGGCAGCACGCGACCCACCCGGCGGTCACCGGCCATCGCCCAGTGGGTGGCGTCGGACCGCAGCCAGCCGGAGCTCCGCCTGGAAGTGGTCGACCTGGCCACCGTCGACCTGCCGATGCTGGGCGAGCCGCTCGCGGCCGTCTTCGGCAGCTACGAGCACGACACCACGCGCCGCTGGGCCGCCGCGATCGCCAGCTACCACGCGTACGTCATGGTCGTCCCCGAGTACAACGCCTCCTTCCCTGGCGTACTGAAAAACGCCCTCGACCACCTGTACGCCGAGTGGAACGACAAGCCGGTGGCCTTCGTCGGCTACGGGATCTCCGGCGGCGGCCGCGCCGTGGCGCAGCTGCGCCAGGTGGCCGAGGAGCTGCGGATGCGCCCAGTGGGAACGTCGCTGCACCTCTCACCGCACCAGGTCGTCGACGGGCGGTACGCGGCCAGGGCTGGAGACGTCGAGACCCGCGCCCGCATGCTGGCCGAGCTGGCCGGGGCGCTCGACGTCACCCGCGCGCCCGCCGCCGACGGGAGCGTCCGATGAGCGCCGACGCTCCGGCGGCGGTCCTCGACTGGCTGTCCACCCACGCCCGACCGATGCGACCGTACGGCGACACCCCGTGGCGGGACGTCGTGACCGACCTCGCCGACGCCCTTCTGCCGAGCCGGGCAGACCACGATGTGCATGCCGCGCCGACCGTCATCGGCCTCGCGCCGACGACCCGGGAGAGCGCCGAGGTCAGCGAGCTGCAGGTCGACCTGCTCCAGGCGTTGGTGACCCGAGGCGTGCGTACCGTCGTCATCCAGGACACCACCGAGATCGGTGCACGGCTCGACCGGTGGGCCAGGACCGGGGAGACGTCAGATACCGGTCCCGAGGCGATCCTGGCCGACGCATGGGGGCCGTGGCGCACCGAGTCGCTGCGCCACGCGCTGCTCTGGTTGCGCGCCCACAACGCCAACCACCCGGCCGATCCCGTGGAGATTCGTGGGATCGTCCGCCCCACTGCGGTGCCCGCCGACTACGACCGGGTCCTCGCCCTGACAGCGGGCACCCGCGACCACGAGCGGATATCGGCGCTCCTGGCGACGATCCGGGTCGCGCACGACGGCGGCGAACACGTCGAACGCGCCCACGGCAGGTGGACCGGCGCGCCCTTCGTCGACCTGGCCCGGCAGGCCCGTACCGCGACGGCGGAGGTGCTCGAACCCGGCTCCGACGCCGCGGCCCGGGCGCTCGCGGCGCTCGACCGCATCGTGCGATTCCACGCCACCTCCCTCAGCCAGGGCCACGACGGCGACGACGAAGAGACGGCCGCCGCAGACCAGCTCGTCGAACACCTGCGGGCCACCGGCCGGCGAGCCGTTGTCTGGGACGGGATCGGTCACCTTGCCGCCCGGGGGACCAGCTTCGGCTCCCGACTCCGCGCACATCTCGGGACGGGCTACCGCTGCCTGCTGACCACCTTCGGGTCCGGCCGCATCCGGGACCTGCGCCTGCCGGCACCCCGCCCCGGCAGCCTGGACCAGACCCTCGACCACGTCGCGGCCAGGCTGGGCACGGGGTACGCGGTCAACCTGACCGCCGCCCCGAAACCCGACGCGGTCGGGCAGTGGCTGGCCGGCCGGCACGCCGTACGAGTCATCTCGGGCATGTACCACCCCGATGAGGACGAACGGCACTACTTCGCGCTCGACGACCTCGGCGGATCCGTGGAAGTCCTGCTGCACTTGCCGACCGTCAGCCCGGTCAGGTACATCGAGCATCCAGAGCCGGACGTACATGCCGGGTGACACGCCGGCAGCCATCGCCGGACTCCTCCGTACGGTGAAGCAGCACCGACGTGAGCGATAATGGCGGCATGGCACAAGCGCGGGTGCTGTACGAGGATGGCCGGCCGTACACCGTGCCGGACTCGCTGGAGGAGCTGGCCGGACCAACCGGGGGTGTGGTCGAGCTGCCGTTGCGCCTGGACTGGTCTGAGCAGGGCCGTTACGACCTGTCCGACGATCGCCAGCGCAACCTTATGTACGAGCGGGTGATCCGGGAGTCGATGCGGGTCGAGGATCTCCGCGCCTTCGTCCATGGTCCGACCCTGGCCAGGGTGTGGCGCCAGCTGTGGCTGCCAACCAAGGTCCGGACGCTGTGGGAGTCTCGTTTCCCGAATCTCCCCAGGGCAGCATGAGCCGTGATGGACCCGTTTCACCAGCGACTGGCTCGGGTCGCGTTGAAGGCTGCAGCCGAGTACGGGTTCTGCCTGGCCGGTGGGTACGCGGTGCAGGCGCACGGCTTCGTGGACCGGGTCTCCAAGGACGTGGACCTGTTCACCACCATGGCGGCAGTGTCTGACTTCCCGGCAGCTCAGGCCGCCGTGGTGGCGGCGCTCCGTGCCGATGTTCTGGACGTCGCCGTGGAGCGGAAGGGAGCCTCATTCGCCCGACTGGCGGTGGCGGACCCGGCCACGGGCAGCGCCAGCACGGTAGAACTTGGTGTCGACTGGCGGGCGTACCCGCCGGTCCAGCTCGCGATCGGCCCGGTCCTGCATCCCGCCGACGCGGTGGCGAACAAGCTGTGTGCTCTGTTCGGTCGGGCGGAGGTCCGTGACTACATCGACGTACACGGGGTCATTCAAGATGGCCGCTTCACCACCGGCGAGCTACTGCAGCTGGCGGCCGATCACGATCCTGGGTTCGACCCGTCGATCTTCGCGGGGGCGCTACGCGCGGTACGGCGATTTCCTGACTCCGCCTACGAACCGTACAAGCTCACCGCCGACCAGGTCGACGCGCTGCACGCGCGGCTGCTCACTTGGGCCGATGAGGTGGAAGGTGCCGGTCAGTAGCGGCGGACAGAACTCGGCGACGGTCCTCCGGCCACTTGGGGGAGGACCAGTGTGTGTTCTCCTGCTCCCGGGCGCGGCTGAGCGTGTCGGCAATGCGGCGCGGATCTCCCGGTCTTATCCGTGTTTGATCAAGCCAGACCAGATTGCATCTACATTTCCTCAACACCTGGACGGCCGACGGCTGATTTGTCCGCACGTCAGCAGGTGGCACTTCGATCTCTACGGCTTTCAATCCGGCGCGGTTCTCGTGTGCTTGGGGACCGTGTCCGAAATGTCGGGCGGTCTGACCTGGGCAAACGGGGGGTCTGGAGGACAACCTCCTGTTGATCATGATCTTGGTGGCAGCTTAGATGATCTTCGTATGGCGAATCTTCGCAGCTCGGGGGCGGTTTGGGATCTTTCCGCCAACCTCCCCCGGATCCCGGGCGTGTCGGAGGTTGCCGCAATCGACATTTCACCACAACTCCGGCACCTAATCTTGCGTACATCTATGTGCTGTCTGTCCTCAACGGATGCTGTTGGGCTCGGCGTAGCGATCTCTCCTCCGTCCGGCATCTACCGACAGGTCGATGTGGAAATCCTCGCTTACGCGGTTGGCTCCGGCAAGGGGAACAGTGGTTTGTTGTGCGCCTGCTGCGGTAAGCCGAGCGGGATTTGACCGTGGCCACCTCCACTACCTCGGTGGCGGTCTGGCAAGTGTCGCGGGAGGGCGGTGAGGTCAGGCTTCGTTCGGTCCGGGCAGGAGGTATCTGGCCTTGTGTCGGTGCGCGGCTTTGATCATCTCGGTCACTTCGATGGGTTCGCCGTCGGTGGTGTAGACGGTGCGGAACTGGCGTAGCACGGGCATGTCGTCGGGCATTTGCAGGGCGATGAACTCGTCGATGGTGGGCATGGTGGCTTCGACGTCGTCAACGGCTGGTCCGGCGTGCTTGCCGAGTCCGGCGAGCACGCGCAGCGATCCGCCGCTGATCAGCCGGTGTTCGGCGAGCGGGGTGCCGCGTGCGAGGTCGGTCCGGTAGTAGTTGGTGACCAGCTCGGCCGGGGCGTCGTCGAGCAGGAGCAGAAGCCGCCGGCGGATGACGCGGGTGTCGGGTTCGAGGTCGTACGCCGCGGCGACCGCGACCGGCGGTCTCACCTCGTCGACAGACAGCAGGCGGCTGGTCTTGCGGCGGCCGTGACTGGTGATCTCACTGATCCACGGGTACGGAGTGGCTCTGTTGGCCTGGCCCGGGTAGTGGTTCGCTTCGACGGCGATCGGCTGGTTGGCAGTGACGAACACGCCGACCCCGGACTCGCCACGGACGAATCCTTGCTTCTTGAGGATGGCGAGTGCGCGTTGGGTGGTGAGGTTGGAGACGCCGTACCGCTCGCAGAGCTGGGCCGTGGAGGGCACCTTGTCGCCGGGCTTGAACTCGCCGGTGAGGATCTGTCGGCGGAGATCGGCCGCGATCTGGCGCTGGCGGTCGCGTACGTCATTGGCAGCGGCGGGGTCGGGTTCGTTGGTCATGCGGGTGGGACCTGCATCAGGTAGGTGTGGCCGGTGGAGCGGCTGGTCACGGTGCGCATGACGGCGTACTCGACGGGTTGGCCGGTGGCGGCGCGGCTGATGCGGGTGAGGACCAGGACCGGTTCGTCGACGGCGATGTCGAGGAGTTCCTGTTCCTGATCGGTCGGCCGTCGGGCGGTGACGTGCTCGCTGACCTGATGCGGTGCGAGGTTGAGGTCGGCGAGGACCCGTACCGCGCCGCCTTTGATCTTGCGGTTGTCGGCGAGTGGGGTGCCGGCGACGATGGGCTCCGGGTAGAAGGAGTCGGCGAGTTCGACGGGCCGATCGTCTTCCAGGATGAGGCGGCGGCGGACGACGGCTCGTTCGCCGGCGGCGAGTCCGAGTGCGCGTCTGACCTGTGTGTCCGCGTCGACGGTCTCGACGCCGAGTAGCTGTTGCGTGCCGACGCGTCCCCGGCCGGCGGCCTCGGCGGACCACGCGTCGTGCTGCTGCGCGACGAGGTACGGGTCTGAGCTGCTGGTCCAGCCTTGGTCTGTCATGGTTGCCTCCGGTTGCTGCCTCCGATCATGGTGCCGGATGCGTGGCGGCTTGGCTCACTGACCGTACTCGGGTGGGGAATCTTGTTGGCCAACGCCACTTGCAGCCTTATCACAATCATTATAAGCTCTGCTTACTTGAGGTTTCTGCGCTGGTCAGTCGGCCAAGGATCCCGGCCCCCACGGATCACGGATGTTGAATCGAGGGCACTGGTGACCCCAGTGCTCTTGCCCGCTGTGCCTGAATTCGGCCCTGTACCTGCCGCAGACCTCTCAACAGTCCTCCCTGCGAAGGAGAAGCTCTTGACCAGGAACCAAGGTCCCCGCAGTAGGTATGGCGGGTCGCCGTACGTCGTTCGCAATGAAGGTCCGACGCCGAACCGGCCGCCGTTGCCGCGACGGACGCCGGGGCAGACGGACATCGGGAGTGATCCGCGTTTCCGGCTGCTGGCCGCGCGCGGGGTGGCGTCTGCGCCGGACGCCGAACGGCCGGCTGTCGACGCCGAGCGGGCGGTGCTGGACGAGGTGGCGGCGGCGATGCGGAACCGGCCGGACGCTGACGTGTTGGACCGGGCGCGGGAGACGGCCGCCGTGCACATGCCGAGCCGGTTGGCCGAGTGCCGGGCGTGCGACGGGCCGGCGCTGTGTCCCCCGTTCACCGGCGCGTTGGCGGTGTTGGACCGGTGGGATCAGGTCAAGGCGCGTCGGGTGCGGGCGGTGTTGCAGTACGCCGGGTTGTGGCCGGACGGGTACGTCCACGACGGGCGGGACGACTGATGGCCGACGGTGATCTCCTGCGGGTCGGTGACACGCTGCATCTCGGCAAGGCCGACTGGGTGTTCGGCGACCGGTCGATGACGGTCCGGGTTTCCGACATCCGGAACGGCCTGGACGACGTCGATTCCCCGGTGGTCGGCATCCTCGCCACGATCACGTTGGCCGGGCGGGACGGGCGGATGGCCGCGATCGGCGTCTACAAGTCAGCGCTGGCCCGCCCCGGGGTGCTGCAGCGGCACCGGCCACCCAACGGCGTCGATCCCTTGCCAGCCGCACACCCATAACCCGCCCGCCGTCTGCGCGAGCCGGGGTCGGGCCGGTGGCGGCAACCACGAGCCCGACCCCATTCCAGACCCAGTGGAAAGTGGATCACGATGGACGTTTGTGCCCTGACCAGTGCCGTGTTGCTCGGCTACCTCGCCGGGCTGTTCTCGTTCAAGGTGAAGAGCCGCTGGTGCCCCCGCTGCGGCGAACTGACTACCGCCAAGCCGCCGTCCTAAAGCGTCGGGCAGTGAGGTTGGGCACCTCGGCCCGCCCAGGAAGACCGGACCCTGGTCGACCCCCGACGGTCGGGACCAGGCAGGCCACCACCAACGCGAGTAGCACCCGGACGTTGTCGGTCAGGTCTGCGGTGGGCAGCCCGTCGCCCATCGACATCACCGGAAGGATCATGGTGGCAGCCACCAGACCGGTCCAGGCCGGTGCGCGGCCTCGGCGCTCGCCCACCACCAGTAGGGCGGCTAGCACGAGCCAGGTCTGATGGTGGGTCCAGGACACCGGCGAGAACGCCAGGCCGGCGGCGCCGACAATCACCACGCCGGCCAACCGGTCCCCGTCCCGGTAGGCGACCGCGCCGCGTACCAGGGCGATCGCGACCACCGCGAGCCCGGCGGTGAACAGTGCGAGGGTACGAGCGTCGTCGGGTGCTCCCAGCCGTAGTAGGGCACCGTTGATCGACTGGTTGCCGGCGGTGACGATGTTGCCGACCCGGTCGACGTCCCACATCTCGGTGAGCCAGAACCGTGCCGACTCGCCCGGCAGGATCAGCCAGGCCAGGCCAGTACCGGCGAGGAAGGTCCCGGTCGCGGTGACCGCCGCCCGTCGCTCGCCGGCGAGCCACAGGTACGGGATGAAGATCAGCGGGGTGAGCTTGATCGCGGCGGCCAGTCCGGTGGCGACACCAGCTAGCCGACGCGGGGCACGCCCCAGGCAGTCGACCAGCACCAGCAGGGTCAGGATCACGCTGACCTGGCCGAACCGGAGGTTGCTGGAGACCGGAGCCGACGCGAACAGCAGCAGGGCGATCGCCGCCGGTGCCACCTGCCGGGGCAGGAGCCAGTGGATCCCATCGGAGCGGGCCACGATCACGGCGAGCAGCGCCACCAGCGCAACGGTGGCCGCCGTCCAGATTACCCGCAGCACGTCGATGTCGATCAGCGTCAGCGGTACGACCAGCAGGCCGGACAGGGGCGGCTAGGTGAACGGCGCCTCGGTGCCGGCAGCGGCGTAGTCGTAGAGACTGGTGCCCTGCCGCAGACCGGTGGTCGCCTCCACGTACACGTCGAGGTCGGCGAGGCGGTCGTGCCGGGCGCGGGTGAGCGCCGCCGCCGACTGGGCGACGGCGACGACGGCTGCGGCGAACCAGACGGCGACCGCGACCCGGACCGGGTGAACGAAGCCACTGCCCCGCAGCTGGTGTGGCGTGTCCTTCAGCCGGTGCGACATAGCAGACCGGACATCGTGCATGCCTCGCCCCGTAGCCATCATGCTGAGTCAGTACAGTGGATTCTACTGGACGGCCTTGTCTTTCCCGTGTCGCGCCCCTCCTGGTCGGTGTAGCCGCTGCCCATCTGGCCTCGATCCTGTCGCCGGTTGCGAAGATCAGTTGATGAAAATACGGGCGACACGCCGGCACAAACCCGGTTTTCATCAACTGATCTTGGGGTATTGGCGGGCAAACGACCGACGCTCGGTCGTCGCGCCCAGAGGCCGGCGAATGCGCTGAGGACGACCAGTACGCTGGCGAGTCCGGTGACGGCCTGCGCCCAGCGCAGCGCCGGGGAGATCGCGTACCGGGCGCCCCAGATGGCGACCACCACAAGGGCGGTGCTGGTGAGGAGCAAGCTCCAGCCCAGGGGTGGTGTCGGACCGGTGTCCGAGCTCAGGTCGTGGAAGCGGCCGGCTGCGACGGTCACCGCCATCACCAGCACCGCGGTGTTGAAGGTGGCGTCCGCCGCGTCCATCCGATTGGTGAGGCTGTCGAAGACCGTGACCAGCCCGATCGCCATGGCAGCGATCGGTGTGACGATCCGCGCCTGGCCGGCCAGCCAGGGCACCACCACTCCGATGCCGCAACACAACCCGAACGTGTCGCCATCGCGGCCGCGCCGATCGGCTGGCGTGCGTAACCCCGACGGATGAGATAGGGCATGCTGAGGAACGACGACAGGGTCACCGCGCCGAGTGTCCACTGCAGCACCCACAGGACGACGTTCATCGCGGTGTACGCGTAGGGGCCGCGCGGCCGGAGCCGGCCGGGGGAGCGTCGTCGGTCCGCTGTGGCGGGATAGCGTCCAGGAGTTGGCGTTCGGCGTCGTCGAGGTAGCCGGTCAGGACCCGATGGGCCTCGGTCAACTCGCCCGTGACGAGCAGCTGGTGAATCTGCCGGTTGTACCGGATGTAGGGCTGGTGGAACGCCTGCGCGGCCGGGACCACCAGAAACACCAGACGTAGCTCAGCCAGCAGGCGACGCGCGGTCCGGCTGAGACGGCTGCTGCCGGCCAGGTCGGCGACGGCCTGGTGGAACCGCATGTTCGCCGTACCCACCTGCGTCCAGTCGCTGGCGTCGGCGGCGACCTCGGCAGCCTCGACCGCCTCGCCGAGGCGGTCCAGCGCGCTCGGTGGCGCGTCGGCGGCGGCGAGAATCGCGGCGCCCTCGATGATCCGGCGGAACGCGTAGATGTCTCGCACGTCGGCGGCGGTCAGCTCCCGGATGAAGACGCCGCGGTTGAACTCGTGCGTGAGCAGGCCCTCGTGCGACAGCAGCCGGAACGCTTCCCGCAAGGTGTTGCGGGACACGCCGAGCGCCTCGCGGAGGGCGTTCTCGCTCAGCCGGACGCCGGGTGGGAAGACGCCCTCGTTGATCCGTTCACGAAGGACGTCCGCCACCCGTTCGCCGTAGCCGCTGCCGGACCGACCCGGTCACTGCCGACCGGGTGGCGGAAGCGGGATCGACCGGCGGTTCGGAAGTCCGGATGATCTTCGCCTTCGATCCGTTTCGAGAGGCGGTGTTTCTCGTCGCGGGCGATAAGTCTGGCCGGTGGCAGGCCTGGTACGACACGGCGATCCCGCTGGCCGATGCGAGGTTCGACGAGCACCTGAGGCTACTCAAGGAGGACGAGTGAGTCCGACGAACTGGCGAGACGTCAAAGCCAAGGCGCGGGCGGCCGACCCTGAGTGGGACAGCCCTGACCGCGTTGCCCAACGCGCCGCGATGCGTCAGCAGATGCTGGCTTCCGTGAGCGGTGCCCAGCTCGCCGAGATTCGAAAGCAGCTGGGCCTCACCCAGGTGCAGCTGGCCGAGGCTGCGGGCCTGTCGCAAGCGCGCATCAGCCAGATCGAGAACGGTGAGGCCACGAGCCTCGAGTCACTGAGAGCCTACGTCACGGGCCTTGGCGGGCACCTCGACATAGTTGCGCGAATCGGGAACGTCCGCTTGGACGTCGCGTAGTCCAGAAACCCGGTGGCGCCACCACCCTGTCTCGACGGGGGATGCCTACGGGATCGACGGCCGGGCCGATGGCAGTTGCCACCGGCCCGGTCACCGCATCGATGTGCGCCTGCGTACTCGTCGACTCCCAGAGAGCAGGTGCTCAGGCGCCGCCGGGGTTGAGGGTCACGGTCAGCGGGGTGAAGTCGGCACCGGTGACGTCGACGCCGTCCGCCTCCGCCGCTTCGAGCGCCTGGCTGATGTAGTCGTTGGTGTAGGCCAACCCCTCCGGCTCGGCGGTCAGCACCGTCTGATCGTCCTGGTTCTTCGTGGCCAGCGACAACTCGACCGTACGCGCCCAGTCCGCCTCGTCGATCAGCCCGATCCCGCCGGTCGACGGCCAGATCAGCTTGTTGACCTCGTTGACCTGCCACAGCTGATGGCTGGCGCCCAGCGTCGACCCGGCCGCGACGGACAGGTCCCGGCACTCCTCCGGGTTGTCCCGGCAGAACGCCCAGCCCTTGATGGTGCCGGTGAGGAACTTGACCGTCTGCTCCTGGTACGCCGGGTCGTCGAGCTTGCTGGTGTCGGCCCAGATGGCGTCCTGCAGCATCGCCGTGCCGACGGAGTTCCAGTCGAGCACCGTGAAGTCCTCCGGTGTGTACAGCTCACCGGTGTCCGGGTTCTCCGCCTCCAGCAGCTGCGCGTACTCGTTGTAGCTCATCGCCTGGGCGGCGTCGATGTCGCCGCGCAGCAGCGCCTGCATGTCGAACTGCTGCTGCACCAGGGTCACGTCGGCACCCGGGTCCAGCCCGGCCTGGGTCATCGCGGCGAACAACTCGAACTCGTTGCCGAAGCCCCAGTTGCCGACCTTCTTGCCGCGCAGGTCCGCCGGCCCGGTGATGCCGGAGTCGGCGAACGCCACCTGGTAGGTGCCGGAGCGGGCGAAGATCTGCCCGACATCGGTGATCTGCGCGCCCTGTTCCCGCGACGCGAGCGCCTTCGGCACCCAGGCGATCGCGTAGTCGGCCTGCCCCTGGGCGAGCACCGTCTGCGGGACGATGTCCACCCCACCTTCGAGCAGCTCGACGTCAAGGCCCTCCTCCTCGTAGAAGCCCTTTTCGACGGCGGCGATGTAGCCGGCGAACTGGGCCTGGAAGAACCACTGCAACTGGACCTTCACCGTGGTGGTGCCGTCGGTGGCACCGCCACCAGCCTCCGGCTCCTCGTCCGCCGTACCGCAGGCGCTGATCAGCAGCGCGGCACCCGTCAGCGCCGCCGCGGCGGCCATCCGTCTTCTCATCTGGCGTCGTTCCTCCTGGTCGCGATGATGGAGCGGGGGACTGCGGCGCGCGGACGGGAGCGCCAGGGGAAGCGGAGGTCACGGGGTCTGGCCGGTGCGCCACGGCATCGCGAGGCGTTCCAGAGCCAGGGTCGCCAGGTAGAAGACCAGGCCGAGCAGGCAGGCGCCGACCACGAACGCCCAGGCCCGGGGGTACGCGGTGAGCGACGCCGCCGAGGTGATCCGCGCCCCCAGCCCGTCCTGCAGCCCACCGAAGTACTCGGCGACCACGGCCGCGATCACCGCCAGCGAGGACGCCTGGCGCAGCCCGGTGAAGACGAACGGTAGCGCACCGGGCAGCCGCACCAGCCGGGCGAAGGTCCAGCCGCCAGCGGCGTAGCTGGCCATCAGCTCGCGGTGGATCGGCTGCACCTGGCGCAGCCCGCGCAGCGTGTTGACGAAGACCGGGAAGAACGCGACCAGGCCGACGACGATCCGCCGGGGCACGCTGCTGGCCGCGTCGAACATGTTGTTCAGCACCGGGGCGAGCGCGATGATCGGCAGCGCGTTGACCAGCGCCGCCAGTGGCACCGACACCTCACTGAGCAGCCGCAGCCGGCTCACCGCCAACGCCACTGCCACCCCGAGCGTCGCCCCGGCGAGCAGGCCGATCAGCGCGTTGGTGCCGCTGGCCAGCCCGGCGGTCAGCACCACCGTGCGGCTGGCCCAGAACTGTTCGGCGATCGCCGACGGCGACGGCAGCACGTACGGGGCGACCCGGCCCAGCCGTACCGTCGCTTCCCACAGCGCCAGCCCGACGAGCCCGACGGCGACCGGCGGCCCGGCCGCCCGCAACGACCTCACTGCGCCGCCGATTCGGCAGCCGCCGGTGCCGAGGCCGGCGCGGCTCCGGTAGCCGGCGCGTCGGTGCCGCGCAACGCCCGGCGGACCTCGGTGACGGCGGCGAAGAACTCCGCCGACTGCCGGGTCTGCTCGGTGCGCTCGCCGAGGGCGACGTCGACGATGGCGGTGATCCGACCCGGCCGGGCCGACATCACCACCACCCGGTCGGACAGGTACACCGCCTCGGAGATCGAATGGGTGACAAAGACGGTGCTGGTCGCGGTGCGGGCGCAGATGCCGAGCAGTTCGTCCTGCAGGCGTTCGCGGGTCATCTCGTCGAGGGCACCGAACGGTTCGTCCATCAACAGCAACGGCGGGTGTACGGCGAGCGCCCGCGCGATCGCCACCCGCTGCTGCATGCCACCGGAGAGCTGAGCCGGGTAGTGGCCGGCGAAGTCGGCGAGCCCGACCAACTGCAGCATCTCGTCGACCCGTTCCCTGCGCTGCGTCCGCCGCACCCCGCGCAGCTCCAGCGGCAGTTCGACGTTGCGCCGTACCGTCCGCCAGTCGAACAGCCCGGCCTGCTGGAAGGCGATGCCGTACTCCTGGTCGAGTCTGGCCTGCCGGGCGGCCTTGCCGTTGACGGTGACCGTGCCGGCGGTCGGGGTGATCAGGTCGGCGATCAGCCGCAGCAGGGTGCTCTTGCCGCAGCCGGACGGCCCGATCAGCGACACGAACTCGCCCCGCCCGACGGTCAGCTCCACCCCGGTCAGCGCGGTGACCGTGTCGGCCCGGCCGGCGTTGAAGACCTTGTCGACCCCGGTGATCTCGACGGCGAATTCATTGCTCATCCGGTCACCGCCACTCGCCGCTGGTGGCGGGTCAGCCCCAGCTCCAGCAGGGTCACCGTGGCGGCGACGACCAGGCCGAGCGCGGCGGCACCGAGGATCGCCGCGTACACCTTCGCCGGGGCGCTGGTCGCCTGCCGCGAATATTCCAGGATCAGCCGGCCGATGCCGCCCCGGGTGCCGGTGGAGATCTCCCCGACGACGGCGCCGACCACGGCCGCCGCCCCGGCCAGCCGCAGCGCCGGGAACAGGTACGGCAGCGCGGCCGGGGCCCGCAGTTTCCATAAGGTGCGCCACCAGCCGGCCGCGTAGCTGCGCATCAGCTCGACCCCGGCGGCCGGTGGTGACTGCAGGCCGCGCAGCATGCCGACGGCGACCGGGAAGAACGCCAGATACGCGGCGATCACCGCGACCGACATCCACGGCTGCCACGGGTAGGCGCCGATCGACAGCCGCCCGCCCCAGCCGGCGATCACCGGGGCGAGGGCGACCAACGGCACGGTCTGCGACAGCACCACGTACGGCAGCAGTCCCCGTTCGGCGATCCGCAGCCGCTGCATCGCCACCGCCAGGATCAGCCCGACCAGGGTGCCGGCGGCGAACCCGACGCCGGTCACCCCGAGGGTGAACAGGCAGGCGTCGACGACGACCCGCCACACCGGCTGGCCGGCGGCGACGTCGACGTCGCCGAGGCCGGCGACCACGTCGGCCAGGTGCGGCATGGCGGCGTCGTCGGCGCGCGGCAGCAGCGGTACGCCGAACAGGTCCGTACCGTCGGGGTCGCCGACCAGTTTGTAGCCCTCCCAGACTGCGGCGGCCAGGGCGAGCGCGCCCAGCGCGGCCCCGGCGACGCCGGCCCGCCTCGCCCAGCTGCTGGTCGGGCCGCTGGTCAAGACGCGACCACCCGGCGGTACGCGGGGATGATCTGCTCGCCGTACGCGGTCAGGGTTTCCTGCTTGGCGTCGTGTTGCAGGTAGACGGCGAACTGGTCGACGCCGAGCTCCCGCAGCTCGGCGAGCCGCCGCAGGTGCTCCTCGGCCGGGCCGAGCAGGCAGAACCGGTCGACGATCTCGTCCGGTACGAAGTCGGTGTGGGTGTTGCCGGCCCGGCCGTGTTCGGCGTAGTCGTAGCCCTGCCGGCCGGCGATGTAGTCGGTGAGCACCTTCGGCACCGCGCTGCCGTCGCCGCCGTAGCGGGCGACGATGTCGGCGATGTGGTTGCCGACCATGCCGCCGAACCAGCGGGTCTGGTCCCGCTGGTGGGCCAGGTCGTCGCCGACGTAGGCGGGGGCGGCGACGCAGAAGGTGACCGCGTCCGGGTCGCGGCCGGCGCGTTCGGCGGCGGCCCGGACCGCGCCGATCATCCATGCGGCGATGTCCGGGTCGGCGAGCTGCAGGATGTAGCCGTCGCCGACCTCGCCGGCCAGGGCGAGCGCCTTCGGCCCGTACGCGGCGACCCAGACCTCCAGCGCCCCGTCACTGACCCACGGCAAGGTGATGTCCCGGTCGCGGTAGCGTACGGTCCGCCCGGCGGCCAGGTCACGGATGACGGTGACGCATTCGCGCAGCTCGGCGAGGGTGGTGGGGCGGGCACCGAGGACCCGGACCGCCGAGTCGCCCCGGCCGATGCCGCAGACCGTGCGGTTGCCGTACATCTCGTTGAGGGTGGCGAACGTCGACGCGGTGACGGTCCAGTCCCTGGTGCTGGGGTTGGTCACCATCGGCCCGACTGTCACCGATGTGGTGGCGGCGAGGATCTGGCTGTAGATGACGAACGGCTCCTGCCACAGTACGTGCGAGTCGAACGTCCACACGTGGCTGAAGCCGGCCTGCTCGGCCTGCTGGGCCAGCGACACCAGCTCGCGGCCGGGCGGGTCACACTGGAACACGACGCCGAAGTCCATCTGGCGTACCCCCTTCAGAGCAGGTAGTCCGACAGGCCGCGGCGCAGGTAGCGGCCGTGGCCGGCGCGTCCGTGGTAGGTGCCGTCGCCGCTGACCAGGACGGTGCCCCGCGACAGCACGGTGTCGACCTTGCCGGTGATCTCGAAACCCTCGTACGACGAGTGGTCCATGTTCATGTGGTGGGTGGCGGCCGAGATCGTGGTCCGGCCGGCCGGGTCGTAGACGACGATGTCGGCGTCGGATCCGGGGGCGATGACGCCCTTGCGCGGGTAGAGACCGAACATCCGGGCCGGGGTGGTGGCGATCGTCTCCACCCAGCGGGCCAGGGACAGCTTGCCGTCGACGACGCCCTGGTAGATCAGGTCGACCCGGTGTTCGACGCCGCCGATCCCGTTAGGGATCTTGGAGAAGTCGCCGAGGCCGAGCTCCTTCTGGTCCTTGAAGCAGAACGGGCAGTGGTCGGTGGAGACCACCGCCAGGTCGTTGGTGCGCAGGCCACGCCACAGGTCGGCGCGGTGGGGTTCGTGCTTGCTGCGCAGCGGCGTGGAGCAGACCCACTTGGCGCCTTCGAAGCCGGGCGCGCCGAGCTGGTCCTCCAGGGTCAGGTAGAGGTACTGCGGGCAGGTCTCGGCGAAGACGTTGCGGCCGGCGTCGCGGGCGGACGCGACGGCGGCGAGGGCTTCGCTGGCGGACAGGTGCACGATGTAGAGCGGGCAGTCGGCGGCGACCCCGGCCAGCGCGATGGCCCGGCTGGTCGCCTCGGCTTCCAACGCGGCCGGGCGGGTCAGCCCGTGGTGGATCGGGTCGGTCTCACCCCGGGCCAGGGCCTGCCCGATCAGCACGTCGATCGCGATGCCGTTCTCCGCGTGCATCATGATCGTGGCGCCGTTGTCGCGGGCCTTCTGCATCGCGCGCAGGATCTGCCCGTCGTCGCTGTAGAACACCCCTGGGTACGCCATGAAGAGCTTGAAGCTGGTGATCCCCTCGGTGGCGACCAGGGAGTCCATCGCCTTGAGTGACTCGTCGTCCACCCCGCCGATGATCATGTGGAAGCCGTAGTCGACGTGGCAGTTGCCCTGCGCCTTGGCGTGCCAGGCGGTCAGTCCGTCGCCGACCACCTCACCGGCGCGCTGCACCGCGAAGTCGATGATCGTGGTGGTGCCGCCGAAGGCGGCGGCCTTCGTACCGGTGTCGAAGGTGTCACTGGCGAACGTGCCGCCGAACGGCAGTTCCATGTGGGTGTGCACATCGACGCCGCCGGGGATGACGTACTTGCCACTGGCGTCGAGGACGTCGACGCCGTCGGCCGGCCCGGTGCCGGGGGCGAAGATCGCGGCGATCGTCTCGCCGTCGACGAGCACGTCGGCGGCGTACGGCCCGGTGGGTCCGACGACGGTGCCGCCGGTGATCAGCAGTGCCATCTGAGTGGTTCCTTCCGCCGGATCAGGGCCGGTCAGGGCTGGACCAGGTCACCGTAGGCGTCCGGGCGGCGGTCGCGGTAGAAGGCCCACCGGTTGCGGACCGTCTCGATCAGGTCGAGGTCGAGGTCGCGGACGATCAGCTCCGGCTGGTACGGGTCCCCGGTGTCGCCGACGAACTTGCCTTCCGGGTCGACGAAGTAGGAGGTGCCGTAGAAGTCGTTGTCGCCGTAGTCGGCCTCGACGCCGACCCGGTTGATCGCGGCGATGAAGTACTCGTTGGCCACCGCCGCCGCCGGCTGCTCCAGCTTCCACAGGTACGACGACAGGCTGCGGCTGGTCGCCGACGGGTTGAACACGATCTGCGCGCCGGCCAGGCCCAGCGCCCGCCAGCCTTCCGGGAAGTGCCGGTCGTAGCAGATGTAGACGCCGATCCGGCCGACGGCCGTGTCGAAGACCGGGTAGCCGAGGTTGCCGGGGCGGAAGTAGAACTTCTCCCAGAAGCCCTTGACGTTGGGGATGTGGGTCTTGCGGAACTTGCCCAGGTAGCTGCCGTCAGCATCGATCACAGCGGCGGTGTTGTAGAGGAGCCCGGCCTGCTCGCGTTCGTACATCGGCAGCACCATCACCATGTTGTGCTCGGCGGCGAGGGCGGCGAACCGTTCGGTGGTCGGCCCGGGGATCGACTCGGCGTAGGCGTAGTACTCGCTCTCCTGCACCTGGCAGAAGTACGGCCCGTAGAACAACTCCTGGAAGCAGATCACCTTCGCGCCCTGGGCGGCGGCCTGCCGGACGTACTCCTCGTGCGCTTTGATCATGGATTCCTTGTCGCCTGTCCACGTGGTCTGGACGATGGCGGCGCGGACGACTCCTGGCATGGCTGATCCTCCCTGCGCTACCGGCTTCCGGCGCGGTCAGGTCCACTCCGGAGCACATGGCTGGTCCGGATGACCGGCGGTGACCTGGTGCTTCCCGGCCTCGGGAAGCTACGACTGTATCCACGCCGACGGTCGCAGACAATCATGTCCTTGTTACCTACTGTTTCCGACGTGTAATCCGGTCAACCTCCCTCGACCGATGTCGATCTTGCCGGAAATGCGGCGACGGCGGTGCGGTGTCGCGGATCCGCGACACCGCACCGCCGTCGCCAGTTTGACCGTCAGGTCAGGAGGCCGTGCAGGTCACCGACGGGGTGCCGCCGGCGGTCGAGCCGATGAAGCCGAAGTTGGTGCTGGCACCGGCGCCGAGGCTGCCGTTGTAGGCGACGTTACGGGCGGTAACCGTCGACCCGCTGGCCGAGACCGTGGCGTTCCACGCCTGCTGCACGGTCTGCCCGCTCGGGTAGGCCAGGGTCACCGTCCAGCCGCTGATCGCCGAGGAGCCGGCGGTCACCCGGACCTCACCCTGGAAGCCGCCGGACCAGCTCGATGCGACCGTGTAGGAGGCGGTACATCCGGCCGATCCGGGCGGCGGCGTGGTCGGGGGTGCGGTGGTGGGCGGGGCCGTGGTGGGCGGCGGCGTGGTCGGAGGTGCGGTGGTGGGCGGCGGGTTGCTGCCGCCGAAGTTCACGTCGCTGCAGAAGTAGTAGGACTGGTCCATATGGCTGGCCTGCCAGATGGTGTAGACCATGTGTCGGCCGGTGCGCCCCGGCGCGGTCGCCGGGATGTCGATCTGCACCCCGCTGGGCACGCTCTGCCACTGCGACGCCGGCGTGTTGCCGATCTGGGCGACGAGCTCCAGATTGCCCCAGCCCAGTGCCTGGCTGATCGGGTTGAAGCCCTGCCGGGTCACGTACACCCGGATGTAGTCGGCACCGTGGCTGGCTTGATCGAACAATCGGACGCTGAACGAGTTGCTGATTGACTTGGCCCGCCAGTTGCCGATGGCGTCCATGGCGTTGTAGCGGCCGCCCTCGGTGCGTCCACCGCTGCAGAGCTGGCCGTCCGGGATGGCGCCCTGGTGGTTGCCGCCGACGCCTTCGCGGTAGAGGCCGTTCCAGTTCCACATGGCGGCAGCGTTGGCCTGCCATGCCTGATAGCACATGGGATCCTCGGTGGCCATCTCCGGTGCCATGTGGTTCCCGCCCCAGCGGTCGAGACATCCGTAGTTGCGGGAGGCCGGATCGAGCACTGATCCATGGGCCGAGGCGACATTGGCCAGTGCGGTGGTCAGCAGCAGCCCGGCGGCGACGGCAACGACCAGGGCGTACAGCGCGAGTGGTCGCCGGCCGGTGGTGGTGAGTGTGGGCATTACAGACTCCAACCTCGGTTGGTGCGCGCCGGTACGGGGCGCGGTAGCGAAAGCACGGATCGTCGCCCGCGAGCGCGCACGGATGTGCGCTGCGCGTCACGGTCCTGCGGAGAGTTGCCCTGCTCCCGCGTGGCTGCCGGCTCCCGAAGCTGTCCTACCTAAGAATCACGCTCACTTCAACGAAAGTCAATACATGGTGGTGTGTGGGGGCTGCGCGGGGATCGCCGATGAGGGCGGCGGATCTGCCGACCGCGGTCCGCGTCGGCGGCGCGGACCCGCGTGAGCTGCCCACGGCGTCGTCAAACACCCTGACGGGTGATTGCCGACGCGATCGGCAATGTCGCGTCCGGCCTGGCGGCAGACTCGTCCAGTAGCAGGCGAGGGAGGTGGCAGGCGAGGGAGGTGGCGGGTTGTCAGCGACCACGGAGGCCTTCTTCGCCAGCGTCCACGAACGCGATCCTCGGTTGCCCCCAGCAGTCGACGGCTCGCTGCGCTTCGACGTGCGGTACCGCGATCACACTGAGCAGTGGCTGCTGCGTTTCGCGGCGGGCCGCGTGCGGGCCGAACAGTCCGGTGCCGATGCGGATTGTGTCGTCGCCATCGACAGCGTGTTGTTCGAACAGATCCTGTGCGGGAAGGAACGACTCTTCCCCGCATTCATCCGCTTCGGGCTCACCCTGGAGGGCGTGATCGCGTTGCTGCCGATGCTCAACTGGCTGCTGCCCGACATGGTGGGTGCCCGGCATCCGCGGCAGCTGGCGGAGGGTTGGAAGGAAGCCAGGTGACGAACCTCAAGTACACCAGCATCCTCGAAGGCAACCTGTTCATGGTCAGCGACGAGCGCGGTGACGTGTCGCCCTCGACGGATATGCCTACCGGGCTGTTCGGTTTCGACATGCGCTACCTGTCCGTCTGGAATCTCACCGTCAACGGCGAACGCCTCTCCGTGCTGTCCGTTGACGACCTTCAGTACTTCGAATCGCGCTACTTCCTTGTTCCGGGCGAGCCGACCCACTACGTCGACGCGAGCATGTCGGTGATCCGCCAGCGTCGCCTCGGTGGTGGCGCCTTCGTGGAGCAGCTGACCGTGCTCAACCACCAGGAAGTCGCGGTCGACCTACGGGTCCGGCTCGACATCGCCACCGACTTCGCAGACTCCACCGAGTACGCCAACGTGCACAAGAAAGGGAAGATTTCCACCGCTGTCGAGCAGGACACCCTGCACATGTACTACACCCGGGAGAATCAGTGCCGTGAAGTGGTGATCACCAGCAGCGCTGAGGCGGCGATTGACGACCACGGGATGACGTTCGACATCAGCGTCGGGCCGCACGGATCGTGGGAGACCGTCCTGCAGTTGATCTACTGGGTGCGCGGCATCCATGGGCGGGACATCCGGGTGACCGCGCCAAACTTCGACGCCCCGGGCATGGTGGATGCGAGCCGGGTGCTGGCCGAGTGGCTCGCCGCCGCCCCCACCCTGAGCTGTGACTCGGCCCCACTCGACCAGGCGTACCGCCGCAGTCTCACCGATCTGGCGGCACTGCGTTTTACCGGGAACCTGCGTGGGGAACAGCAGTTCTCCGCCGGACTGCCCTGGATGATGGGACTGCAGGGTCGGGACAGCATCGTAACCTGCCTGCAGCTACTGCCGTTCATCCCGTCGATGGTGCCGAACGTCCTGCACTTTCTCGCGGACGCGCAGGGAACCCGGCTCGACGACTTCGCCGAGGAGGAACCCGGCAAGATCCTCCAGGAGTTCCGGTTCGGAGAGCGAGCCGGGTTCGGGGAGATCGCCGCCTGCCCCTACTACGGTGCGGCCGACACGACGCCGCTGTTCGTCATCCTGCTCGACGCGTACGACAGATGGACCGGAGATACCTCGATCGCCCAGGAGCTCGAGTTCCACACCCGACGGGCGTTGCGGTGGATCGACGAGTACGGCGACATCATGGGCGACGGCTACCTCTGGTACGCCAGACGCAACGACCGACTTGGCGTGGAGAACCAGTGCTGGAAAGACACGCCCGATGCCATTTCCTACCGCGATGGTCGGTTACCGGTCGGCCCCCGGGCCACTTGCGAGCTCCAGGGTTATGCCTACGACGCCAAACGTCGCGGTGCCCGGTTGGCCCGTGAGGTGTGGAACGATCCGGCGTACGCCGCCGAGCTCGAAGCCCAGGCCGCCGAGCTCAAGCGCCGGTTCAACCAGAGGTTCTGGATCCGCGACGGCCGCTACTACGCGCTCGGCGTGGACGCCGATGGCAACCACGTCGACGCCTGCGCCTCGAACATGGGGCACCTGCTGTGGAGCGGTATCGTCGACCCGGACAAGGCTCGGCACGTCGTCAAACATCTGATGAGCGAGCGGCTCTTCACCGGCTGGGGCATCCGTACCCTTGCCGAGGGCGACGGGCGGTACAGCCCGGTCGGCTTCCACACCGGGGCGATCTGGCCGTTCGACAACGCCCTCATCGCCCACGGCATGCGTCAGTACGGCTTCCATCAGGAAGCCGCCCGGGTAGCGGGTGCCATCATCGATGCTTCGGAGTTCTTCGACGGCCGCCTGCCCAGCGCGTTCGCGGGCTACGACCGGAAGTTGACCAAGTATCCGGTTCAGCTGCCGGCTGCGTGCAGCCCGCACTCCTGGTCGGCCGGGGCGGTGTTGATGTTCCTGTGTTCCATGCTCGGTCTCGACCCGAAGGGCGAGCATCTGATCGTCCGCCCGCACCTGCCGCGCGGCATCGGCCGGATCGAGCTGCTGGACCTCCCCGGTCGGTGGGGGCTGGTCGACGTGTTCGGCCGTGGGCACTGATCCGTCGCATGCAGCCGACTCAGGTAGGTCAACCCGAGGCAGGGCACCGGCGACGCCGGGTGGAGTATCCGCAGCGGCTACCGGGTACCGCAAAGGGACGACCTGCCGACGACCAAGGAAGGACCTACGGTGACTTCGACCACGCCCCGTACCACCCTCGCCGACCTGGCCACCGTCCCCGGCCCGTTCGTGTCGCTCTACCTGGACACCAGCGGCCGGGCCCCGGACACCGGCGAGCAGGTCCAGCTGCGCTGGCGGGCGGCCCGCCAACGGCTGGCCGAGGCGGGGGCGCCTGGCGAACTGCTCGACGTGATCGGCGGGCTGACGAACCGGGCCTACGCCGACGGGGACACCCTGGTGGTGATCGCCGACGCAGAGCGGGTGCGGCTGGTGCGTCAGCTGCCGGAACCGCCGGAGCGGGAGATCGCCAGCTACGGTGCGATCCCGCACCTGTTGCCCCTGTTGCGCTGGCAGCAGCGGCAGCTACCCGTTCTGGTGGTGGCGACCGACCGGGTCGGCGCCGAGATCGTCGCCCTGCAGCCGGACGGTGTGGAGGTGACCGAGTCGGTCGCCGGGGAGACGTTGCACATCACCCGGTCGCATCCGGGCGGCTGGTCCCAGCGGCGGTACCAGCAGCGGGCCGAGGACCGCTGGGAGGCCAACGCGACGCTGGTGGCCGAGCGGCTCGCCGAACTGGTCGACGAGGTCCGACCCCGGGCGGTCGTGGTCACCGGGGACGTCCGGGCGGTGCAGTTCCTACGGGACAAGTCGCCGACCCGGGTCGCCGAACTGCTGCACGAGGTGCAGGGCGCCTACGACACCACCGACGCGGCGGTCGAACAGGCCGTCGACGTGGTGGAGGGCATCGCCGACGCGGACGTGGCCGCCGCCGTCGCGGCGTACCGGCGGGAGATCGGCCAGGCTGACCGGGCCGCCGCTGGGGCGTCGGACACGCTCGCGACGCTCGCCCGCCGGCAGGTCGACACCCTGCTGCTGGTCGACGACCCGCAGCTGACAACCCGTTCGGCGTACGCCGGACCGCAGCCCGACCAGGTCGGTGCCACGGTCGGCGCGGTGGCCGTTTTCGGCGTGACGGATCCCGTCGAGGTGCCGCTGGGTGATGCCGCCGTGCGGGCCGCCCTCGCCGGCGGAACCCGGCTGGTGGTGGTGCCGGACAAGCTCGCCGACCAGGTGCCCGACGGCGTCGGTGCGATCCTGCGCTACACCGTCTGACCGGGCGGCAGGGACGTCCGACCCGGCTGGCGGGCCGGTCAGCGGTGCGAATGTGGGCGGGCCACCAGCACCGGGCAGTGTGCGTGGTGCACCAGTGTCTGACTGACCGAGCCGAGCAGCAGCCCGGTGAAGCCGCCGCGACCACGGGAACCGACCACCACCAGACCGGCCTTGCGGCTCGCCTCGACCATCACCGCGTCCGCCTCGACCCCTTCCAACGGCCGCTGCTCGATGGGCAGGTCCGGATGGCGTCGCCGGACGGCGGCGACGGCGGCGTCGAGCAGTTCGTCGGCCTCCCGGCGGGCACCGTCGGCCGGTGCCGCGACCTCCGTGCTGTCCCGCATCGGACTCGGCCACCAGACGTGGAGTACGGCCAGCCCGACCCGGCGCGCGGCGGCTTCGTCGGCTGCGGCGTGCAGGGCTTGCTCCGCGTGCGCCGAACCGTCGACGCCGACCAGTACCGGGCCGTCCGCCTCGACGGGCGCATCCGGTGGCCGGACCACCAGCACTGGGCAGTGTGCGTGCCCGGCCACCTGTGAACTGACCGAGCCGAGCAGCAGCCCGGTGAAGCCGCCGAGGCCCCGACTGCCGACCACGACCAGCTCCGCGTGCCGAGACTCCTCGATCAACGTAGGGGCCCCGCCGGCTGCCACCTGCCGGGTCTGCACCGTTATGCCGGGCCGCTCGCCGCGCAGCTGCGCGGCGGTCTCGGCGAGCATCCGCTCACCTTCCTCGTTCGGCCCGGGTAGTTCGCCGTCGTACGGATTGATCGGGATCCCGTACCCGAAGGCGTGCAGATAGCCGTGGACCAGTACCAACGGCGCGCCGTGCCGGACCGCGGCCTCGGCGGCGTGCCGGGCGGCGCACAAGCTGGCCGGTGATCCGTCCACCCCTGCGACGATCGGGTCACTCATCGTTCCTCCAGGACCGTGTCGATCACGTCGGCCGGATCCCGACGTGGCGTCGGTCGGCCGGGCTGACCGTATCCGATCCTGATGACCATTTGTGGTGTTCCGAATCGTCCGAGTGCCAGCCGGAGCTGCTCGCGGGCCTGAGTGACCTCGATCGGCTGGGACAGCATCGACGCGGCCAGGCCGGCGTCGGTGGCCGTCAACAACACCCGCTGCAGCGCCTGCCCGGCGGTGAGCTGGTCGCTCGGCGTGTTGCCGGTCGCGCCGAGCACCGCCACCAGCGGCTCGGACTCGAAGTCGCGGCCAGGGGTGCGACGGGCACTGCCGAACGGTCGCCGGGGAAGCAGGTCGTGCGGCTCCGCGACCGGTCCACCGGCGGCCGCCGGCACCCCGTCCGGTGCCGGGAAGTGCCGGGTCCACCGCGCTACTTCCGCCCGGTACCCGGGATCCCGGTCGAGCACCCGGTTGGCGCTGGTGGCGATCTCCGCGACGGCGGTGACGGCGGTTGAGCCGACCACCAGCTCCAGCCAGCCGCCCTCGGCCTGGGCCGCCTCGATCAGCCGCCGCCGCACCGGCGGCGGCACCGGATCCGGCCGCAACGGCAGCCGGTTGCTGTGCCGGCGTGGCACTGCGGCGTACAGCCTGGACTCGGCCGGCGTGACTGGCCGCGGTGGTCCGGGCACCAGCCGGGCCAGCAGCCACGGGTCGGCCGGCTCGGGGCGGAGCCGGACCTCGGCCGGTGTGCCGGCGGCGGCCAGGGCAAGCCGCAGGTTGAACAGGGCGGCCCCGCAGCCGATCCGGGCGGCCCAGCCGGTCGGATCGCAGGCGGTGAGCAGCCGGTCCGGGTCGAGCCGGAGCTCGATCGCGCTGCCGACCAGCCGGAACCGCCACGGCTGGCTGTTGTGCAGCGACGGGGCGCGGACCGCCGCGGTCACCGCGGTGCGCAGCTGGGCCATGGTGAACGTGGTGGTCAACATGACTACACGGTGTCCGGTCCGGGCCGGCACCGGCAGGGCCGTACGTCCCGGATCCTCCCGGGCCACCGGGCCCGTCCGTCTCGACTGCCTCGCCCGCCGTCACCTGCCCCAGGCGACCCCGGCGCCCGGGACTTTGGTCCCTGGCTGTAGCGCCCCGCGACAGGGTAGAAACAGAGGATGATCCGCGTCTTCCTGCTCGACGACCATGAGGTCGTCCGCCGTGGCCTTGCCGACCTGCTGCAGAGCAGCGGTGACATCGAGGTGATCGGCGAGTCCGGGTCCGCGCAGGAGGCTGCCCGGCGCATCCCGGCGCTGCGCCCGGACGTGGCGATCCTCGACGCCCGGCTGCCGGACGGCAACGGCATCGACGTCTGCCGGGACGTGCGGGCCGTCGACTCGTCCATCAACGGGCTGATCCTCACCTCGTACGAGGACGACGAAGCGCTCTTCGCCGCGATCATGGCCGGTGCCGCCGGTTACGTGCTCAAGCAGATCCGGGGCACCGACCTGGTGGACGCGGTACGCCGGGTGGCGGCCGGTCAGTCGCTGCTCGACCCGGCGGTGACCCGCCGGGTGCTGGAGCGGATCCGCAGCGGCGTCGAGGAGCCGCACGAGCTGAAGTCGCTCACCGAGCAGGAACGCCGGATCCTGGAGTACGTCGCCGAAGGGCTGACCAACCGGGAGATCGCCGGCAAGATGTTCCTCGCCGAGAAGACCGTGAAGAACTACGTCTCCAGCCTGCTCGCCAAGCTCGGCCTGGAGCGGCGGACCCAGGCGGCGGTGCTCGCCACCCGGCTGCTCGGCCCGCGTCACTGACCCTGCCGTAACGGGACCATTCCGGGTCAGGTCAGTCCCGTAACGGGACCATTCCGGGTCAGGTCAGTCCCGTAACGGGACTTTCCAGGTCAGGATGGTGCCGCGCGGATCCCCGGCGGCCACCGAGAAGGCTCCGTCGCGCTGTTCGGCACGTTCCCGCATGTTGACCAACCCGCCCCGGGCGGCGGCCGGGTCCACTCCGACGCCGTTGTCGGTCACCGTCAGCGCGATTTCCCCGCCGAGTGCTGACACCCGTACCGCGACCTGGCTCGCCCGGGCATGCCGTACCACGTTGGACAGCGCCTCCCGCAGCACCGCCAGCAGGTCCGGACGGATCTGGTCAGGCACGGCGCTGTCCACCGGCCCGTCCAGTTGCAGGGCGGGCCGGAAGCCCAACCCGTCGGCGGCCGAGTCGACCGCCTCGCGCAACTCGGTACGCAGGACCGCGCTCATCGGGGTACGCAGCTCGAAGATCGCCCGGCGGATGTCCCTGATGGTGGAGTCCAGATCGTCGACGGCGGTGTTGATCCGTGTTCCGATCTCCGGTCGGCCACTGCACAGCGGCATGGCGCTCTGCAACTGCAGCCCAGTGGCGAACAGCCGCTGGATCACCACGTCGTGCAGGTCGCGGGCGATCCGTTCCCGGTCCTCCAGCACCACCAGCAGCTCGCGTTCCTCCTGCGCCCGGGCCCGCTCGATGGCCAGCGCCGCCTGACCGGCGAAGCTGGCCAGCAGCGGCGCGTCCCCGTCGGCCGGCCCGGCAGCGTCCGCGCGGTGCGCCACCACCAGCACGCCGTGCAGTGTCTCCGAGACCGTCAGCGGAGAGATCACCGCCGGTCCGGCGGTGACCGGCACCGGCCACGGTGCCGCCTTCGCCAGGCTCTCCACCATGATCGGCTCACCGCTGGTGATCGCGCCGGCGAAGCTGGTCTCACCAGCCGGCAGCACCGCGCCGACCAGCCCGGAGGTCGACCCCCGCGGTACGTCCACCACCTCGACCGTGAACTGGGCCGCCTCGTCATCGTTGACCAGGACCAGCACCATCTCCGCCTCGGCCACCTCACGTGCCCGCCGGGCGACCAGGGCCAGCGCGTCGGTGCGGCGCACGGTGCCGAGCAGTACGCCGGTGATCTCTGCGGTGGCGGCCAGCCAACGTTCGCGTCGGTTGGCCAACTCGTACAGCCGGGCGTTCTCGATCGCCACGCCGGCGGCGGCGGCCAGCGCCGTCACGATCTCCTCGTCGTCCTCGGTGAACTCGGCCGCGCCCTGCTTCTCGGCCAGGTACAGGTTGCCGAACACCTGGTTGCGGATGCGCAGCGGCACTCCCAGGAAACTGTGCATCGGCGGATGGTGCGGCGGGAATCCGTACGACCGCGGGTGCCTGGTGATGTCCGGCATCCGCACCGGTGCCGGATCGTCGATGAGCAGGCCGAGAACGCCCCGACCGTGCGGCAGGTCACCGATCGCCGCGTGCGTCTGCGGGTCGATGCCGTGGGTGACGAAATCGACCAGATGGCGGTCCGGGCCGATCACCCCGAGGGCGCCGTACCGGGCTCCGGCCAACCCGCACGCCGCCTCGACGATGCGCCGCAGGGTGCTGTGCAGCTCCAGGTCGGTGCCGATGCCGACCACCGCGTCGAGCAACGCACGGAGCCGCTCCCGACTGGTGACGACCTCGCCGACCCGGTCGAGCATCTCGTGTAGCAGCTGGTCCAGTCGGACCCGGGACAGTGGGGTCAGGCCGAGCGACGGCGCGTCGCGGTGCTCGGCCGGCGGGGGGTTCGCGGCGCTCACAGCGACGATGCTAGCCGGCCCGTCGCCGGACCGGCTCGGCTCGCCGCCCGCCGGTCCGGCCCACTCAGTGCCGTGCCGGCCTGACCACGACCAGCGGACACTGACTGCGGTACAGCAGGGCGTTGCTCACCGAGCCGAGCAGCAGCCCGGTGAAGCCGCCCCGCCCGCGGGCGCCGACCACCAGCAGCTGACCCCGGGCCGACTCCTCGGTCAGCACCTTCGTCGCCCGCCCCTGGACCGACAGCTGCCGTACGGTCAGGTCGGGATGCCGCTGGCGGACCCCGGCCACCGACTCGGCGAGCAGCGCCTCCTCCTCCGCCTGCAGCGCCGCCGCGTCGTAGACCAGCGGTTGCATGTCACCCGGTCCGATAGACGGCGGATGGGTCCAGGTGTGGACCGCGAGCAACTCCGTACCGCGCAGGTCGGCCGCCTCGGCGGCGAACCCGACGGCCTGTGCCGACAGCTCGGAGCCGTCCACCCCGACGATGACCGGACCGCTGCGGTCGCAGTCGCCCCGGGCCACCAGCACCGGGCCGTCGGCGTGGGTCGCCACCTGGGAGGCGACGGAGCCGATCAGCGCCCCGGAGATCGGTCCGAATCCGTGGTCGCCGAGGACGACCAGCGCGGCGGAGCGTGCCTCGGCGAGCAGGACCATTGCGGCGGCCCCGTCGACCACCTGGGTGGCGATCTCGAGCTGCGGCGCTTCGTCGGCCGCCGCCTTGGCCGCCTCGTCGACGATCTCCCGGGTGTACCGTTCGACCTCACCTTCCGGCGGCACCGCTGGTGCCAACGCCATCGGTGCCTGCAGCGCCGGCCAGACGAAGGCGTGCACGATCCGCAGCGGGCGCCGTCGCATCGCGGCCTCCCGGGCGGCCAGCCGGACGGCCTGCACCGCGGCCTTGGAACCGTCGACGCCGACCAGTACGGGTCCGTCGGGATTCATCGACCCTCCTCGGGGTCGGTGGCGTGGGGGTTCGCGGCGTTCACCTCACTGGTGTCCACCAGCTGAGCCGCCGGTATCCTCGGCGGGTGCGGTGGGCCGGCGTGGTCCGGGCTGGCGATGCCGAGCCGTAGCACCAGGTACGGGTAGCCGAGCCCGGCGAGGATGTGTCGCAGGGTCTGCCGGGTGGCGGCCACCTCGACCGCCCCGCTCAGCGGAACCACCGAGATGCCCAGCTCGGTCGCGGTCAGCCAGGCCGACGAGAGCGCCTCGCCAGCGGCCAGCCAGGACGTCGGTTCGTCGTCGTCACCGAAGAGCAGGGCGTAGACGGCGGCCCGGTCGTGCCCGCCGCCGACCGGCAGGGTGCCGGACCGGCCGAAGTCGCGTCCGGGCACCGTGGTCTGCGCGGCCCGCTCCGGCAGGACCTCCTCGGGCAGTCCGGTGCCGGGCGGGGTGCCCAGCCCGGTCCAGTAGTCGAGTTCGCCGCGGATCTGCGGGTCCTCCGACTCGGCCTCCTCCGCCCGGCTGGCCGCCGCAGCGAGCAGCATCACCTGGTCGGAGGAGAGGATCTGCAGCTGGACGCCGGTGCCGGCGGCGGCGGTGACCGCGGTGACCGCCGCGACCGGTAGCGGTTCGTCGCTGACCGGCCGACGGTCGGTGTGTCGCACCTGCATCGCCTGGAACATCCGGACGGTGTCGGCCTGGACCGCGATCCGTTCGGTGGGTCGCAGCACCGCCAGCAGGTCCTCCTCGGCCGGGTCCGGCAGCCGTTGCACCTGCGCCGTCCAGCCCTGAGCGGCGAGCGCGATCCTCGCGTGGTGCAGCGCGGCGCCGCAGCTGAGGATGAGCAACCGGCGGTCCGGATCGGTGGCCGGCAACTGCCGGTCCCGGGCGGCGCGCAGCTCCAGACTGTCCGGCCGGACCCGCCATTGCCACGGCTGGGTGTTGTGCACCGACGGCGCGTAGCCGGCGGCCGCGGCGGCCTCGGCCAGTACGGCGGCCAACGGCCGGTCGGCGGTCGCGGCGTCGACGCCGGTCACCGCCGTGTCGACGGTGGTCCCGGTCCCGGTCCCGGTCCCGTTGGTGGTGACCTCGTCCATCTGCTGCCTCCTGGTCTGGGTCTGCTACGCCGACGGCTCGTGGCCGACGGGACGCGGGGAATCCGGACCCGAACCACGTCCGTTCCCGCTCCGGGACAGATGTAACACCAGTGCGGGCAGCGCCGCGACAGCGGCACAGGCCGCCAACTCGGTCAGGGCCAGCGGCTCGGTGCCGAGCAGCGCCCGCAGCGGACCGAGGTGGACCCCGGCGAGCTGCAGCAGGCCCGCCCCGGCCACCGCGAATACCAGCGCCGGGTTCGCCATCCGCCGTCGGCCGTCGGCCGCCGTCGTACCCCGTTGAGTGCCTTCCGCCGCCGTGCCCCGACGGGCCCGGACCGCGAGCGCGACGCCCAGCTGGGCCAGCCCGAGGGTGACGAAGACCACCGTCTGCCAGGGCCGGCCCATGTGGTACGCGGCGACACCGGCCGCCAGGGTGACCGCCGTGATCAACGTGCCGGTGGTGAGCACCCCGGCGAGCAGGCCGGCGCCGAGCACCGACTCGGTGGGCGGTCGGGGTGGCCGGCGCGATCCGCCCCAACGCGCTGTCGGCGCCGGTCCGGGTGACGATGCCGGTCGCCCGGCCGGCGACGACGACGGTGCCGGCGTGGGCCCGGTCACCGTCGTCGTGCTGCACCGGCACCGATTCACCGGTCAGTGTCGACTCGTCGCAGCGCAGCCGGGTCGCGGCGGTGAGGACCAGATCGGCGGGGACGATGTCGCCAGCGGTGATCTTCACCAGATCGCCCGGGACCAGTTCGGCCGCCGGCACGACCCGGTCGACACCGTCGCGTCGCACCCGGGCCACCGGCGCCGCCAGCCGGTCCAGCGCGGCGACCGCCCGGTCCGCCCGGACCTCCTGAACCACGCCGATACTGGTGTTCACCACCACCACGAGCAGGATCACCACGGTGTTCGGGTAGTCGGCGAGTGCCGTGGTGACCACCCCGGCGGCGAGCAGCAGCACGACCAGCGGATCGCTCAGTTGGCGGGCCACCCGGCGGACCAGCCCGGTGCGGTCGGGCCCGCCCGGCACGATGTTCGGCCCGTACTCGATGGTCCGCCGGGTGACCTCGGCGGCGTCCAGTCCACCCGGATCGACCGGTGGCACGGGATCGACGGCAGGTACGCCCGGATCGACGACCGGTCGCGTGTCAACTGGCACCGGCCACCCCCACCGCGTCGACCGGCCGGGTCGGCGCGGGTTCGAGCAACTCGGCGAGCGGCCGGCGGGGCACCGGTGGACTGAGCGGCCCGTAGCCGATCCGGATGATCGCCTGCGCCCGCCGTCCGTCCTGCTGGCGACCGAGCAGGTCACGCAGTTCGGGAAACTCCAGCGGCTGGGTCAGCAGCGTGGTGGCCAGGCCGCGTACCGTCGCGGTGAGCAGCACCCGCTGCAGCGCCTGCCCGGCGCGCAGCCAGTCCCGCGGGGCGTCGCCGACGGTGTACAGCACGGCGAGGACCGGGTCCTCCTCGAACGCGGCGACCCGCCGTCGCGGGGCCGGCCAGACCAGTCCGAAGTCGCGTACCGGCACGGTGCGGGGGACCGGCCAGGGTCCGAAGGCCTGCGGCGGTACGCCGTCGAGCCGGCCCGGTCGGTCCCGGGTCCACCGTTCCAGCTCCGCCCAGTACGCCGGGTCGACCCGACGGCGGTCCTCGGCGGTGCCGATCAGCGCCAGCACCGACGAGCGCATCATCGGGTCGACGACGGCCAGCCGACCGTGCTCGGTCCGGGCGGCGGCGGTGAGCTCGTCGAGCACCTCGCCGGGGACCGCCAGGTCGGCGAACGGGCGGCGGTTGGTGCGCCGGTGGGCGACGGCCCGGGCGAGCAGCCGTACCGTCTCGTCCGTCTCGGTCGGCGCCCCGACCGCGATCCGGGCCAGCAGGTCCGGGTTGTCGGGCTCGGGCAACAGCAGCATGACCGGCATCCGACCGTGGGCCAGCATCGCCACCCGCAGGTTGAACACGGCGGCGCCGACGCTGATGGTCAGTTCCCGGCCGGCCGGGTCGACCAGGTCGACCTGTCGGCGCCGGTCGGCGAGCACCTCGATGCCGGTCGGGTGCGGGCGGAACCGCCACGGCTGGCTGTTGTGCACCGACGGTGCGGCGGCTGCGGCCTCCAGGCAGGCCGCCATCAGCGGACCTGGCCGTCCGTTCCTGATCCATCCGGCGTTCATCGCCGCCCACCACCCCTTCTGCCCGTCGCGCCCTCATCGGTTCCACTCTCGTCCGGATCGGTCCGTCGGGGCAGGGGCGTTGCGCCGCTTCCCGACGGGCACTGCGTCCCGCCCGGGCGGGACCTCCGACCCTGTCGCCCAGGGCGGACCGTCAGCTGCGATGGAAGTCCGTGGTACGTGTCCGTGATCGGACGGAGGAGCGATGATCCGGACCATCGATCTGCTCGACGCCCACCCGTTCCTGGCCGACCTACCCCGGCCCTGGCTGGAGCGGCTGTCGTACCAGGCGCGCCCCGGGGTCCGGCACAGCGGGCAGCAGATCTTCCAGCAGGGACGGTCGGCGGACCGGTTCTGGCTGCTGCGGACCGGGCAGGTGGCGTTGAACTTCCAGGTGCCGGGCCGTGGCGAGATCGACATTGAGACGGTTGCGGCCGGGAGCGTGCTGGGCTGGTCGTGGCTGTTTCCGCCGTACCGCTGGGAGTTCGGGGCGGTGGCGGTGGACCAGACCCTGACGATCGAGTTCGACGCGGCCGGTACCCGTCGGATGATCAGCCAGGACGACGCCCTGGGCCGGGAGCTGACCACTCGATTCATGCGGGTCGTGGTCGACCGGTTGCACGCCGCCCGGACCCGGCTCACCGAGCTGTACGCCTATCCACCGGCCATCGACGGGGATTCGTCCCGACCGGCCGCTGACGTGGATCCGGCCGGCCGCCGGCCCGGTCGCGACGGGTGATGGCCGCGACGAGGTGACCGGTCGGTAATCGGACCCGGTGTGCGAGCGGCCGCGGCGGGGTGGTCGTTGGACGCTTGTCCGCCTAGCCGGAGCTCAGGGCGCGGTACAGCATGATGCGCTGTCTCGACAGGCGTCGATTCAGCTGATGGGGTGACGGGCCTGGCTCCCGGACGTCCCGTGCTGCGTGCTGCGTCTCGGCTGGCCGCCACCACGTCGAGAGGAGACAGATGAGCATCGAGTACGCCGCCCGGCAACTGCCCGTGGTCGTGATCGGCGCCGGCCCGGTGGGACTGGCCGCCGCCGCCCATCTCGCCGGGCACCGGGTCCCGTCGCTGGTGCTGGAAGCGGGTGCCGCCGCCGGTGCCGCGATCCGTAGCTGGCAGCACGTACGGCTGTTCAGCAGCTGGCGGGACAACATCGACCCGGTTGCCGGCCGACTGCTCGACGCCGCCGGCTGGTCGGTGCCCGAATCCGGGTACCACCCGACCGGGGCCGAACTGATCGAGGAGTA